>DDWF01000204.1:0-18377 GCA_002345845.1 Betaproteobacteria bacterium UBA2293 | reverse complement strand
TCATGGTCACCCACGAGCCGGACATGGCGGCCTATGCGCGACGCATCGTGCATTTCGTCGATGGCCTGGTGGCGCAGGATAGCCGGACGGAGGCCAGCACATGCTGCTGAATGCCCTGCTACTGGCGCTGCGCGAAATCCGCCGCAACCTGATGCGTTCCTTCCTCACCGTCCTCGGCATCGTCATCGGCGTCGCCGCCGNNCCATGGTGACGCTCGGCAACGGCGCGACGCGCATGGTTTCCGATCAGATATCGAGCCTCGGCAGCAATCTGCTGATGATGCGTCCGGGCCAACGCCTGGGGCCGGGACGCGACAGCGCCGGGGCAGCGAATTTCAAGCTGGCCGATGTCGACGCCATCAGTCAGCAGATCAGCGGTCTGCAGGCTGTGGCACCGGTCGTCGGCAACGCGGTGACGCTGGTTGCCGGGACGCAGAACTGGTCGTCCACGGTCAGCGGCACGACCAATGCCTACCTGATCGCCGGCAACTGGAAGCTGGCCGGTGGGCGAGCCTTTACCGACGACGAGGAACGTGCCGGCAAAGCCGTCTGCATCATTGGCAATACCGTCAGGAAAGAACTGTTCGGAGCCCAGAGTCCGCTCGGCAATGCGATTCGCGTCAAGACCTTCGATTGCGAGGTGATCGGCGTGCTGGCTGCCAAGGGACAGGGCGCGATGGGCATGGACCAGGATGACACGGTACTGATGCCACTGCGCACCGCCCAGCGCCGGCTGACCGGCAGTCTGGACGTGTCGTCGCTGATGATTTCGCTGCGCGATGGGGTCAATTCGACGCAGGCCATGGCGCAAATCCGCAGTCTGATGCGCGAACGGCGCAAGTTGGCCGAGAACGCCGATGACAATTTCAACCTCATGGACACCAAGCAGATAGCCGAAACCCTGTCCGGCACGATCGGCACGATGACTGCGCTGCTCGGTGCCGTGGCCGCGGTCAGTCTGCTCGTCGGCGGCATCGGCATCATGAACATCATGCTCGTCTCGGTCACCGAGCGAACCCGGGAAATTGGCATCCGCCTGGCCATCGGCGCCCTGGAAAACGAAGTGCTGCTGCAATTTCTCATCGAAGCAGTGGTCCTTTCCGCCCTCGGCGGACTGCTCGGCATCACCCTGGCATTCTTTGCCTGCCTCGGCCTGTCCGGCGTGATGAACATGCCTTTCCTGTTCAATCCGTCGATCAACCTGACCGCTTTCGTCTTTTCCGCGGCAATCGGGGTGATATTCGGCTATGTACCGGCCCGACGGGCGGCACGGCTCGATCCGATCGAAGCGCTGCGGCATGAATAGTCGTGGCCAACTATATCCAGTTACCCGTTTTACGTTCATTTACAGCTCAGTAACCCCTCTTTACGGTGTTCGGGAGGAGTATTCGTTCTGTCGCCAGCCCGGGTCGGGGTGGCTAACCGCAAGAAAGGAACAATCATGAAAACCATCTCTCATCTGCACCTCAAGCGTTTCGCCGCCGCCGCCGCCGTGGCGCTGGCCGTGCCCCTGACGGCCTCGGCTTTTGGCGGTCAAAAGGGCATGACGCATGGCGGTTGTGACGGCATGGGCATGAAGTCCGGCTACGGCCATCACGGCATGAGCGGCGATGTCATGCCGCGTTATTTGAAGCGTCTCGATCTGACCGAGGCGCAGCGCGACCGCATTTTTGACATCATGCACGCCCAGGCGCCGACCATGCGCAACACGGCCAAGGCGATGCAAAAGGCGCAGAGCGATCTGCGCGACTTGACCGCCGCGCCTGACTTCAGCGAGGCCAAGGCCAAGGAGCTGGCCAATGCCGCCGCTGCGGCCATGGGGGAAATGGCTTTGAATCGTGCCAAGACCGAACGCCAGGTGTTCGATGTGTTGACACCCGAGCAGCGTAAGCAGCTGGCTGAGTTGAAGGATCGTCCGCGTCAGCGTGGCGATGGTCCGCGTGGTCCGGCTGGTGATGGCACGCGACCGATGCGCGGCGCTTGATGTAGCGCTTTTGAGTTAATCAGCAGCAGTTTGCCGCCGCCCCGCAACGGGCGGCGGTTTTCGTTGGCGCATGCTGTTTCGCCATGTGCCGACAAGGCATCTGCGACAATGGCGGGATGCAAGAATCCCCGCTCACGATGAGCTGCCGCCCCGGTTGCGGCGCCTGCTGCATCGCCCCGTCGATTTCCTCGCTGGCCAAGCCGGCCGGTGTTCCCTGCCGGCATCTGGACCGCGACCTGCGCTGTCGCATCTTTGGCCAGCCGGAACGCCCGGCTTGCTGTTCCGGCCTGCAGCCAGCGGCCGAAATGTGTGGCGACTCGCGCCAGCAGGCCTTGCGCTGGCTGCAGTCGCTCGAAGAAATGACTTGTCCGGAAGGGTAGAATGCGCGCTCTTGTCATAGAGCTTCCCGCATGGACCCGATTCTTCTCCTGAAAGCCCTGATCCTCGGCATCGTCGAGGGACTGACCGAATTTCTGCCGATCTCGTCGACCGGTCATCTGATCATTGTCGGCAGCCTGCTCAACTACACCGACGAGCAGAGCAAGGTGTTCAAGATCGTCATCCAGCTGGCGGCCATCCTGGCGGTGTGCTGGCTGTACCGCGAGCGGATCACCAAGGTCGCCGGCGGCTTGCGCTCCGATCCGATCCAGCAGCGTTTTGTCGGTTTGCTGATCGTTGGTTTCCTGCCGGCGGCGGTGCTCGGGCTGATGTTCCACAGCACCATCAAGGCCTATCTTTTCAATCCGCTGACGGTGGCCGGGGCGTTGATCGTCGGCGGTTTCCTGATTCTTTATATCGAACGCAAGGTGTACCAGCCACGGATCAACAGCGTCGACGAAATGCGCTGGCCGGATGCGCTCAAGGTCGGTTTTGCCCAGGCGTTGGCGATGTTTCCCGGAACCTCGCGCTCGGGGGCGACGATCATGGGCGGGCTGATCTTCGGCCTGTCGCGCAAGACGGCGACAGAGTTCTCCTTCTTTCTGGCCATCCCGACGATGTTCGCGGCGACCGTTTACGACGTCTACAAGAACTGGGCGATCCTCCGACTGGAAGATGCGCCAGTGTTTGCGGTCGGTTTCGTCGCCTCGTTCGTGGCGGCGATGCTCAGCGTCAAGGCGCTGGTCCGCTATATCTCGAACCATGATTTCACCGTGTTTGCCTGGTACCGCATCGTTTTCGGCGTGATCGTCCTGCTGACGGCGCAGATGGGCTGGGTCGAGTGGGCGGCTTGATCCTCTATCTGCACGGTTTCGGTTCCTCGCCGGCCTCCTGGAAGTCGCAGCTGTTGGCCGAGGAAATGGCCCGCCGCGGGCTGGCCGGGCAATTTGTTTGTCCGCAGCTGTCTCCGGTGCCGGATGTGGCGATGGCCGACGTCTCGCGTCTGATCGAGCAGACCAGCGGGCTGGTGACACTGATCGGCTCGTCGCTCGGCGGCCATTACGCCAGTTACCTGGCCGAGAAGTACGATCTGCCGGCGGTGTTGATCAACCCGGCCGCCATCGCCCGCCTTGATGCCGACAAGTTCATCGGCGAGCACGCCAATTTTCACAGCGGTGAGCGCTTCGACTTCACCGCCGAACACGCCCGGCAGTTGCTGGCGCAGGTGGTGACGCCGACCCCGGCGCGCTACTGGCTGCTGCTGGAAACCGGCGACGAGGTGCTCGATTACCACCACGCCCAGGACTTCTGGTTCGGTTGCCGGCAGAGCGTCTTCGAGGGCGGCGACCACAGCTTCACGCGCTTTCCCGAGTTGGTCCCGCAACTCATTGAATTCGCCGGGCTATAATCCGCCGATGAATGTATTGTTTGAAGAAGACGGCGGCTTCAAGGCCGGCACCGTCATGGCCGACAACGACAGCTCCTTGCAGGTCGAAATGCCCTCCGGCAAGCGCAGCAAGATCAAGGCGGCGACGGTGTTGTTGCGTTTCGAAAAGCCCTCGGCGGCGCACCTTCTGGAGCAGGCGACGCCGCTGGCCGAAGAGATTGAAGCCGATTTCCTTTGGGAGTGCGTCAGCGATGGCGAATTTTCGTTTCTGGATTTTGCCCGTGATTACTACGGACATGAGCCCAGCCCGCTCGAAGCGACGGCGGTGCTGCTTGCCGTGCACGCCGCGCCCGTCTATTTCCACCGCAAGGGCAAGGGCCGCTTCCGCAAGGCGCCTGCAGACATTCTCGCAGCTGCTCTGGCCAGTCTTGAAAAAAAGCGTCAGCAAGCGCTCACGATGGAAGGCTGGCTCGCCGAGCTGAAGGAGTTCCGCCTGCCGCCGGAAATCGGCGCGCTGACCGACGCCCTGCTTTACGCGCCGGACCGCAACAAGCCGGAAACCAAGGCCTTCGAGACGGCCTGCGGTGAAAGTGGTCTCTCGGCGGCGCAACTGCTGTTCAAGTGCGGCGCCATCAAGTCGGCCTATCACCTGCACTACCGCCGCTTCCTGCATGAACAGTTCCCCAAGGGCACCGCTTTCCCTGTCCTTGAGGCGCCGCGTCTGCCGACCGACCTGCCGCGCGCCGACGTGCGCGCTTTCTCGATTGACGATGCGCACACCACCGAAATCGACGACGCGCTGTCAGTCGTCAAGCTGCCCGGCATCGGTTCGCGCATCGGCATCCACATCGCGGCGCCGGGGCTGGCCATCGAACACGGCTCGCCGCTCGACGGCATCGCCCGCGCCCGCTTGTCCACGGTCTACATGCCGGGCAACAAGATCACCATGCTGCCCGATGCCGTGGTCCAGAACTACACGCTGGCCGGCGGTGTCGATTGTCCGGCGGTGTCGCTGTACCTGACGGTCAGCGACTCGCTGGAAATCCTCAGCCACGAGTCGCGGCTGGAGATGGTGCATATCGCCGCCAATCTGCGTCATCACGAAGTCGAACCGTGGTTCAACGCGGAAACGGTTGGTGGCCCGCTGCCCGACATGCCGTTCAAGAACGAACTGCTGCACCTGTGGCATTTCGCCAATGCCTGCGAAGGCCGTCGCGGCAAGCCGTCGGCGATGCAGGGCATCAACGACTACAACTTCGCCATCGAAGGTGACCTGGCCGAGCCGGATGCCTGTTTGGTCGAAATCAGCGAACGCAAGCGCGGCAGCCCGCTCGACAAGCTGGTCGCCGAACTGATGATCGTCGCCAACTCGACCTGGGGCGGCCTGCTTGCCGAGAAGAACATCGCCTGCCTGTACCGGGCCCAGACACAGGGCAAGGTCAGGATGACCACCTCGCCGCTGCCGCACGAAGGCCTCGGCGTGCCGCAATACGCCTGGATGACCTCGCCGCTGCGCCGCTATTGCGACCTGGTTAACCAGTGGCAGCTGATCGCCTGTCTGCAGGGCGAGCCGCCGGCTTTCGCCCAGAAGTCGGCCGAGCTGTTCGCGGCGATGCGCGATTTCGAGCAGACCTATGCCGCCTACGCCGATTTCCAGCGCCTGATGGAACGCTACTGGTGCCTGCGCTGGCTACAGCAGCACGGAGTCACGGAAATCGACGCGACCGTGCGTCGCGAGCAACTGGTCAAGCTGGACCACCTGCCGCTGCTGCTGCGCGTGCCGTCACTGCCCGCCGACCTGCCGCAAGGCCAGCGCGTGCATCTGACGGTGGAGACCATCGACCTGCTGGCCCCCGAACTGACCTGCCGTTTCCTCGCCCTGCTTGGTGAGAGCGTGCCGGCGGAGGCTCTGGAGGAAGAGGAGCAGTGAGTGCAGCGACGCTGAACTGGCAGCCGGCGGGCCGTACGGACCGGCGTTTGTGGCTGGCGGTTGGCATCTCGCTGGCCATGCATGGCCTGCTGCTGTTGATCCAGTTCCAGTTTCCCGACGCCTCCAACGCCTTGCGTGAAAAGGCGCTCGACATCATCCTGGTCAATGCCAAGTCGGCGCGCAAGCCGACCGATGCCCAGGCACTGGCCCAGGCCAATCTCGACGGCGGTGGCAGCACCGACGAGAACCGCCGGGTGAAGACGCCGCTGCCGCCGACGCCGCAGCAGACCAGCGCCACCGATCTGCAGCAGATGCAACGGCGCATCCAGGAGCTGGAGTCGGCCCAGCAGACCATGCTGACGCAGGCGAAGAGCCTGCGCAGCGTTGCCAGCAGCAAGACCAGTACCGAACAGCCGACGCCGGCGAGCCCGATTTCCGGTATCGACTTGCTCGAGTCGGCACGGGCGATGGCCCGTCTGGAAGGCGAGATCAGCAAGACGACCGAGGAATACAACAAGCGGCCGCGCAAGAAATTCGTCGGTGCGCGTACCGAGGAGTATGGCTTGGCCGCCTATCTTGAGGGCTGGAAACAGAAGATCGAACGCATCGGCACGCTCAATTATCCCGACGCGGCGCGGGGCAAGTTGTATGGCGCCGTGGTCATTTATGTCGAACTGAATGCCACCGATGGCAGCATCTATAACGCCGAAATTTCCCGTTCCTCCGGCCATAAGGTGCTCGATCAGGCGGCCTTGCGCATCCTGCGCATGGCCGGGCCGTTTGGGCCGATTCCGCGCGAGCCGCTGGGCGGCGCGACGGTACTTTCCTTTGCCCGCACCTGGTACTTCACCCAGGGCGATGCCCTCAATACGGCCAACCGTTGAGTTCCGCCATGTCCGATCTGTACTGCGTCTTTGGCAACCCGGTCGGCCATTCCCGCTCGCCGGCCATCCACGCCGCCTTCGCCGCGGCGAGCGGTGAGGATTTGTGTTACGAGGCACGCTTGGCGCCAGTCGACGGCTTTTCGGCGGCGGTGGCCGGGTTCGTCGCCGGCGGTGGCAAGGGGGCCAACGTCACGGTGCCGTTCAAGGAAGAGGCCTATCGTCTGAGCGACCGCCTGTCCGAGCGCGCCGCCCGGGCCGGGGCGGTCAATACGCTGGTGTTCCGCAAGGATGGCATTTTCGGCGACAACACCGATGGCGCCGGTCTGGTACAGGACATCACGACCAACCTTGGCTTTGCGCTGAGCGGCCGCCGCATCTTGCTGCTCGGTGCTGGCGGCGCTGCCCGTGGGGTCATCGGCCCATTGCTGGCCCAGGGGCCGGCGTCCCTGCATATCGCCAACCGCAGCGCCGACAAGGCGCAGCTGCTGGCCCGGGTTTTTGCCGATATGGCCCCGATTTCTGGCGGCAGTTTCAGCGAACTGGCAGGCAAAAGTTTTGATCTGGTGATCAACGCCACTTCGGCCAGCCTCGCCGGCGAGAGTCTGCCGCTGCCGGCTGGTTTGTTCGCACCGGGGGCGCTGGCTTACGACATGATGTACGGCAAGGGTGAAACGCCTTTCCTGCAACTGGCCCGTGCTCAGGGGGCGGTCCAGTGTGCCGACGGTCTCGGCATGCTGGTCGAACAGGCAGCCGAGGCCTTCTTCGTCTGGCGTGGTGTTCGCCCACCGACGGCGACAGTCCTTGCCGACCTGCGCCGGCAGATCAGCACATGAAACGCCCGGCCCGCTGGTTCAACCGGCTGTTGCTGGGACTGCTCGGGCTGGCCTTCCTGTGGTTTTTCTGGCTGCTCGGCTGGGTGCTGTTCTGGGGTTGGGTCAATCCGGGTACGACGCGCTTCATGGACCTGCGCCTGAGTGAACTGCGGGTGAAGAATCCGCAGGCGCAACTCAAGCAGCAGTGGGTGCCCTACGACCGCATTTCGATTCATCTGAAGCGGGCGATCATTGCTGCCGAGGATGCCAAGTTCGTCGATCATGAAGGCTTTGACTGGGAAGGCATCCAGAAAGCCATGGAAAAGAACGAAAAGCGCGGACGTTTCGCTGCTGGCGGCTCGACCATCAGCCAGCAACTGGCGAAAAACCTGTTCCTGACGCCGAGCAAGACCTGGTGGCGCAAGGGCAACGAAGTCGTGATCACGTTGCTGCTGGAAAACCTGTGGAGTAAACAGCGCATCTTCGAGGTTTACCTCAACGTCATCGAGTGGGGTAACGGCATTTTCGGCGTCGAGGCGGCAGCCCGTCACTACTACGGGGTGACGGCTGCCCGACTCGGCCCCGAGCAGGCGGCGCGGCTGGCCGGCATGGTGCCCAATCCGCGCTTTTACGACCGTAATCGTGGCGCTCCGGGGCTGGCCCGCAAGAGTGCCATCATCCTCGGTCGCATGCCTTCGGCGGAAGTGCCCTGAACGCTGCGTGAGCAGGGTTGTCGATCTTTTGTAAAAGCCCTGCCAACGACCCGGTGCTAAAATGCCGGACCTTTTGCCGCGGCGCACCATGAGCGAAGAAGCCCAGCTAACTGACACGGAAGATCTGCAGGAGCGCCTGGCCGAGGTGCAGACCCTGCTCGCCCGGCACAAGCTGGTCGAGGAGCTGGTGCACCGGCAGGAGGGGCCGCGCCACGACCTGGTCGAGGACATCGTGCACAAGCAGCACCTGCACGAACTCCGGCACAAGCTGGAGCCGATGCATCCGGCCGACATCGCCTACATTCTTGAAGCGCTGCCGCTCGACGAGCGCCTGATTGCCTGGGATCTGGTCAAAGCCGAGCGCGATGGCGAGATTCTGCTGGAAGTTTCGGACGCCGTCCGTGAAACGCTGATCGAGTCGATGGAGCGCACCGAACTGGTCGCGGCTGCCGAGACCCTCGATGCCGACGAACTGGCCGATCTCGCCCCCGACCTGCCGCAGGGCGTCATCGATGACGTCTTCCGCAGCCTGTCAGTCGAGGAGCGCGAGCAGTTGCGGGCGGCAATGTCCTACCCCGAGGACTCGGTCGGCTCGATCATGGACTTCGACATGGTCACGGTGCGCGAGGATGTGACGCTGGAGGTCGTGCTCCGTTACCTGCGCCGCTTCGATGAACTGCCCGACCATACCGACCAGTTGTTCGTCGTCGATCGCAACGAATACCTGAAGGGCGTGTTGCCGCTCAACGTGCTGCTGGTCAACGACGTCGAGGTCGAGGTCGGGGCGCTGATGCAGACCGATTTCGTCGAACTGGAGCCGGACGACCTGGCCGAGGATGCGGCCAAGGCCTTCGAACGCTACGATCTGGTGTCGGCGCCGGTGGTTGATCCGGACGGCAAACTGGTTGGCCGGGTGACGGTGAACGAGGTCGTCGACTACATTCGCGAGGAGGCCGAGCAAGAGCAGCTGGCGCACGCCGGTCTGGCCGAGGAGGAAGACATCTTCGCTTCGGTCTGGGATTCGGTGAAGAACCGTTGGGCCTGGCTGGCCGTCAACCTGGTCACTGCCTTCGTCGCTTCACGGGTGATCGGCGCCTTCGAGGATTCGATTGAAAAACTGGTGGCCTTGGCCGCGCTGATGCCCATCGTTGCCGGCATCGGTGGCAATTCCGGTAACCAGACGATTACCATGATCGTCCGCGCCATCGCCATGGGCCAGGTTCAGCCCGACGCCATGCGTCGCTTGCTGCGCAAGGAGCTTGGCGTTGCCAGCATCAACGGCCTGCTCTGGGGCAGCTTGCTCGGCGTCGCTGCCTGGTGGCTCTACGACAGTGTGGCGCTGGGCATGGTGATGACGGCGGCGATGATGCTCAATCTGCTGCTTGCCGCTTCCGCTGGCGTCGGCATCCCGCTATTGCGGCAGAAATTCGGCGCCGATCCGGCTATCGGCGGCTCGGTGATGATCACCGCGCTCACCGATTCTGGCGGCTTTTTCATCTTTCTCGGCCTGGCTACCCTGTTCCTGATGTAATCAGTGGCTGGCCGGCGGCAGCGGCTTGCGATCGCTGATCCAGGCGGCGCCGCTAGCTATTTTCCCTTGGCGAAATACGCCCCGGCCGCTGCTACGGTGCCGGCGATATCCTCATCGCTGTGGGCGGCCGAGACGAAGCCTGCCTCGAAGGCCGACGGGGCGAAGTAGTGGCCGGCATCGAGCATGGCGTGGAAGAAGCGGTNNCGAAGGCCGAGGGCGCGAGATAGACACCGGCTTCGAGCATGGCATGGAAGAAGCGGTTGAAGGCTTCCTTGTCGCAGGCCAGCACTTCGTCGTAGGTGACTGGGCAGCGCTCAGCGAAATAAAGACCAAACATGCCGCCGACGTTCTGCGCGGCGAAGGCGACGCCATGCTTACTGGCGGCGCCGATCAGGCCGTCGCACAGCGCCTTCGTCTTGGCGGTCAGCGCCTCGTAGAAACCGGGGGCCTGGATCAGCTTCAGCGTCGCCAGGCCGGCGGCCGTGGCGATCGGGTTGCCGGACAGCGTGCCGGCCTGATAAACCGGGCCGAGCGGGGCGATTTTCTCCATGATCTCGCGGCGGCCGCCGAAGGCGCCCATCGGCATGCCGCCACCGACCACCTTGCCGAAGGTGGACAGGTCGGGAGTGATGCCGAACAGGCCTTGCGCACTTTTCAGGCCGACACGGAAGCCGGTCATCACTTCGTCGAAAATGAGCACGGCGCCGTATTGCGCGGTCACTTCGCGCATCGCCTTGAGGAATTCCGGCGTCGGTGCGATCAGGTTCATGTTGCCGACGACCGGCTCGACGATCACGGCGGCAATCTTGTCGCCGTGCGCCTTGAAGGCTTCAGCCAAACCCTGCGGATCGTTGTAGGTCAGGACCATGGTGGTTTCGGCAGTGCCAGCCGGGACGCCACCCGACGACGGATTGCCGAAGGTGAGCAGGCCGGAGCCGGCCTTGACCAGCAGGGGATCGGCATGGCCGTGATAGCAGCCCTCGAACTTGACCAGGATGTCGCGGCCGGTGAAGCCACGGGCCAGCCGGATTGCGCTCATCGTTGCTTCGGTACCGGAGGAGACGAGGCGGACCATGTCCATCGATGGCACCAATTCGCACAGCAGGTCGGCGATTTCGACCTCGCGCTCGGTCGGTGCACCAAAGGACAACCCGTCGACGACGGCGGCTTGCACCGCAGCGATGACTTCAGGATGGGCGTGGCCGAGGATCATCGGACCCCAGGAGCCGACGTAATCGGTGTACCACTTGCCGTCGGCGTCCTGCACCTGGCTGCCGGCGCCCTTCTTGAAGAACAGCGGCGTGCCGCCGACCGAACGGAAGGCGCGCACCGGCGAATTGACGCCGCCGGGGATGTGTTTCTGGGCGCGGGCAAACAGTTCCTGATTACGTGTGGTCATGGTCGGGCTTTCTCGAAAAGACGTTGATACTGGGCGGCGCGGGCGGCGATGTCCGGCGCCGAGAAAAGATCGGTAATGATGGCCAGCAGGTCGACGCCGGCATCGATCAGCGGCGCCGCATTGGTGGCGGTGATGCCGCCGATGGCGCAGATGGGTGTTGCGAGTTCGGCTTTGGCCTGGGCATAAAGTGCCAGCGGGGCGTGGGCGGCGTCGGGTTTGGTCGGCGAGGCAAAGGCGGCGCCGAAGGCGACGTAGTCGGCGCCCGCCGCTTGGGCGGCGCGGGCCGCGTCGAGGTCGGCATAGCAGGAGGCGCCAAGAATTTTCTGCGGACCGAGAATGGCGCGGGCAGCGCCCAGGTTGCCGTCGTCGCTGCCCAGGTGCACGCCGTCGGCATCGAGCAGCGCGGCCAGTGCCAGGTCGTCATTGACGATCAGCTGGGCGCCGTGGCGGCGGGTCAGCACGCGCAGGACGCGGCCACGGGCGAGGCGTTCGCTCATTGGGCTGCTCTTGTCGCGAAACTGCAGCAGTCTGCAGCCACCGGCAAGGGCTGCCTCAACACCGGCAAACAGAGGGGCCGCCTCGGTGGTCTCGGGGGTGATGGCGTACAGGCCGCATAACTCAATTGCCATCGGATTTCTTGCTCTCGCCATCGTCGCTGTTTTCGTCTTCGCGGGCCCAGAAGAAACGATCCGGAATCAACTGGCCCATGCCGCCGCGGAAGCCGCTCTTCAGGGTTTGCCATGTGTAGTCCTGGGCGTCGCGCACGGCATCCTCGACACTGGCGCCGCCGGCCAGGCAGCCGGCAATGGCCGAGGCCAGCGTGCAACCGGAGCCGTGATAGCTGCCCGGCAGGCGCTCCCAGCGGTCGTGGCGGATGATGCCGTCGGGACCGTACAGCGTGTTGATGACTTCCGGGGTGTTCTCATGAGTGCCGGTGATCAGCACATACTGGACGCCCATGTCGATCAGGCGCTGGGCGCAGACATCGAGCGCGGGCTCGTTCTCGTCCTCGTCGCTCTCCGCCAGACGGCGCGCTTCCGGTGCGTTGGGGGTGATGATCGTGGTCTGCGGCAGCAGCATTTCACGGATGGCGGAAATGATCTCCTCGCCGGATAGTTCATCACCACGCCCGGACGCCAGTACCGGGTCGAAGACCAGCGGCGTTTCCGGATAGTCGGAGACGATCTCGGCGACCGTCAGTACATTCTCGACACTGCCCAGCACGCCAATCTTGAAGGCGGCCACCGGCATGTCTTCAAGAATGGTGCGGGCTTGCTGTTCAAGCAGTTCGGCAGCGACCGGATGGACGCTCTGCACGCCGACCGTGTCCTGCACCGTGATGGCGGTGATGGCAGTCAGCGGATGGCAGCCGAGACTGGCCAGGGTCAGCAAGTCGGCCTGGATGCCGGCGCCGGAAGAAGGGTCGCTGGCGGCAAAGGCCAGCACCTGGGGCGGGCGTGGCGGATTGGCGGGGGTCTGATTCATGGTTCTGCAGGCCCTTGGCGGAAGCTGGAGGGATTGGGTAAGATGCGGCGGATTTTATCCGAATCTGGCTTCGGCCGACTCGGCGCAGCGAAAAGCGCGTTGGTGGCAGCAAGGCTGTGCCTAGCGCGGACTTCCGTAGTATGATGCACCGATAAATATTTACGCCTACAGGGGCCAGGGGACAGGCAAATTGGCTGATTTATCCAGATTGCGTGGCGTCAGGGTGATGGTCATAGACGACAGCAACACCATACGGCGCAGCGCTGAGATATTCCTTGTGCAAGCGGGTTGCGAGGTCATTCTCGCCGAAGACGGGTTCGACGCCCTGGCCAAAATTGCCGACCTCCAGCCGAGCGTGATTTTTTGCGACATCATGATGCCGCGCCTTGATGGCTATCAAACCTGCTCGCTGATCAAGAAGAATCCCCGCTTCAAGTCCACGCCCGTGATCATGCTCTCCTCCAAGGATGGCCTGTTCGACCGGGCGCGCGGCCGAATGGTCGGTTCCGACCAGTATCTGACCAAGCCTTTCACCAAAGACAGCCTGCTGCAAACGGTCGCTACCTTTGCCGTGCCGGCAGAAACAACGTCAAAACCGTAGTCCAGGGAGCCAGCAATGCCCGTCAAGAACATCCTGGTGGTCGATGATTCTGCCACCGAGCGCTTTTTTACCGTCGACGTGCTGACCAAGGCCGGCTACCAAGTCAGTACGGCCGAGAGTGGCGAAGAAGGGATCGCCAAGGCCAAGGCCAGCAAGCCCGACCTGATCCTGATGGATGTCGTGATGCCCGGTCTGAACGGTTATCAGGCCACGCGCACCCTGACCCGGGACGAGGAAACCAAGGGTATTCCGGTCATCGTCTGTACCACCAAGGGGCAGGAGACCGACAAGATCTGGGGTCTGCGTCAGGGGGCTGTCGATTATCTGGTCAAGCCGCTGAACCCCGAGGAACTGCTGAAACGAATCGCCGCTCTGCCCTGAGCCCATGGCCAAGAAAACCAGTCTTCGCGACTTTCAGGAATACCTCGCGGCCCGTCTGACGACCGCCGCCCAGGGCCGTGGCAGTTCTTCCTGGCTGGGCATCGAGGCCGGCGGCGAGACCTGGTTGGTCGATCTGGCCGATGGCGGTGAGATTGTCCAGGCCCCGCAACTGGCACCGGTGCCCTTGACGCGTCCCTGGTTTGCCGGCATCGCCAATATTCGCGGCAATCTGCATGCGGTGACCGATTTTTCAGTCTTTCGCGGCGGCTTGCCGACGCCGCAAAACACCAGCACCCGCTTGCTGCTGATCGGTTCCAAGCACGGATCAAATGCGGCACTGCTCGTTTCCCGCATGCTCGGGCTGAAGAATCCGGACGATTTCGTTCCCGAGGCGGGAGCGGCGGACGACCCACCCTGGTGTGCGCAGCGCTTTTCGGATACACACGGCAACATCTGGCGCAAGCTGTCTGTGCGCGACCTGCTGGCCGATCATGATTTCATGAATATCGGGGTCTGACCGGGGGCGTACTGCCCAGGACCCAAATCGGAGGATCTCCATGGCTTTCAGTTTCAAACTTCCCAAGCTGGGTGGCGGCAAGGGTGCTGCTTATGCCCCGATGACCGTTTCGGCCGAAATGCCCGGCGAGTCCAAGGGTGTCGCTCTGCCCGGGTTCCTCGCCGGGCAGCCGGTCATTCAGCAGATGAAGACACTGGGTGCGATTTTTGCCGTGCTGATCCTGCTGATTGCCGCTCTGGTCGTCTTCGACAGCCGACAATCGACGCACGGTACAGCCTATGTCGCGGCGGCCGGTGAAATGCGCATGCTCTCCCAGCGCCTGGCCAAGGCTTCGCTGCTGGCGCTGCAGGGCAATACCACGGCTTTCACCCAGCTCAAGGAATCGCGTGAAGCCTTTGCCCAACTGCTCGACCGTGTCAGCAGCGGCGGCGAAATCGGCGGCGTCGATGTTCCCGCTTCGCCGGGCGCGGTTCGTCCCCAGCTTGATGCGCTGAGTGAGCGCTGGGCGATGACTGACACGGATGCGCAGACGGTGATCGGTCAGGAAGCCAACCTCGTCGCGCTCGGTACCAGCGTCGCCTTGATCGATGACAAGAACGCCGAGATGCTCGACCTGACCGAGCAGCTGGCGGCCCTCAAGCTGCAGTCCGGCGCTGCTTCGCGCGATATTGCGGCGGCCAGCCAGCTGGTCATGCTGACCCAGCGCATTGCCAAGAATGCCTCGGCACTGCGCGTCGGTGACGAGATCAATCCCGAGGTTGCCTTCCTGCTCGGCAAGGATACCAACGCCTTCCGCGACATTCTTCAGGGTCTGGGCAAGACCACCACGGATGGCGATAGCCGGGAAAAACTCACTGCCCTTGAAGCGTCTTTCAAGGGCTACCAGGATGCCATTGCCAGCATTCTCGGTAACATGCAGCCGCTGGTTCTTTCCAAGCAGGCCGGGTCACAGATTTTCCGCGAGAGCGAGAACCTGCTGAAGGCGACCGACGACCTGGCCCTCGGTTACCAGGAAAACCTGGCTTCACGGGCGCTATTCATCGTTCTGCTGATCGTGCTCGTCGCCGCCGCTCTCGCCACGCTGGCCCTGCTCGCCAGGATCTACCTGGAAGATACGCGCCGCCGGGCGCTTGAAGCCGACCGCCAGCGTCATGCCTCGGAACTGGTCAATCGCGAGAACCAGGACGCCATTCTGCGGCTGATGAATGAACTGGGTGACCTCGCCGACGGCGACCTGACGGTTACCGCCACGGTCAGCGAGAACATCACCGGCGCCATCGCCGATTCGATCAACTACACCATTGAAGAACTGCGCGTGCTGGTCGGCCGCATCAACGACGCGGCGAACCGGGTGACCGCGGCAACCGAGATCGCCCGCCAGACTTCCGCCGAACTGCTCGATGCAGCCGAACGCCAGTCCAGCGAAATTCAGGAAGCCGGCCAGTCGGCTCTCGACATGGCCCGGTCGATGACGGAAGTGTCGGGCAACGCCACGCAGTCTGCCCAGGTTGCCCGGCAATCGCTGCTGGCTGCTGAAAAGGGTACGCAGGCCGTGCAGGACTCGATCAAGGGCATGAACGAAATTCGCAATCAGATCCAGGAAACCTCGAAGCGCATCAAGCGCCTGGGCGAAAGTTCGCAGGAGATCGGCGAAATCGTGGAGCTGATTTCCGACATTACCGAACAGACCAACGTGCTCGCCCTCAACGCCGCCATCCAGGCGGCTTCCGCCGGCGATGCGGGGCGCGGCTTCACCGTCGTGGCCGAGGAAGTGCAGCGACTGGCCGAACGTTCGGCCGAGGCAACCAAGCAGATCGCGGCGATTGTGAAGACGATTCAGACCGACACCCAAGATGCTGTCTCCGCCATGGAGCAATCAACCCAGGGTGTGGTCGAAGGGGCCAAGCTGTCCGACGCCGCCGGTCAGGCGCTGTCGGAGATCGGTGACGTGTCGCGCAATCTGGCCGACCTGATCGAGAGCATTTCTTCCTCCACCCAGAGCCAGGCCGATTCGGCGACCAATGTGGCGCGACTGATGCAGGACATCCTGCACGTAACCGAGCAGACCACTGCCGGTACCCAGCGCACCGCCCTGGCGGTCGACGAACTGACCGCCCTGGCTTCGGAACTCAAGGGTTCGGTCGCCGGTTTCAAGGTGGACTGACAGGCAACGCGAGAGACTATGAACGCGGCTACTGCATTTGATTTGGGGCCCCTGACCTGGGTCAAGGGCGAGATCGATCTGGCGCTTCAACGGGCCGAGGAAGCGCTGGCTCAGTATGAGGCGGGCGCTGACGTCACCCAGTTGAAGTTCTGCCACACCCACGTGCACCAGGTGTACGGTGCCCTGTCCATCGTTGGTCTGGATGGTGTCACCCAGGTAGTTGAATCGCTGGAGGCGTTGCTCAAGGCTTACGAGGAGGGACGTCTGCTGCCCGGCGATAACGGCCCTGCCGTCGTTCGTCAGGCCCTGGCGGCCATTCGCCAGTATCTCGACGACCTGATGGTTGGCGAGCCGAACCAGCCGCTGCGCCTGCTGCCCGCCTATCAGGCGCTGGCCCTGGCCCGTGGGCAGAGCGTCATCCATGCCGCCGATCTCTTCTATCCCGATCTGACGCTGCGACCGCCACGCCGTGCCGCGCCGCCGCCTCTGGCTCCGGAACAATTTACCAAGCTCCTCAAGGGCAAGCGTCTGGCTTACCAGAAGGGCCTGCTCCAGTTGCTGCGCGACCCAGCGCACCCGGGACCGGGTCTGCAGGGCATGAAGGCGGCCCTGAGCGACATCGAGTCGCAACAGTCGACCCAGTCGGCGCGTGCCTTCTGGTGGGTGGCCCTGGCCTTCCTCGATACCCTCGAACATCCCGGCCAGGATGGCGACAATGCCGCCCTCTATCTCTGTTCCCGCATCGACGCGCAGATACGCCGCCTGCTCAATGGCTCCAGCAATGTCGCCGAACGGGTGATGCGCGAGGCGCTGTATTACGTGGCGCGGACACCGGACGAAGCATCGCCGCTGATTGCCGATGTCCGCTCGACCTTCGAATTGTCGGGGCTGGTGCCCGAGGTCGCAGTGGCCGGTCCGCTGCCGCAGGAGGCTGCCCTGCGCAAACTGCGCGACAGTCTGGCGGCGGTTGAGGAATTGTGGAACAAGTTCTGCACCGGCAGCGTCGGCAGCATGCCCGGCTTTGCCGAACATGCCCGGCAGTGCGCCCTGCTGACTGAGGAAATCGGCCAGACCGATCTCAAGCGTCTGGGCCAGGGCTTGGGCGCCGTCGCCAGCTGGCTGGCGGAGGACGCTTCACGCTACAACGATACGGTGGCGATGGAAGTCGCCACCACCATCCTGCTCCTGCAGAACGCCCAGGAAAGTTTCCGGCGTCTGGGTACCGACTTCGCGCAGCAGGTCGACCTGATGGTGGCGCGACTCTACGCCTGTATCTCCGGCAAACAAGCGGCGGCCGATGCCGAGATTCCGTTGCTCGACGAGATGACGCGCAAGGCTCAGGAGCGTCTGCTCATCGGTCAGGTCGGGCGCGAAATACAGAACAATCTGGCGCAGATCGAACAGGCGCTCGATGCCTTCTTCCGCAATCCGGCCAAGGCTCATGATCTCGGCGCCCTGGAAGCTCCCCTGAAGCAGGTCGGTGGTGCGCTGGCCATGCTTGGCCACTTCGGCGCCATTGCCAGCCTCAATGAATGCAGTGCGCGCATCCGCCAGTTCGCCCAGGTGGATTACCAGCCGGTCGCCGAAGATTTCGAGTGGGTGGCCAACCAGCTGTCCCTGCTCGGCTTCTTCGTCGATGCCCTGCAGAATGGCGAAACCGATTTCGATGCCTTCATGCGCCGCATGAACGGCGAAACGACGGTGGTCGAGGACGAGGAAGCGGAGGCTTTGCCGGTTCCCACCGTCGAGGCGCAGCTGGCCCAGCAGACCCGTGAGACGCAAGCTCTGGTCGAGGCGCTCAAGGAGGCGCCGCAGGATCAGCAATTGCAGCAGGAGATTCGGCAGAATCTCCAGGCCATCCAGAAGGATGCCGATCTGGTCGCCAATCACCAACTGGGTGAAACGGCCAAAGCGGCACTCGATGCCATCGATTCGGGCATCGAGATGGATTCGGCTTTCGATGCCGCGATGACCCTCATTTTCCCCCCGGCCCCGGAAGCGCCCAAGCCTTCTGTCGAAACGCTGCAGTTGGCCGAATCCAGCCATGAGGAAATCGACGCCGAACTGTTGGCGATTTTCCTTGAAGAGGCGGTCGAAGTCCTGGCCACGATGGATCAGCAATACGCCCTGCTTCGTGCCGATGTGCACAACCAGGATGCGCTGACGACCATCCGCCGGGCCTCGCACACCCTCAAAGGCAGCGGCCGCATGG
>DDWF01000128.1 GCA_002345845.1 Betaproteobacteria bacterium UBA2293 | reverse complement strand
CGCGCCATTCGTCATTTCATCGATTGAATTTCCGTCGCGCCGTGTCGCCAGCGCCGACTTTCAAAGAAAGCAGCGCGCATCCCGAGGAATCAGGGTCTTCCTCCCCTGATTCCCCTACTGCGCATGTCTGGCCGCAACTGGTTGCGGCCATTCGTCCTCTCCAGACAGCCGCTGGCAAGGCTTACCCGCTCAGAAGCTGTAGAGTCTTTTCGTCCTGCTCGCCACGGAAGTAGCGCTCCAGTACTTGCCTGAACACCGGATCGGCATTGGGAAGCGTCGCAAACAGGGTCATTGAGGACTTGAGCTTCAGGTCGTCCGGAAAGCCCATGATCTGATTGGCTGTTCTTCCCTGAACATCCAGCAGGGCCGCAGCACACTCTCGCAGGCGGCTGCCAAGGCGCGGATGGTCGAGATAGGCTTGCGCCTCTTCCCGGCTGTTGATGGCGTAGCGTATCGCCATCGGACTGTTGCCCAGCCCGGCCATCTGAGGAAAGATGAACCACATCCAATGGGTTTGCTTCCGGCCAGCCTTCAGCTCGTTCAACGCTTGAGCATAAATGCTTTCCTGTGCATCGCTGAATCTCTGCAAGTCGTATAGTGCAGTCACGTCATCCACCAAGGCAATCCATGATCGGCTAAGGCAGCAGTCCGAACAGATTAACTTATTCATCCAGGAGTTGTGCGCATGGGATTCGCACTTTCATCGATGAAGATGAAGTCCAGTTTGATGGGAACATATCAGCGCTGATTGATGCCCGCTACAGGCGCGATCCTCGGCTGACATCACGACTTTTAAAAACAGGAAACGCACATGACCATCGAATCTCTACCACTCGATCCCGAACTGGCACATCAACTGTCTGGCGTGACCACCGCCACGCTGACGACTGTCCTGCTCAAGAAGGGCTTGCGCAACGTCTGGGTCCGTGGCGCAATGCCGATCAAGGACGGGCAACCGCGACGCGTCGGGCGCGCCTTCACGCTGCGGTTTGTTCCCGCCCGCGAAGACCTGGCGACGCCCGCCTCGTGGGCTTCACCGATATCCACGCGAGCCGCCATCGAATCCATGCCGGCCGGTTGTATCGCCGTTGTCGATGCCATGGGTATCACCGACGCGGGCATCTTTGGCGACATCTTATGCTCGCGCATGAAGATGCGAGGCGTCGCGGGACTGGTTACCGACGGCGTCATCCGCGACAAGGCAGGCGTCCTGGGTACCGACTTGCCCGTATGGTGTGCCGGTACGGCTGCGCCGCCATCTGTCGCCGGGCTCACTTTTGTGGACTGGCAACAGCCGATCGGTTGCGGCGGCGTCGCGGTATTTCCCAACGACATCATTGTTGCCGACGCAGATGGCGCCGTGCTGATTCCCGCCGATCTGGCAGACGAGGTGGTTTCCGTTGCGGTCGAGCAGGAGCGCCTCGAAGGGTGGATCATGACACAGGTGGCGGCCGGCGTTCCCTTGCCTGGCCTGTATCCAGCGAACGAAGAGAACAAGGCGCGCTATGCAACCTGGGTCAAGACCGGACGCTGATTCATTCATCTGGCCGCACTAAGACATGCCTTCCCCTAAACCCTCCGACCCCTCCCGTCTCGACCAGGTGGTCGCGGCGGCGTTTTCCGCCAGCGACCAACACACTTTCGCGCGGCAACCGGACCGGGAACTGGCGGGACGCAAGGCCTGATGACGCGCCAATTCAAATCAAACCGAGCACTGGTAGGTTGAACTCCGGATTGGGTCTGCAAAATCTGTTATCGACCCGTTGTCGACCTTCGCGCCATCAGGGGTTCAACGGCAGGCATCCGATGTCAAGCAGCCGTCAGTTACCGCGCTTCTCCAACCACTCGATCAAGGTTTCATACAGCTTGTCCGGATCGACCGGCTTGGCGATATGGTCGTTCATGCCGGCATCAATGCAGACCTGGCGATCCTCGTCGTAGGCATTGGCGGTCATCGCCAGGATGGGCGTTTGCGCGTAGCCGGACAGTGTCCGGATCGCCTGGGTGGCATCGACACCGTTCATGACCGGCATCTGCATGTCCATCAGGATCAGGGCGTAGCGGTTCTGTTTGGCCAGTTCAAGTGCCTGCTGGCCATCCTCGGCCAGATCGACGACCAGGCCGGTGTGTTCCAGCAAGGCGCGCGAAACTTCCTGGTTGATTGGCTCGTCTTCGGCGAGCAGGATGCGGGTGCCGGCAAATTCGGACCGCAGGCGTGTTTCGGCGCTGCCCCGGGCAAAAGTCGGCGCTGGCTGGTCGGCCTTGCTGGACTTCACTAGACGCACGGTAAACCAGAAGGTGCTGCTCTGGCCGGGCGTACTGTTGACGCCAATCTCGCCGCCCATCATCTGCACTAGGCGCTTGCTGATGGCCAGGCCCAGGCCGGTGCCGCCGTATTTGCGGGTCATCGAGTCATCGGCCTGTTCGAAGGCAGTGAACAGACGTTTCTGGTCTTCCGGGACAATGCCGATACCGGTGTCGGCCACTTCGATGCGCAGCAGGACGCCTTCCGGGTTGTCTTCCAGCAGTCGGGCACGGACAGTGATCGATCCGTGATCGGTGAACTTGAGGGCGTTGCCGGTCAGGTTGATCAGGATCTGGCGGAGGCGCAGCGGGTCGCCCAGGAACGTCAGGTGGGCAACTGCCGGATCCAGATCGACCAACAGTTTGAGCTGCTTCTCCGCGGCCTTGTGGCCGAGCAGGCTGAGCAGGTTTTCCAGCACTTCGCCGAACCTGAAACTGACGGTTTCGAGGGTAAGACGCTCGGCCTCGATCTTGGAGATGTCGAGGATGTCGTTGATTACGGCGAGCAGGTGGTGCGATGACTGGATGACCTTGCCCAGCCGGTCCTTGAGTTTCGGGTCGTCGGTATGGCGCAGCGCCAGGTCGGTCATGCCCAGAATGCCGTTCATCGGCGTGCGCAGTTCGTGGCTCATGTTGGCGAGGAAGGTGCTCTTGGCGCGATTGGCGGCTTCGGCCTGAATCTTTGCCTGGATGAGCAGTTGATTGGCGGATTCAAGGTCCGCGGTGCGCTGGCGGACGCGTTCTTCGAGGCTGGCGTTAAGGGTTCTGATTTCGAGCTCGGCCTGCTTGCGCCTGGTGATATCCCGGGTAATGGCAAGCGAGAAACCCAGAATCATGAGTGACAGAACACCGCCAAACCACTGATAATGGCCTGCGCGATCATTGGTCTCGGCAAGCGCTTCCTCCTCACCGGAAGCAACGATAATCCAGAGCGGATAATCCTTCACTTTGCGGAAGCTGTGAAGCCGCTTGACACCATCGATGCTGGAGGCACTGGCCGCTGTCCCAGTGCCCTGCGCGAAGGCAGCTTGCAGAACTGGCGAGCCTGTCAGATCCTGGCCAAAGCTCACCTCATCGCCCTGGCGGCGTGCCCTGACCATACTGTCCGCCCCGACCAGCGCGACGACGCCCTGCTTGCCCAGGTCGACCTGGCGATAGAAGCTGGCCAGATACTGGGGGTCGAGCGCAACCACAGCCACGCCACCAAAGCTGCCGTCACGCTGGGTAATGCGGCGGGAAAACGCCATCGACCAAGCCTGGGTGACCTTGCCGATGTGCGATGTTCCGATGAAGAGCTGTCCGGAATCATCGGCAACATGCACCCGAAAGTGCTCGCGATTGGAAACATTCGTCCCAATGCCGTCCATGTGAATGCCATGACTGTAAATGCCCTGCTCGTTGACGATGCCCAACTGAGTGAATATCTCGTCGTTGACCACCCCGTCCTTGACATAGCCGGGAATGTCGATCTCGCCCCCCAATCTTTCATACTGGTTACTGAGGAACTGAAGGGCCTGATCGACGCTATGGATCGTGCGGATGGTGTGCTCTTCAAAAACACGGGCAAGGTTCGCGTTGTTGCGATAGATCAACGCCATATCGGCTTGGCGCTCATCATTGATCTTGTAGAAAATGGCTGACCAGTTCGCTATCAGCAATAACGCCGCAAATCCCCAGATGATGAGGTAACTGCCAAGGCCTGTCCGGCTTGGCGATCTGGCAGCTTGAGATTGATCGCTCGGCATGTCTGTAACGACTGATGAGATAAGAATTTGCCCTGCCTGCAAGGATCGGCGTGTGCTCTAGTGGGTAGTCTAGCTGATTGACACAAGCTCGTTGCAGCCAGTCGTTCGAGATCGAGAACTCGGGAATCGATGGACACCCCGCAAGGCAAGGTGGCGACGCACAACCCCTTCCCACCCGAAGTCGCTGCTGCAAAAGGGTCGCCAGAGGGCCGCCAGGCCGGCCCCGACTACTCCGCCCGATACGGCAGGTGGCCGGCCATCTCGTCCTGGTAGTCGAGCATCGCGCCGTCTTCGCGCGCGAGGTAGCGCGCCACCGCGTCGCGCAGGCGCGGATCGGCGACCCAGTACGCGGACCAGGTCGACACCGGCTCGAAGCCGCGCGCGATTTTGTGCTCGCCCTGCGCGCCGGGCTCGAAGCGCTGCAGGCCGTGAGAAATCGCGTACTCGATGCCGGCGTGGTAGCACAGCTCGAAATGCAGGCCGGGGCAGTCGATGTCGGTGCCCCAGTGGCGGCCGTAGAG
>DDWF01000072.1 GCA_002345845.1 Betaproteobacteria bacterium UBA2293 | reverse complement strand
CGACGTCGGCATTGCCCTTCCAGGCTTCCGACAGCGTGTCGCCGAGGGTGAAGGCGATCTCGCCCTTGCCGGCCTGCAGCAGGTTGAGGTTCTCGGCCGAAGCCTTGGTCGCCTGCACCGACATCTTGGTATCCGGCATCACCTTGCCGTAGATCTGGGTCAGCGAGACGCCGAGCGGGTAATAGACGCCGCTGGTACCGCCGGTCAGGACGTTGATGAAATCGGCGGCATGGCCGGCAGTGGTGCCGACAGCCAGAGCGGCGACGGCAAGCAGGGAACGCAGTTTCATGGAATCTCCTCCTGTGGTTTTGACTAACCGCGGTGCGGTTGGGTCCATACGTTTGCAGGAGATGTGCCAGCGTCAGTCTGTCGCGGCAGTACGCTGATTCTCAAGGGTTTTGCCGGTGATGGTGATGCCGGTGCGAGTAGGGCTGTGCGGAAATTCGCACACCCGGGCGTGACTGGTGCGGATTCCCGCACGCCGTTCAGCGAATGAACTTCTTTATCTCGCCGTCGCAGGCATTGGCTACGCGCGCGTATTCCTCATCGGTATCGATCAGCGCCTGGGCTTCCTCGACGGCGCGGATCTGCCGCTGGACGTAGGGCAGCCAGCGCTCGTCCAGCTCGCGTTGCAGTCGTGTCGCCAGTTCGCCGGCCGCACCGCGCCAGGGGGCGCCGGTGGCAAAGCGGGCACTGAGGGTGTCGCTCAGTTCCTTTTCGATGGCGACGAGATGGTCCTCATAGGTCTTCACATGCCGCATCTCGTGTTCGTAGATTTCGCGGTGGGCGCAGCTGCCCGGCGGAAATTCGCGGGCCACATAGATGGTGATCGGGCTGAAACCGTAGCGCAGGATGATCTGCGGGCTGGCGCATTCCCAGCGCCGGCGGTTATCGAGCAGGGCGGGTGATTGCGAACCGAGGCTGGCGCTGGCTGTGCCGCGGGTCAGGCCGAGCACCTGATGGCCGGGACGGGCGACGCTGGCGCCCAGGTTGTTGAGGGCGGCGACGCTGTAACTGGTGTTGAGGGTGAGCCGCGTTGGCAGGCGTTCAACCTTGACCGAGGGTTTCGGCAACGCGTCGCAGGGGTCGGCCAGACAGTTGCCGAACGCCAGGGCGGCCAGCACGAAGACGAGCGGTCGTGCCAGTCGGGAGTTATTCAATGGGGCGGGGGCTGCGGGATGGACAGGATGCGGCTTCAGGGCCGGCTGGTCTTGTCGGTCGTCTTGTCGTCGTCTTCGTTCGGGTCGCTGAAGGGCAGGTTGGCGGCCTCGTCGAAATCCTTGCGCCGCTTGCCGCTATAGGCCCAGAAGCCGATCGCCAGAAAGCAGACGAGACCGGCGACGGTGATCAGGGAGCGCATTTCGTTGATGTCCATGGGGTTCCTTTCTTGGTGAACGGGCAGCTTGGGCGCTGCCAACATGCATGTTACACGTCATTGGCAAGCGGCCGCCCAAGATCCAGGGTGAATCCATGCCCTTAGCCGGCATGATGCCGACGGTGGCCGCACATCCGGGCGCAGGGCGTACGCTACGCCGGGGCTGACGTTAGCGGTGCGCAGGCGGGCGCTGGCGGGGCTGACTGCGGGTCGTCACCGACGACCCGGTTGCGCCCCTGCATCTTGGCTGAATACATCGCCAGATCGGCCCGGTGCATCAGGGCGGACAGGCTGCCATCGGTCGCCGCCAGCAAGGCCAAGCCGATGCTGACGGTTGGGTGCACGACATTGTCGCCGACCGTTACGGCCAGCATTTCGGTCGCCCGACGCAGGCGCTCCGCCGTCTCCATTGCCTCGCTCCACGTGGCGTCGGGCAAGAGCAGGGCGAATTCCTCACCGCCCAGTCGGCCGAGGCAATCGCCGCCGCGCAGGTGGTGCACGCAGGCATCGACAACGGCGACCAGGACTTCGTCGCCGGCCAGGTGCCCGTATTGATCGTTGATCTGCTTGAAGTGGTCGAGGTCGATAATCAGCAGGGCCAGCGGATGGGCGTGCTGGCGTGCCGTCTGCAGATGCTTTTCGGCAGTGGCCAGGAAGTAGCGACGGTTGACGATGCCGGTCAGCGAATCCCGGAAGGCCTGGGATTCCAGTTCCGCGATCAGTACCTCGTTGCGCTGGCGCAATTGCAGGGCTTCGGTCGTGTACGCGTTGATTTGCCGGCCGACCTGGATCATCAGCGCGGTAAAGCAGCCGCCGAGCAGACTCAGGCCAACATTGAACCAGGTGGGATCGAACAGCGGCAGGCCGAGAAAGGCCAGCACGGGAAAGATCATGTCGAGCGTGAGCAGGCGCAGATGGGAATTGCTCATCGCTGCGGTCAGCGCGATCAGGCCCATGTGAATCATCATGATGAAGATCAGGCTGGAGAAATTGCCCTGTTGCCAGGCCCAGAAGACGAGCGACGACCAGGCCAGCATGTGGGCCCCGTGGGCGATGGCGATGCGGTTGGCCCAGCGCCGCTCGTCGCGCGGCTGGACATCGGCGCGCTTGAAGGCCCGATAGACGCGGATGTAGTTGGCGACGATCGCCAGTTCGATCACCACCCATAGCGCGGCCCACATCGCCGGTACCCAGTTGGTCAGCAGTGCGGCGGCGATCAAGGCCAGCGGCGGCGCCAGGTAGCGGTCATGCAGATGGATGTCGACGTAGAGGTGCAACTGGGCCAGCCGGATGCCCATTCGTGAGTCCGTCGTCATGCAGAGAATCCAAGATCGGGGTTGAGCGGTCGCCGACTATGCCTGATTGCGCAGATGATGTCATCGCCTGCGCCGGCGTGTTGCCGGCATGAACTGCTGATAAAAAAACGGGAGCGCGCTGGCTCCCGTTTTGTGGCGACTGACAGCGGCCGGCTTACTTGCCTTCCGGCACGTCCTTCTTCTTGTCGTTGCCTTCGATGTACGGGCTCCACGGCTGGGCGCGGACCGGGCCGGGGGTCTTCCAGACGACGTTGAACTGGCCGTCGGCCTTCACTTCGCCGATGAACACCGACTTGTGCAGGTGGTGATTCTTCTCGTCCATCTTGGAGACGATGCCCGACGGTGCCTTGAAGGTCTGGCCGGCCATGGCGGCGATGACCTTGTCGGTGTCGGTGGACTTGGCCTTCTCGACGGCCTGCTTCCACATGTGGATGCCGATGTAGGTGGCTTCCATCGGGTCGTTGGTGACGACCTTGTCGGCGTTCGGCAGCTTCTGCTTCTTCGCCCAGTCGCGGTACATCTTCACGAACTTGGTGTTTTCCGGGTTCTTGATCGACATGAAGTAGTTCCACGAGGCCAGGTGGCCGACCAGCGGCTTGGTATCGACGCCGCGCAGCTCTTCTTCACCGACGGAGAAGGCGACAACCGGCACATCGGTGGCCTTCAGGCCGGCATTACCGAGTTCCTTGTAGAAGGGCACGTTGGAGTCGCCGTTGATGGTCGACACGACGGCGGTCTTCTTGCCCTCGGAAGCGAACTTCTTGATCTTGGCGATGATGGTCTGGTAATCGCTGTGGCCGAACGGGGTGTACTCTTCCATGATGTCGGCGTCAGCCACGCCCTTGGATTTCAGGAAGGCGCGCAGGATCTTGTTGGTGGTGCGCGGATAAACGTAGTCGGTGCCGAGCAGGACGAAGCGCTTGGCCGAGCCGCCATCCTTGGACATCAGGTACTCGACGGCCGGGATGGCTTGCTGGTTGGGGGCGGCGCCGGTGTAGAAGACGTTCTTCTCGAGTTCTTCACCTTCGTACTGGACCGGGTAGAAGAGCAGGCCGTTGAGTTCCTTGTAAACCGGCAGGACCGACTTGCGCGAGACCGAGGTCCAGCAGCCGAAGGTGACGGCGACCTTGTCCTGGCTCAGCAGCTGGCGGGCCTTTTCGGCGAACAGCGGCCAGTTGGAAGCGGGATCGACGACGACCGGCTCGAGCTTTTTGCCGAGTACGCCGCCCTTGGCGTTGATTTCCTCGATCGCCATCAGTGCCGTTTCCTTCAGCGCCGTTTCGGAAATGGCCATGGTGCCGGACAGCGAGTGCAGGATGCCGACCTTGATGGTGTCGGCGGCGTGAGCGGCCATGCCGATGGTGGACAGGGCGGCGGCGAGGACGGTGGCCTTGATGAAAGTGCGACGATTGCTCATGAGGACTCCTTGATCTGAGGTTGGACGTTGCGGAATAGCGTTTGCTGCGGTGCAACGTCAGATTAAGGAGGGGGAGCGGGGGCGGAAATACGTCAGATTGCGTAGGGCTACGCAATGGGCCGGACAGTTGCTGCCCGGCCTGGCTAGGGCGCCGTCGTCGGTAGCGGGTCGGCCAATAGACGGACCAGGTCAGCATGGGGCATCGGTCGGGCGAACAGGTAGCCCTGGCCTTCCTGGCAACCGAGCGCCTCCAGTATCTGCGCCTGGGAGGCGTGTTCAATACCTTCGACGGTGATCGACATGTACATCGCCCGGCTCAGGGCGACGATGGCTTCGACGACGGCCCGCTGGTTTTCGCTTTCCGGCAGGCCGATGATGAAGGAGCGGTCGATCTTGATGCGCTTGATCGGCAGATCGCGCAGGACGCTGAGCGAGGAGTAGCCGGTGCCGAAATCGTCAATGCTGACGGCGACGCCGAGCTCTTCAAGCTGGTGCAGGACGGCCAGGCTGCGCTCTGTCGCCTGCAGGGTGCTTTCCGTTATTTCCAGTTCGAGGGCGTGGGCGGGGAAACCGGTTTCGGCGAGCACCGTGCGCAGGACGGCGACGAAATCGCTGCCAAGGAACTGGCGTGGCGAGACGTTGACGGCAAGATGGAAGACCTCGTCCGGGGCCATGGTGTTCACGATTTCCAGCATCTCGCGACAGGCGTGATCCAGCACCCAGCGGCCGAGCGGTTCGATCAGACCGCATTCTTCGGCGATGCCGATGAAGCTGGCCGGGGGAATGATGCCGCGCTCCGGGTGTTGCCAGCGGACCAGGGCCTCGACGCCGACGATCTTGCGGCTGGCGAGATCGACGCGCGGCTGGTAATGCACCACCAGGGCGTCGGTAACGAGGGCGCGGCGCAGGCCTTGTTCGATGGCCATGCGTTGCAGCGCCCGTTCGGCCATGTCTTCGGCGTAGAAATGGAAGCGGTTGCGGCCTTCGGACTTGGCGGTGTACATCGCCATGTCGGCGGCACGCATCAGTTCCTGACTATTGGTGCCGTTGTCCGGGAAGACGGCGATGCCGATGCTGCCGGTGACGGTCAGATGCTCGTCGCCGATCGCCACTGGGAGGCGTAGCTGTTCGAGAATTTTTTGCGCCAGTTGCGCCGCATATTCCGGATTGATGCTGTCGATCAGGATGACGAATTCGTCGCCACCCAGGCGGGCAATCGTATCGGTGGTACGCAGCACGCTGCGCAAGCGGGCGCCGATGATGCGCAGCAGTTCGTCGCCGGCGGCATGGCCGAGGGTGTCGTTGATCACCTTGAAGCCGTCGATGTCGAGAAACAGCAGCAGGCAGCGCTGTTCGTTACGCGTCGCGTGCTCGATGGCGATCCGCAAGCGGTCATCGAACAGCAGTCGGTTGGGCAAGCCGGTCAGCGGGTCATGGTGGGCCAGATGGTGCAGACGTTCCTGCGCCTCGTAGATGGCCGTGACGTCGGAAAAGGCCGTCACGTAATGGGTCAACTGGCCGCCGCTGTCGCGGACGACACTGACGCTCTGCCAGGCTGGAAAGGCGTTGCCGTCGCTGCGATGGCAGCGCACCTCGCCCTGCCAGAAGCCGGCGCCGTCGACCTGCAGACTGCTGGCGTAGCGATCGAGCGCCGGGGCGGTGCGCAGCAGGACGTCCGGATCCTGGCCGAGGACAGTCTCTCCGGTGTGACCGGTGATGCGCGAGAAGGCACTGTTGACGGCAACGATCCGGCGTTCGGCGTCGGTGATGACGATGCCTTCGGCAGTCGTCTGGAAGACGACACTGGACTGGCGGAGCAGGGCTTCATCGCGGTATCGCTGGGTGACGTCCTGCAGGATGCCGACGATGCGCCGGGTGTCGTCGTCCCCGCCGTAGGCCTTGGCGTGCGCCTCCATCAGGCGTGGCGGAAAGGTGTTGCCGGCGATCTGGAAGGTGAAGCAGACCGCTTCGCCCTGCGTCAAGGTGGAGCACAGCTCGCTGCTGACGCGTTGGCGATCGCTTGCGCTGACGCGGGCAATGAAGGTTTCCCACGACTCGTCCAGGGGTTGCGGCCGGTGGCCGAACAGCATGCCGAGAAAGGTGTCGCCCTTCATGCGTTTGGAGTCCGAGTTCCACTCGAGGACGCCCAGGGCGCCCGATTCCAGTGCCAGTTTCAGGCGTTCCTCGCTCTCTTCGACGGCGACTTCGTCTTCCCGGCGAGCCAGCGCCATCTGGATCGTCGCATGCAGTTCCCGGCCTTCGCAGGGCTTGATCAGATAGCCGAACGGACGACTGTCGAGGGCCCGCTTCAGCGTCTCGTCCTCGGCGTAGGCGGTCAGGAAGACGACCGGAATCTGGTGCCGGGAACGGATGGTGGCAGCGGCTTCGATGCCATCCATGCGGCCTTCGAGATGGATGTCCATCAACACCAGGTCGGGCTTTTCTTCGTCAACCCGCTCAATGGCCTGCTCGCCGCTGGCGACCACGCTACTGACCCGATAGCCGAAGCCTTGTAGTTGGCGTTTCAGGTCGAAGGCGACGATACGCTCGTCTTCGACGAGCATCAGGTTTACCGGCAGGCGGGCGGTCATGGGTTCTCCTTGGCGGGCGAGCGGGGAAAGCTGATGGAAAAACGGGAGCCGCCATCGCGTCCGATGCTCGTCGTGCCATGCAGTTGTTCGACAAATAGCTCGACCAGTTGCAGGCCAAGCGAGGTCGGTTGCGCCAGCTCCGACTCCGCCGGCAGGCCGACGCCGTTGTCGGCAACGCTGATGCAGATCCGGTTGTTCGCATCCTCCATTATTTCGATGACGATTTCGCCGCGACGTTCCCCGGGGAAGGCGTGTTTGAACGAATTGGTCACCAGTTCGTTGATCAGCAGGCCGCACGGAATGGCGCGTTCGAGATCGAGCTGGACGTCGGCCGCGGGCAGTTCGAGGCGCAGGCCAACGCGGTCGCCGGCGCCCCGGTAGCTGGAGCGGATCGACTGCACCAGGCGCTCAAGGTAGTCGCCCAGATGCAGGCGGGAAAAATCCTTGCGCTCGTAGAGCAGCTGGTGGGTCAGCGCCATCGCCTTGACCCGGCTGCAGCTCTCGGCCAGGATCGCCCGCAGGCGGGGGTCGGCGGCATAGTCGGCCTGCAGGTTGAGCAGGCTGGTGATCACCTGCAGGTTGTTCTTGACCCGGTGATGGACTTCGTTGAGCAGCACGGTCTTCTCGCGCAGCGCATCCTCCAGGCGCTGTTGGGCGCGTTGGCGCTCGGTGATGTCGATGATCGAGGCGAGCACCATGGTGCCGACCTCGGTGGCGATCGGGTTGAGGCCGATCTCGATGGGAAACTCACTGCCGTCGGAACGGCAGCCGGCCAAGTCGCGGCCGATGCCCATCGGCCGCGGCTGCGGATCGCCGAAATAGCCATTTCGGAAGGCCTGATGATGCTGGCGGAAGCGCTCCGGCACCAGGATTTCCACCGCCTGGCCGATCAGTGCGTCGCGTTCGTAGGCGAACATGCGTTCAGTCTGGGCATTGACCAGCACCATGATGCCGGCTGGGTCGATCATGACCATGGCACTCGGTGCCCACTCGACCACCCGACGAAAGGAGTCCTCGCCCAGTTGCGGACCGCCGGCGAGCAGCGGCATCACCGGGCAGCTAGGCGACCGGCCGGCGGCGGGGGTTTCGGCTGGGTCGTCGGGCATGACGGGCTCCAAAAATAGGGAAGTCGGCTGCTGGCAGATGCATCCGGAAACCAATTGCGGGGTGAGCGGTCTGCCATTGGACATCGGCGCCGGAGAAATGATTCGCCCTATCTGTGGGCTTGTCGCCCGGGGCCGCGGTCGGCATCATCTGGTGGCGTCAGCAGGCGCCATTTTCCTGGAGGTCATCCATGTTCGATCTGTATATCGGCAACAAGAACTACTCGTCGTGGTCGCTACGCCCGTGGCTGTTGATGAAGCACTTCGGCATTCCCTTTCGCGAACACCTGGTCTCGGTCGCCGGCCGCGACTACAACGCCGCGCTCAAGGCCATCGCCGGTAACGCCCGGGTACCGTGTCTGCATGAGGATGGCTTCCAGATATGGGACAGCCTGGCCATCGCCGAAACGCTGGCCGAGCGCCATCCGGCAATGTGGCCGGCCGACGCCAGGGCGCGGGCGAGGGCACGCAGCATCTGCGCCGAGATGCATTCGGGGTTCACCCATTTGCGCAGCGCCATGCCGATGAATCTCAAACTGAAGCTGCGCGGGCGGCCGGCCTCGCCCGAGGTGCAGCGTGACATCGACCGGGTCGTCGAAATCTGGAGCGAGGCGCGCACGCAATACGCCAGCGGCGATGGTCCTTGGTTGTTCGGCGATTTTTCAGTGGCCGACGCGATGTTTGCGCCGGTGGTCTGCCGTTTCGACATCTACAATGTGCCCTTGCCGGATGTCGCAGCGGCTTATCGCGACACCGTGCTCGCTCACCCGGCGCTACGGGAATGGCGGACGGCCGGCCTGGCCGAAAGCGAGGCGCATGCCCATTACGATCGTCTGGCTGACGAGTACGGCGGGCCNNCCGCCGCAAAAAAACTCAGGTCGCCGCCAGCATGGCCCGGGCCACGGCCTCGGCCACCTTGATGCCATCGACGCCGGCCGACAGGATGCCGCCGGCGTAACCGGCGCCTTCGCCGGCCGGGTAGAGGCCGCGCGTGTTGATGCTCTGGAAGTCGTCGCCGCGCTTGATGCGGATCGGCGACGAGGTGCGCGACTCGACGCCGGTCAGCACCGCGTCGGCCATGGCGAAACCGTGGATCTGCTTGTCGAAGGCCGGAATGGCTTCGCGCAGCGCGTCGATGACGTAGTCCGGGGCGCAGGTACTCAGGTCAGTCATGTGCACGCCCGGCTGGTAGGACGGATCGACCTGACCGAGGGCCGTCGACGGCCGGCCGGCAAGGAAATCACCGACGCGCTGGGCCGGGGCGTCGTAACTGCTGCCGCCGGCGATAAAGGCCTGGCTCTCCCAATGGCGCTGGAAGTCGATGCCGGCCAGTGGGTTCTGCCGATAGTCGCCGGGGAAATCCTCCGGCTCGACATTGACCACCAGTGCCGAATTGGCGTTGCGCTCGGCGCGCGAATACTGACTCATGCCGTTGGTGACGACGCGCCCCGGTTCGGAGGTGGCCGCGACCACCTGGCCGCCCGGGCACATGCAGAAACTGTAGGCAGCGCGACCGTTGGCGCAGTGATGCACCAGTTTGTAATCGGCGGCGCCGAGCAGTTCGTTGCCGGCATTGGGGCCGAAGCGGGCGCGGTCGATCAGGGTTTGCGGGTGTTCGATGCGGAAACCGATGGCGAAGGGCTTGGCTTCGACATAGACGCCTGCGTCGTAGAGCATCTGGAAGGTATCGCGGGCGCTGTGGCCGATCGCCAGCACCACGTGGCGACTGGCGATTTGTTCGCCACCAGCCAGTTCGACGCCGCGGACCTGGTGGTCGTCGATGATGATGCGGTCGACCCGGGCGCCGAAGCGGATTTCGCCGCCCAGTTCGCGGATCGTCGCGCGCATGTTCTCGACCATCTTGACCAGCCGGAAGGTGCCGATGTGCGGCTTGCTCACGTACATGATCTCTTCCGGCGCGCCGGCCTTGACGAACTCGGCCATGACCTTGCGCCCGAGGAAGTTCGGGTCCTTGATCTGGCTGTACAGCTTGCCGTCGGAGAAGGTGCCGGCGCCACCTTCGCCGAACTGGACGTTCGATTCCGGGTCGAGCACGTGCTGGCGCCACAGGCCCCAGGTGTCCTTGGTCCGCTCGCGCACGGCCTTGCCGCGTTCGAGGATGATCGGGCGGAAGCCCATCTGCGCCAGTATTAGTCCGGCCATCAGGCCGCAGGGCCCCATGCCGATGATCACCGGTCTTTCGCCAAGGTCGTCCGGGGCGTGCGCGACGTACTGGTAACTCATGTCCGGCGACGGGATGATGTGGCGGTCATTGGCCAGGCGGTTGCGTACCCCGGCTTCGTCGCGCAGCTCGACATCGATCTGGTAAATCAGGACGATCGCTGATTTCTTGCGCGCATCGTGGCTGCGCTTGAAGATCGAGAAGGCGAGCAGGTCGGTATCGTCAATGCCCAGGCGCTGGCAGATGGCAGGGCGCAGGGCAGCCGGGGCGTGGTCGAGGGGAAGCTTGAGTTCGGTCAGTCTGAGCATGCAAAAGTCCGGATGCGCCGGCGCCGTGGCGGTAAGGTCGCCATTCTACCTTGCTCGCCGGGGCGTACCGCAGCCGGGGGAGGTGCAATCCGTTCGCTGTTTAGCCGATGCCGCACCTTGTTTCCTGTGGTTTATGTCCTGCGAGTGCCCGATATGCCATGCGTTCTGAGGGCTGCAGCGCAAGCCGGTGCAACACCGCATTGACTTGCGACGCCCGGGGCAAGGATACTTGCGGGCCGTCAGTTGCCCACTGACTTGCCGTTCGTCGCGTAAGCATCCCAACGCCGCCTTGATGACTCGTCACCGATCGTATTCCCTCCTGCTGACGTTTGCCCTCGCCAGTCTCTCGGCCAACGCCGATGAGGAACTGTATTTCAGCGAGCTGCCTATCGTCGCTTCGGTCAGCCGCCTGCCGCAACGGCTGGCCGATGCACCGAGTTCGGTGACGGTGCTCGACCGGGCCATGATCAAGGCTTCGGGCGCCCGCGGCCTCAGCGACGTATTCCGCCTGGTGCCGGGCTTCCAGACTTTTGCCAAGAGCGATGTCGCGGCCCGGGTAAATTATCACGGGGTTTCCGACGACAACGAATTCTCGCCACGCGTTCAGGTACTGGTCGATGGCCGTTCGCTGTATTCGCCGCTATTCCGCGGCGGTGTGAACTGGGCGCTGGTGCCGGTGGCGCTGGAGGATATCGAGCGCATCGAAGTCGTGCGAGGTTCCAACACCACCTCCTATGGCGCCAATGCCTTTCTTGGCGTGATCAACATCATCACGGTCGATCCGGCGTTAGTGCGGGGTGTCTCCGTTGCGACCAATCAGGGTAGCCAAGACGTGCACGACTATACGTTGCGCACCGGTGGAGCTCTAGGCGCGAGCGGCAATTATCGCTTCACCTTCCAGAGCATGAAGGATGACGGACTCGACGACCGCTTCGACTGGAAGGACCGCAACTCCAATCGCCTGTTTGACCTGCGGGTTAATTTTCAGCTGAGCACTCGCGATGCCGTCGATTTCCAGGTGGGCAGGGTGGAAGGGGTTCAATTGCGGGGTCAATTCGACTCTGTGAGAACGGGCGCTGTCGGTCCTGACGGCGAGAGTATTAGAGAGCTTACCGGCACGGTTAATCCGGAAGATCCTTTTCGCGATTACGATCAATCTTCCACATGGATGCAGGCGAGTTGGTTGCATACGTTGTCGGACACGGCGGATTTCTCCTTGCGCTACACCCATAGCGTTGATCGGGCCAGCGATGCTTACATCCATCCCGACCTGCCGGCCGGTTACAACAAGATCGACGAGGTGGGGGATGTCGGCAAACGCCATGAAATCGAGGCCATTCACAGTTTCATGCCCTTCTCGCGTACTCGCCTGATCTGGGGCAGCAGCTGGCGCTATGACACCATGCGTTCGGATACCCTATTGCGCGACCAGGGAACAGTCAGTCGTGATGTCGGGCGGGTGTTCGCCAACGGCGAGTGGAAGCCGACTTCCTGGTTTACTGGCAACCTGGGCTGGTCATACGAGTACGACTCGCTGGCCGGCGAACATCCGGCGTCGCGTGCCAGCGCAAGCTTCCATCTGACGCCGAGCAATACGATCAGAGTTGGCTATGCCAGGGCTTGGCGGACGGCCAGCACGACCGACTATCGGGGCTATGCCGTGGCGGTGCCGGGAGACATCGTCTGGTTGGGCAACCGCCAACTGCCAAGCGAGCGCCTTGACAGTTGGGAACTGGCTTATCTAGGCGATTGGCGTGATTGGCGGATGAGCCTCGACACGCGTTTGTTCCGGGAACGGCTACGTGACCGCTACCTCGACAAAATCGAAGCTAATGGTACTTCGCCAGATTCCATCTATGCCTTGCAGAATCTGCTTGTCCGCGGATTTGAATACCAATGGAAGTGGCGGCCGTTGGAAAATACGCGGATTGCCGTTGGCCAGGCATTCGTTAGCATCGATAACGATCAGACCGACTACGGCGAAGTGTTGGCGGATCCGGCGAGCGACAGCAATTATTCCAGGCGTCTGGAGGAATATAACGATCTAGCGGAGCAATCGGCGCCGCGCCGTTCTACCTCGGTACTCTTCATGCAGCGCTTGCCGTACGGACTGGACTTTTCAGTTGCCCATTACCGGGTTTCGGCCATCAAATGGACGCGCAATACCGACGTCGACAAGTATCACCGCACCGATGCGCGCCTGGGCTACGCGTTCTCTCTGGCCGGGCAACGTGGCGAAGTTGCATACACCGTGCAATCGCTCGATGGCAGTCATTACGAGCAGCGGATGGGGCAGAAAGGCAGGCTGGTCGACCGCCGTCAGTGGCTTTCCCTGCGCCTGGATTTCTGAGCCAACCCCTAGGGTAAGACCTCGTTCACGCCGAACGACGGCGGTCTTAAGCTGATGCTGAACTTCAAAAATAACAATCAGCTCAGGGCCCATGAATCAACAGGAACACCTTCCACCAGGCAGGCAGTGTTGCAATCTCGACTTTCTGGAAGTCAGCCTCGGACGTAATCGAAAAACCGCCTTACGGCTGGTCGGGCTGTTCGTGGATGGCTATCCGGCCTTGTTGCAGCGTCTCGAAGATAGTCTGGCCGAGCGGGATATGGCGTGCCTGGGGCGCGTTCTGCACGATATCCGTGGCAACTGCGTGCTGTTTTCGGCGCAGGAGTGCCTTGCCCAGACGATACGGATGGAAGGCTTCATGCGGAAAATGCCGGAGTCGCCCGGCGGTGAGGCTGACGGATTCGACTGGTCGGCCGAGGGGGCCATCTTGCGGAACGCACTGGAACGCCTGCACGGCGAGTTGTGCGCCTATCTGGCCGCCGCTTCGTCCTGATTCAGGAAATGAGGCCGCGCTGAACGGCAAAGCGGGTCAAGGCGGTGACGTCATGTACGCCGAGCCGTTCCATCAGCCGGGCGCGGTGAAATTCCACGGTTTTCGGACTGATGCCCAGGTTGCGGGCGATTTCCTTGGTTGTCCTGCCGGAGGCAACCAGGCGCAGAATTTCTGCCTGGCGCGGGGTGAGTCCGTCGCAGTCGGCACTGCCGGGGTTGTGGTTCTCCATGATCGTCTGCAGTTTTGCCGAGAGGAAACGTTGCCCCGCCACCACGGCGGTGATGGCCAGCTTCAATTCGTCGAGCAGGAAGTCCTTGTGCAGATAGCCGTTGGCACCGGCAGCGAATGCCTGGTCAATGGTTTCCGGGGTGTCGATGGCGGAGAGGATGAGGATAGACATCGGCAAACTGCGGCGGCGAAGCTCGGCACTTAGTTCGATACCGTTGAGGCCGGGCATGGCGATGTCAAGCACGGCAATGTCCGGTTGTCGTTGCGCTATTTCGACGAGGGCACTGTTACCGTCCGGGCATTCGGCGATAACCTCGTATCCCGGGAGGCTCTCGATCAGTGCTCTGATGCCGGCGCGAACGAGCAACTGGTCGTCGGCGAGGACAATGCTTGTTGTTTTCATATTGTCAGCTTACGCCCAAATCGAAATTTGCGCGTATTTTAGCGTTGTTGTTGTATTTGTTGATTATTCTGCATTAAATCCAGCTTGCGCGTTTCTCCGTGGCGCAGCATCCAGATGCGGTCGATGTCGAGCTGGTGACGGGCAAGTGCTTCTGCTACATCGACCGGCGGTTGATCGAAGGGTTCCTGAGTCAGCGCGAAGGTTCCCCAGTGCACGCCAAGCGCTTGCTTGGCCTCGACATCAAGCATGATGCGCACCGCGTCGTCCGGATCGGTGTGCTGCGGTGCCATGAAGTCGCGCGGCAGGTAGGCGCCGACCGGTACCGCGAGCAGGTCAATGGCACCCAGTCGTCGGCGGATTTCCCGGAAATCTGCCGAATAACCCGTGTCGCCGGTGTACAGGAAGCGCCAGGGAGCCGGGTTGGCGTGAATGACGGCGAAGCCGCCCCACAGGCTGAGATTGGTATCAAACGGCGTGCGCTTGCTCCAGTGCTGGGCCGGCGTGAAATGGATGCGTAGCGAACCATCGGCGACCTCATCCCACCAGTCCAGTTCCTCGACTTTGTCGATGCCCTGCTCGGTGAACCAGGCCTTGACCCCCAGCGGCACCAGGAAGCGTGGGTGCTGGCCGGCGGCCATCAGGCGCTGGATGGTGGCCTGGTCCAGGTGATCGTAGTGATTGTGCGAGATCAGCACGTAGTCGATGGGTGGCAGATCTTCCGGGCGCAATGGTGCCGGTACCCGGCGCGGGGCCGAGAGCTGCCGAAAAGGGCCGGCGAAGTCCGACAGTTGCGGGTCAATCAGGATGTTGCGGCCGGCAAGCTGCAGCAGCAGGCCGGCATGACCGAGCCAGGTGATCCGGGGCGTTTCGCTGCGGCTTTGCAGCAGGCTGAGATCGACCGGGGTGCTCCAGGTGGCGGCAAATTGTTCATAGCCGCCTGCTGGCGGGGCAACCGGGCGAAAGTCGCCCCGCAGCCGGCGCCAGGTGATTTCGTACCAGGGTAGCTGGCCGATGCTCAGGGCTTGGTTCGAATTGACGAAGCCATCAGGGCGATGGTGGGCGCGCGCCGCATCGTAATATGGATTGACCGCGGCGCAGGCTGCCAGCAGCAGGCCGCTGGCCAGCACGAAGGCACGCTGAAATCGGCTCACTTGCCCAGTACCTCACGCATGGCGGTAACGAGAATGGTCGGATCCTCGGCGCCGACGACGACGCGCTGGCCATTGACGATGAACGTCGGCACCTGGTTGATGCCGAGTTGGCGCAGCCCCTGGGCGTCGGCAAGGAGCTGCGCAATGTCGCCGCTGTCAGCGCTCCACGCCAGCCATTGATCAGTGGGGTAGCCACATTCACCGGCAATTCGAGCGAGTACGGCCGGGTCGCCAATGGCTTCGCCCAGCAGGAACTGGGCAACGAAAAGGCGTTCGACCAGGGCGTCAGCCGGGCCGCGCTGCTGGGCCCAGCTAACCAGGCGATGCGCCAGCAGCGTATTGGCACGCAGGGCGATTTTCTCGAAGGCGAAATCCACGCCATAAGGGCGGCCACCGCTGCGCACCCTGTCGAACAGCGCTTCGACCGCCGAGCGGCAGCCGAACTTGTGCTCCAGGAAGGGCAGGTAGGGCTCGCCCTCGGGGGGTGTGTCCGGGTTCAGGAAGAAAGGGCGCCAGCGCGTTTGCACAAGGACTTCTGGAAAATCTTGGCGCAGGCTGGCTGCGGCCACTTCCAGGCGGCGTTTGCCGATGAAGCACCAGGGGCAGACGAAATCGGCAACGATATCGATGGTGAGCATGATGGGCAGCGTAACGGGTGATCTTTCCAGACCGATTGGGTAGCCGAAGGTTCCGGATGGTGCTAGGACTTGTGTTTCTGGACGAAGGCCGGCAGGGTGAGGTGGTAGCGCATGGCCAGCAGGCGGAGCAGCAGGACAACGCCCATGGCGATCCAGGCAGCCGTTACCGAAGACACGCCGATCTCCTGCAGGCCGATCAGGGTCAGGGCGCCAAGCCAGGCAGCCGTCGCGTACCACTCGCCCTTGAGGAAGACCAGCGGTACATCGTTGCACAGGATGTCACGGAGAACGCCGCCGACGACGCCGGTGGTCACACCCATCAGGCTGGCCACCAGCCAGGGGGCATGCCACTGCAATGCCACCTGGGTGCCGACGATGGTGAACAGGGCCAGGCCGATGGCGTCCGGGATCAGGAAAAGTTTTGCTGGCAGGGGCAAGGTGCGGGCGATGAAGAAGGTCAGCAGGCCGGCTCCGAGGGCGGCGACCAGATAAGTCTGGTCAACAACCCAGAACACGTTGCGATCGAGCAGCAGGTCGCGCACCGTGCCACCACCAAGCGCTGTGGCAACGCCGACCAGCATGGCGCCGATCAGGTCCATCTGCTTGCGCCCCGAGTCAAGCACCCCGGTCAGGGCATTGACCGCTACGGCCGCCAGGCCGACCCAGTAGAGCAGGGCGTCAATGCCCATTTCAGCGCACGCGCTCTTTCATCGCGCGTTGCGCTTCGCTTGCGGGCGTGTGGCTACGGCCGGTGCTATGCACCTTAACGTCGCTGCGCGAGTTAGCCTGCGCCGCAAGCGTCCGGCTCATCGCACGCGCTCTTTCATCGCACGTTGCGCTTCACGCCGTGAATCCTTGTCCAGCTCATCGGCACGCTTGTCGTGCTGCTTCTTGCCCTTGGCCAGGCCGATNNCCGGCGCGTTCCACCTTGCCGATCAATTTCATGATCTCGCGGCCGTGCAGCAACAGCTTGCGCGTGCGCACCGGGTCGTGATGATCATGTGTCGAGGCGGTGGCCAGTGGCGAGATGTGCATGCCGATCAGGAAAATCTCGCCACCCTTGATGATGACGTAAGATTCCTTGATGTTCATCCGCCCGGCACGAATGGCCTTGACCTCCCAACCTTCGAGGGCAATGCCGGCCTCGAACTTCTCCTCGACGAAGTAGTCATGGAAGGCTTTTTTGTTGACCGTGATGCTCATGCCGCAAGTGATCCATTAAAATCGCCATTTTACAGGATACCCGAACGCTGCCGACGCATGGCCCAGGTTGAAAAGACAGTACTGATCGAGCAGTCCGCCGAGCGCATGTTCGAGCTCGTGGATCGCTGCGAGGATTACCCGCTGTTCCTGCCCTGGTGCAGCAGTACCGAATTGAAGTTCCGCGACGCCACGAAAACGGTGGGGACGCTGCACATCAATTACCACTCGGTCAAATCAAGCTTCACGACGGAAAACGACAAGGAATTTCCGTCGTTGATGAAGATTCGCCTGGTTGACGGACCGTTCCGCCGTCTTGAGGGTTCATGGCGTTTCCGGGCCCTGGCCGAAAATGCCTGCAAGATCGAGTTCAGCCTGCACTACGAATTTTCCAGCAAACTGTTCGAGAAGGTCATCGGGCCGGTCTTCGGGCATATCGCCAATACCTTCGTCGATGCCTTCGTCAAGCGGGCAACACAGGTCTATGGAGCCGCTAATGGCTGAAGTGCTCAATATTGAAGTCTGCTACGCGTTGGCTGACAAGCAGGAAATTGTCCGCCTGCGCTTGCCGGAAGGTGCAACCCTGGGACAGGCGCTGGAGGCTTCCGGTTTGCTGGCCAAGTATCCGGACATCGACCTGAAGAAGAACAAGTTCGGCATCTACGCCAAGCTGTCGAAGGCCGATGCCGTGT
>DDWF01000076.1:35857-57516 GCA_002345845.1 Betaproteobacteria bacterium UBA2293 | reverse complement strand
CGCGGTCGAAGATGATCAGTTGATGGCGGGCGTGGTTGGCTTCACCCCCCAAGGGGGCTTCCTGCGGGGCGTCCCCGGCTTCGGCGGCCTGGTTGTGTTCGTAGCGGAAGGAGAGGCCTTCTTCGGCCAGCAGGCGGGTGATGAAGGCGAGGTCGGTCTCGCGGTATTGGGTGGCGACGCTGTAGGTGCGGAGCTTCTGGGTGACCTGACTGCTCCAGCTGGCCTGCGGGTAATCGGTGAAAATCTGAGTGAGAATGTCGAGGACGGTCTTGTCCTGGAAGAGGTAGTTGTCGCGGCGGCGTTCCAGGAAAGCGAGCCAGGGTTCCATGATCAGCCGGTAGCGGGCGAGGCCGCCATCGGCGCCGAGCTGCAGGGCATCGGTGACGTAACCGTGCCAGGAGCGTTTGCTGCCGTCGGCCTGCAGCAGACGCAGGGTCACCTCTTCGCCGATGAGCGTCTTCAGGTCGAAATGGGCATTGGTGGACAGGCAGTCGATGGCGAAGCGAAAGTTTTCTGAAACCGCTTCACGGCCGGAGAAGCGTTCGACGAGCAGTGCCGCTTCCGGCAACGCCGTCTTCAGTTCAAGCAGGCGGGCATGCTGCGAGAGGAAGGCGGCGACGAGGGAGGGGAGAGACATCACTGCACCTTGCCATGCGAAATGGATGGCGATTGTAGTATGACGATGGCAATTATGCCAAGGGGCATAGCCGAATAATGCAGCCGAGCGGTTCTAATTGCATGGAGCAGGAGCTATCGAAGCTGGTGCGGAGGCTCAGCATCCACTCTGACTTGCTGAGGAAAGCGATCGGCAAGCATTGAGACTCGAGCGTTTGACCGTTTTCATCCGAGAATTCCACCAGTACCGTATTCGCGTCCAACTCTTCGACGATAGTCCCCCTTGGCAAATCCTGCCTGAGGCGAACTACGGCAAGAGGCTGAACTGAGGTCGTAGGAGTGGAAGGTGTCGTTGGCATTAGGAAAAAGTCGTGGGCTTTAACTATGCAGGACGCTCATGGTACCCAGCGTACTGCTCAAATCTACCGGCACTCACATCCGAAACCAGCGGAGGAATTCATTGAATTCACTCCGCATGGCCGTGAGTACTTCCCGCAACAGGCCTTGCCGCTTCTCAGGGCTGCTCAGAGCGATCAAGATGCAAAGCAAAACCAATATCAGAACCGTGGCAATTCCGCCCGAAAACAATAGTGCGATCTGCACCTCCCAGCCTCGGAAATGCACAAGAAATGCTGAGATCGCAGCCAAGGCAAGCGCAGTGAGGATGGAAGTCCAGTGCATAAAAACTTTCAGGAATTGGCGCCGGAAATATGGATGGAAACTTTACGAATGCCCCTCGTTCTCACCGAGCCTAGTATTGAGTTGCTGTTTGCAGGCATCGCGTATGGCCGGATTTACCAACGACAGTCCGATGCGCTTCAGAGCCCCACGCAGCACGTTTTGGCTTGGATAGACGCCACGTTCCAGAAGTGCATCGACCGTTTCCATGGCGGCGCAGCATCTCCGCGCAAGTTCTTCATTCCATCGGGTACCGGCTGCTTTCCTGTAATCGGAGCTTATTTTCCGGCACTGATCTGGCCAGCGAGCCTGAAGCTGATGGCGTGAAAGTTGGTGCCTTTCTGCCAGCTTAGTGACCGAGATGGCTCCATTCCCTGCCTCCGCAATGCAGTCCAATTCAGCTTGGATCGCTTGGCGCTGAGTTGCCGTCACTCGAGCGCATGTGGCTTGGGTCCTCAACGCGCACGGGAGTTGGCGCAGCGCAGCTTTCTTGGAGACCGACGCGAAGTCTTCCTCCAAGAATCTGACCGGATTGACGTCTAATGCATATGAAATTGCCAGCCAGCGTGCAAGAGTGGGGCGTCGTTCATTTGTAATCCAAATCTGGAACCCTGCTTGCGGTAATCCAATTTGCCTGCACAAATCGGAGCGGCTTCCATTGGCATATTGAATTATGGCTGCGTTTAGTTGGCCAAGAAATCGATCGCGAGTAGCCAGATTGCCGAGCCTGGGAAGTTCAGCGATGATTTTCTCGATCGCAGTAGCTATCCAAGATTCAAAAGGTGATGCCGGTAGAGGCTTGTCGGGTCGCTTTCCCAACCATGTCCCGCAATAACAGCAATAGCCGATGAGCGGTATTCGTGGAATCGAGTATTGACGTTTGTCACACGAGGGGCATCGGTCCATCATCCTTTTCCCATGCTTGGGACAGGCTTGGTAGAGGTCCAATGACCATGCTAGCGGCTGATATAGCTGTCGCCGGGATTCGCGCATCTCGGCATAACAGCTGGAACACCACCGACTATTTTGGGCGCTCATACCAACCCCATTGAAGGGCAAGAGTGCTTTAAGTGGTAGTAGCGTTAGGTTTTTCGCTGCAGACAAGCCGCATAGCTTTTCGACAATGTCTGCGAATATCTCGCTATATCGATGGAGACCATTGATGCACCTCGCGTTGTTGTTGAAAAATGGACTGGCCTGAAGGCACTTCCCAATTTCTGGAGAGCACTTGACGAACTCTTCTTTTATCAATCGGCGCGGACTGACAGAGTAGGCTTCGGCCAACCGAATGATGTAGGAAATCAGCCCTTCGGCAGTTGGTGTTCCGATGCCGATCGGCTCCAGAGAAAACAGCACGCTCCGGGGTGACATAGTGTCGCCGTTGTCGAGGCCGGCAGCCTCCGGTACGAACGAGGGATCAGCGGGTGCCATGATCGTTCCCGATCCGATCGCGACTCGGCTTGCGCTCACCGACCTTGGCCGTTTGATTTGCCGTAGGCTTCCTGGCGGGCAATGGGTTGGCACGGGCTGCGACCTTGTACAGCAATGCCTTGACGGCATCGACGCTGGCGTCCTTCAGGGCGATTTCTCCTTCGATGGCTTCGTCGAGGATCGTGATCAAGCTCTTGTTCGAGAGCGCGAATTCTTCGGCAAACGCCATGTCGAAGGTGGCCATCCCACGGAGAATGGCATGTTCCAGGCAACGTGACAGCCAATCCTTCAAAATGCCGATGCTTCCGCCGGATTTGACAAAGAAGTACTTGGCCTCTGCCTTGGTAATGACCGGTGCAGTCGGCAGCGGCAGTCGGAGGACGAGTTGTTTGAGCGTGTGGGTGAAATTCTCAAGCTCCTCCTTGGTTTGCAGACGATAGCGGGGAAAGTGGACGATCTCGCTGCGACGGACCAGTTGTCCGCTCTGATCGCGAATGGCCAGCAACTTGTAGGTGCCGACCAGAACGATCACCACATCGGATTCGATGGTCAGCGACTTGAGTGCTTCGAACTGAAACTCCAAGCGTTTCGGGTCGTTGACCATCAGGATGTGGTGCGCCTCGTCGATGATCAGAACTTTGGTCTTGCGATGCTTGAGGCATTTCTCCGTAGCGCGGCGGAGCGCTTCGGTCGTGGACCGCTCGATTGGCAGCGGTGCCGACATCCCTTCGAAAAGATCGTGCTGGCGTGGCACGAGCATTTTCCGGTTGGTCAGAACGTCGCCATGCTTCTCCAGCAGGCGGATGTAGAAGTCTTTCCAGTTGAACGAACTGCCGTTGGGCGGAATGGCGTTGAAGCCGGCGACCGGTACCGTACCCGGATCCTGTTTGCTCAGTTCGCTATATTGCTCCTGCAACGTCTTGTAGATCATCCGGGCCAAAGTGGTTTTACCGGCGCCGGTCGGGCCGGTTACGATGACCACCTTCGGGCCACAGGCGCTATTGATCGCCGACATCGCCTGTTCAAAACTGCGGTCCAGGTTGGGATGGTCGATACGGCTCTTGCGGAAATGTTCGACACGCTTTTCGGCGCTGGCGTCGAGCAGTTCGATCGGGAATGGGCGTTTTTGTACGTTTTTCATGTCAGTCTCCAAAGATGCGGTTTTCGAGGTCGCCCCAGACGGCTTCTTCCAGCGCATCGAGGTCGGTTCCGACCCGATGTTTGGAATCGAGGCCGGATTCAGCCGGTTGTTTGGGGTGGTTTTCCTGGTCGCGCAGGCGTTGCTGCAGGACCTTCTCGGTGGCACGCGTTGTACGCAGGTGCTTCGCGATCAGGGCCGCGTTGATGGTGCGGCGTTCGCCGGTGCGTTTGTTCTGCCCCGTGATTTCCTGCGTGATCAGGTCGATTTCCTTCTCGGTACGGCCGCGTAAGAGGTTGGCGCACTCCGACTCGCAGGTCTCCCAATGGTCCTTGAGCCAAGCTACGGCCATCGACTTGTCGTTCGGGTCGTAGCGGACGGGGACATCGGTGCGGGCGAGCTTGGGATCCTTGAAGGCCGGGCACCAGTAGTAGATGTAACCGATCTTCACGCCGCGGCCGGGATCGATCTTGGCCGTCCCCTTTGGCGTGGAGGGCAAGCACAGGATCGCGAGATCCCGGGTGTTGGGGATCAGGACATGTCGGCGCAGGCCGGATTGGGCCAGGCTGATCGCCATGGCTTCCTTCGGTGACATACCCAAGGCCGAGTGCTCCATCTCGCCATACACCTTGTCGAGATAGCCGTCGAACGCTTCCCGGAATTCCGGCAGCGTCCACACCGCAAGCTCGCGGGGATCGTGCGAATTCGACATCGACCGCGGTTTCTGCAGGGCGACGTTGTTGCCGCGCAGACAGTGGACGAACTGCTGGTTGTTCATGCCGAAAAAGCGCTCGATGAGGCTACCGAAACGCGGCTTGCTGCCGGGGCGGGTCTTTTTGTGGCACTCGAGCCGCGCCAGCAATGTCTCGAAATAAATGCTCTGGAACTCCGGTCCCTTGTCGACGACGATGGTTTTCGGAACCCGCCCATGGCGTGCGATGCAGTCGCGGATCAGTGCCATGCAACTGCGATAGCTCGGAGCATCGAACAGGAGTACCCAGGCCAGGACTACGCGGGTGGCGGTGTCGATGAGGGCAGACAACCACGCCTTGCCCATCTTTTCACCCTTGCGGCTACCACGGAACTGGAGATCCACCTCGGTATGGTCGATGTGGCCGAACTCGAAGATGCGTTCTCCGTGGCGGGGCGTTGCACCATCGATACACCAGTAGAACTCGGAATCGCTGTAGGCCGCCTTCTCGCCTTCCCGGGCCACGGCCAGGTCGTGCTGGTTGCGCCGCTTAATCTGATCGCGGAATGCCACCTCGCTGGGGGGCAACAAGCCGCGCTCAGTGCAGCGATTGGTCACTTCCCCCCAACATGCAGGGATCGACCATCCGTCCTCTACGGCGTAATGCTCGTCGATCACATCGTCCATGAGCTTGATGACGGCCTCGTCGAGGCGGCGCTCGCGATTGCCGCGCTGGCTGATCTTGGGAATCAGGCCGAGCAGCCCCGAGCCGTACAATTCCTGGCCGCGCTTGTAGAGAGCACGCCACTTGCGCCGCGCACGGTCGCATGATTCGACCGGAACACCATCGGAGCTCTCCGGAAACAGGCAGCGATAGCGATACATCGCATGTTCAAAATCATCCGGGCTTGCTCGACGGACGATCGTCTCGGCCAGGTCGCGCTCCATGACGGCACCTGCGGGGATGCCGGTGATTACGCCATCCTTGACCATCTGCTCGAACATCTTCCGGCCGATGCTGGTGATGACCCGCTCTTCATCCTCGATGAATACGTCCTGGTCGCCGACGTTCAGAATTCGCCAAACGCGGCCATCCCACTGCAGCGACTGGCCGGCGGCGACGGTCAGGGTTCGCAGCGATGGCAACGTGGTCTGGGTCTGCGAGGCCAGGTGCAGACGATAGGCATCGGCCGCAACCTTGTCACGGAAGACGTAGGCGCGCTCCGGTTCGGTGAGCAGATCCTCCTCCAGACGGGCGTAGAGAACACCATCGGCGATCATCTTGTAGATGGCATCGGCGTCGTCGATCGCGAGCGTGCCGAGCAGATCCTTCAGCACAATCCAGGCTTGTCCGCCCATGGCATCCCGAACACGCTGGGTCGCTTCAGGCGATGGCGCAGGGCAGCGCTCGTCCAGGTAATCGGCCAGGAATTCCAGATTGCGTATCGTGATCCAGTGTGTGGCCGACGACGATCTGACCCGGAATCCGAGATCGACGGTGGCCGCATACTCTTCGCCGGCCGGGCAGCGCCAGCCGCTGGTGCCGTCCCGGACATAGAGCGTGGAGCCTTCGGCGGCTCGCGACTGCAGCCATTCCTCGGTCTTGCACTCGACCCAACCGGCAAATCCTTCCTGGAGCAGGAAGAAATCCGGCGTCGCCAGGTGGCTGACGGCTTTGCCGTTGCGGCCGGTGTAGCGAAGCTTGACCTTGACCGGCTGGTCGTAGAACTCGTAGGTCTGCTTGTCGTGCTCCCAGCCGATGACGGCCGGCAGCTCGTTCTTGTGGCTCTCCGCCTGGATCACCAAGCCCATCTTCCGGCTGGAGAAGCGACAGGCCACATTGTGGGTGCCGCTCTGCACACGGCGAGTAGGGTCGGAGGAGCGTACCTGGTCGATGACCAGGCGTGCATTGGGGGTGATGCCGTGCCGATGGCAATAGGCATCGAATTGCGCTGTATCCAGCATGATCGTTTCCTTTCGAACATCCGGAACGAATCGATCAACCTTCGCGAAAATCGGGGAAAAGCGGTCCCTATACCGACGGCCGGTGGTCGTCGGGCGGAAATTAGGACGGAGCGGGAGCGGCGAAAGGCGCTTGACTAACCACCTCTCAAGCCTAGAATGAAGCTGTCTGGTTTGGCGACTAGATCACTTCATTCACGGCCCGGAGCTCTCGACAAGCTCCGGGCCGTTTCCTTTTCTGGGTCCTGACAACAGGAATCCGGTTTGTTCGATCTTCGGGTCCGGTCTCTCTCCTCGTTCGTCGTTTGGCTGTCTTGGCGCAGCCGGCCTGTGACACCACAGCGGCGTCACTGAAAACGATTTTTTCAGAAGGCGTTCGAATTTCTAGCCATAGTCAAGTTCTAGATCGGAATTTGACTATAGGCAAAGATTCCCCTTAGGTGAGAAAATTTGGGCAACTTTTCCGTTGCGCGGGAAATGCATGAACCCGATTGCGATATACCCGTACAAGGAGGATCCCGAGATCCGCAAGATGCGCGTCCAAGCGTGGTTTCGGGCTGTTTCGCTGGCCAGCAAGATGACACCACGCGAGTTGGAAAAGCGGTTCAGCGAGTCTGAGAGCGACAGGAAAGTGAAACGATCCTGCGTATGGGACAAGTATCGGCGGGGAGAGGTGGTACCGCGGAGCGGGCCAAGGCCAGATGGGGGGCTAAATCTGGTCGATCGGGTTGAAGCGGCCTATCCGGGAACGGCGAAGTGGCTGACTTTGCCGTTGTGGCGACTGTTGGACAAGGCGCCGATGGAGATGAGCGAGATCCGGCGGTGCTACGAGAGCTTGCCGCGGCCATTGCGGGCGATGTTCATACACCCGGATGCGACGGAATCCAGTGTGTTTTGGCGGCGTCGTGAGATGGACTGCAAGAGTGGTGGCGATACGCTCCTCCGATTTGCCAACCTTGAAGGGTTCACGGCAGTCTTGGCAATGCTTAGGGAAACGGAGAGTGCTCAAAATCAACGGGAGTACCGCATCTGCAGGCAGCAAGTGCAGGAATACATGTGCCGCTTAGCCAAACACCCTGTTGTCGGAAAGTCTATGCATAGGCATGAAGCATATTGTTTAAGCAAGCCAATGTTCGGCCTCGCCGAGGATCCCAACTCCGTATAACATCCGAACGATGAGATCTAATTACAAGAGCATTGGGGGGGGCGGTGAGAATTTGCTATTTGGGTCGGCGTAGTGCACGTAGAAATCTAGCGCCCCACGGCACGGACGACGTTCTAGAGTTGCTATGGGACAATTGGGACGATTTCGGCTACAAGACCACTTTCTCAGTTCTCTGCCGGATTGGTGGCCAGCTTGTCGACCTCGGTGCGATAAGGCTCCTGATTGCAAACCGCTCCACGTCTCGCACTGCGCTGGATCAACTACTCGAATCTGGCTGGGATGGCACCTTCCCAACACCTGGTCTTGACTACATTTCTGTGCCGTCGGAGATCACCTTCTTCCAACAGTTGAAAGGGCACCTAGGGGGCGCGGTAGCTATCAAGATCGCCACGGCGCTTCGAGATGCCAGCTTTCTGGTACGTAATTTGGACCAGACCGCCTTGAATCTCGTGGACACCGCTGGCTTCAGTGAGTCACTGCAACGTGAGCGCGGAAGTGTCGCAGCCTACTTGAATGGATGGAAGATTCTAGAAGACCAGGCAATTGCAGTACAGAACTTCGAATTCCGTTTTCAGGACGTGTTTCGGGCGACATCGACGCTAGCGCTCAACTTCGCATCCGACAGCCACCTTCCGCATGACGTTAACGTTTTGATTGGCCCAAACGGCGTGGGAAAGTCCCGTGTTCTGCACCAAATGGTGAACGCTTGGATCAAGCCACAGGATGAGGAACTGGGTTTCGCTGAGCAACCCAATCTCAGCCAAGTTGTCGTTGTCTCATATAGCCCCTTCGAGCGGTTCCCTGTCGACATGGAGGGCGTAAAGGTTCAAGACAAGGACGTCTACCGGTACTTTGGTTTCAGGGGTCGATCGGGCGATAGCACGGACGGTAAGCCGCGGAGGATACGGCTGTCGCATGAGTTTCCGAAAGCAAACGCAGCGCAGTCACTTATTGCCTGTCTAGCGGATGATCAAAAGTACAAGGCCATTACCGACTGGGGGAGGAAAGTCAACACTATGGAGGAGGTGCTGCGCACTGCATTTCAGTTTGACTTCGCGGCTGTCGAGGTCGAGATGAGCAGGCGGGTACGGAATTTTTATTCAAATTTTGACGAGATTGAGGGCACTACGTCCGTCGTCGTAGATGATAGCCGCTATATTCCAGTCGCGTCTAACACGGTCAATCATGTGGATGCTGGCCGTCTGATTGATGCCTGTTACATAAAATCGGGCGTATCTTTCTTCAAAGACGGTCTGCAAATTGAACTCAGTTCCGGGCAACGCCTCTTCGCCTATATCGTCATCAATCTCCTCGGGGTTATCCGCCGTAACAGCCTAGTGCTCATTGACGAACCAGAACTATTCCTCCATCCAACGCTGGAGATTCAGTTCGTTGAAATGCTCAAGGAAATTCTGGCGAGCTTCAACTCGAAGGCTTTGCTGGCCACTCATTCTGAGGTCATCGTCCGAGAAGTTCCGGCCGACTGCGTGCATGTGTTTCAACGCACCGAAGAAGGTTTTGTCGTCACGCATCCACCGTTTCAAACATTTGGTGGCGACATCCAAAGGATCTCCTCGTACGTCTTTGGAGATAATGTCGTCTCAAAGCCTTTTGAAAAATGGCTTGCGCAAAAGTTTGAGGAATTCGGCTCTGCGGAGGCTCTAATTGAGGCAATTGGTGACAACCTGAACGAAGAACTACTTGTGCAGATTAAGGCAATGGGAGGTGCCAGCCAGTGGTTATGAATCTCCCAATGCCAGCAGTCGACAGCGTTCAGCTTATTGTTGATGTGGTCGCGGAGCGGGCCAATGGCGTGAACGCCGCTTTTTTCAATGGCATCCAGGAGGAGTGGTGCTATCGGATTCAGCAGTACATTAACTCCGCCGGCTCGCCGCCGACAGTGACCAAATGGACGGCTATTCACGCTAGGAAGAATACGTTCCTAAATCTCTACTTAGCACCTGCCGAGAACTCCGTCCAAGGGCAAATACTTCGCGCTATGCGTCAGCATGAGTTAACTTTGTGTCCCGCCTGCGGTGAACTTGGGCGTCCGAACACTCTCGACCACTATCTGCCCAAGGATCTCTATCCGCACTTCTGCGTCACGCCAGTCAACCTCTTCCCGATGTGCGATGCATGCCAGCTTGCTAAAGGTACAAAGATTGGCGATGTTCAGTCTCCACGTTTTTTCATCCATCCCTATTTCGACACCTTTGTCGCAGAACAGGTGCTGCGTCTCGAGATTAATGCGCCCTTCGACGCCCCGGCGTTTTCCCTCGGGATCGTGGATGAACTCGAACCATCGCACCAGAGCTTGATTCGCAGCCACATGCGGGAACTCGCAATTCAACGGAGGTACGCTAGCTTCTTCCGAAATCAACATCGCCGGCTGCTGCGCCTCGTCCATCGGATGAGGGTGGTTGGCCAGGACGTTCAGCAGACGTTGACGACGTTCAAATATGGGGCGGCCGAGCCATCGCTGAATGCATGGGATCACGTGTTCTATGCTGCAGTAAGCGACAACCCGGACATGATTGATTACCTGACAAACGCCCAACTGCCACAATACCTCTGACCGCGATCCTTGCGCACGTGTCGCAATGAGTTGGCTGGACCAACTTGGGGTCGGCCGGGGCGATGGGGTAGCGGCGAGGCGAAGCGTTCGTGCTCGAAGCGGGAATCACGGGGGGCTGGTAATTAGAAAATGATGCCGACCGCGTGAAGCGTGAAGCTGGGTCTTGCGTTCTACTCAGACTTCACAATTGTAAAATCGATTATATTTTCTGTCATCCGCAGCTTGAATCGATTGTTTAGAGATGGTTAAGAGCCATGGCATAGCACGAGATGCCCTAGTAACACATCATTGCATTTCTCTATGTGGTCGCGGCTATGCGCAGTCTCGAAATGACATATTGTAAATCTGTGTCCCGGTGCTACCACAGTCTTGCCATCACCATCCTTGATTACCTTCAGCATGCTTTGTATATCTGGATTTTGAATGCCCTGCTGCAACCCTTCGAGAATCTCTGATTTGTCGGCTTTGGATGCGATGAGCCCAACCATGAATCCGATCTCAGCTTCACGCGCATAGATGCCGTTGACGAAGCGCAATACGCCATCCTTGTAGTAGGACAGCCTCGAAGATTTGGCACCCTGCTTGGGTTTGAGCTTCTTGAACTCTAGGACGAACTCCAGCGGCGGGTTGATGCTGTCACTGACATAGGTCACATCGGTCCGCCCCTTTGATTCCAGTTCCCGTGTTACTGCATTGATCTGGGCGACATGATTTTCTGGAATAAAGTAACCTGTAATGCCGGCATTCCGTGCATTTACTCTGAGCGAGATAGCAAAATGCTTGGTGATAGTGGGTTCAAGTTTTGTCGGCTGCAGATCGGGTGCCGGATGGACTTGCAATTCAGTCCAATGTTGCTGGACATAGTTCAGAACTTCCTGAACGCTGGCCTGGCGGCCAAAAGCCGTGTCCCATTTATTGTCGCTCAGGATAGCCTTGTATCGGGACTGGACGGCCATGGTTACTTTACTTGCGAGGCAGAGCGCACTGTCTTCACGATGCGATATGCATCATGCACGGCAGCGTTGCTGAGCCACAAGCGCTTCAGCATGGGTTTGACCAAGTAATAGTCCGGCTTCTGATAGAGGAGGAAGTCAGAAGCAACAGTAACAGCATCGTTGCCGACGGTGGGGTAGTGCTCACCGGCCTTGAGTTCGTCCATCAAGGTCCCAAGCGCTTGCAGGAATGCCTGGTCGGGCTTGGTGTTATGTTCCAGACTGATCCGGATGATGCCCAGTCTGTTAGACGGATTAGCGTCGAGTTCTACAAGTTGAACCTGGAACGTACCCTTGCCGGACAATCGGTCGCGCCACACCTCGAGTTCCTTGCGAAGTATACGGGTATAGTCCTGTAGTTCCTGTTGCAGCGGCTTTTGATGCAGTGGCCGGTACAGGGAAGCAAAGGAGGCGGGTTGCCGGCTCGGAATGAAGTATTGGCAGGTATCCTTCACTACTTGGCGTTCGTTCGCGGTCAGACCGAAATAATCGAACACGAGATCATCGATTTGTGAACGGGTCTCCAGCCAATCGTGATTCTGTGGATGGAAATCATCCTTGAACGGCGCCAGAAGTTCGACCACTTTTGCGATGATATCCTCGGCCTGCTTGGGTGATGGGTGGTGCGATGGCAGCAGGAACGGCAAGCTTTCGATCTCACGCATCTTTACATGCGGTCGTTCCATTGATAACGAAAATGTGGTGTAGAACAGCAGATAGCTGGCAAGCTTCGAGCGCAGGTAGGCCGCCATGAACTGCATGAGACCCTTGTCATGCTGTCGGTCGACGATGGCACCAACCGATTGCGTGAAGCAGCAAGGTGTGTCCGTATAGCAGGCACGCACCTCTAACGTCTTGCGTTCGGCTCCGTCTGGGAAAATGACGCGTACGCCTTCGAATGCCTGCCCGGCCTTTGAACCGTAATCGGCCACGTCCGTGATGGACGCTGGGAAATTCCTCAAGTCATCCGCCGAAATGAAGAAACGATGCTTGGGATAGTTGTTGTCCCTGAACCCTGTTCCCAGGAATTGGTACTGTTGAAGTGGCTGGCTGTCTTTCGAAGCTTTTGACCTGTCCGTGAGGTGAAACCCCTTACAAAATACGAATCGCGCTTTGTCACCTTGCGAGTGGTTCGCCAAAGTGCCGTAGATACGCAGGCGTGCTATGAGGGACTCATCGAGCTCACTACCCCAGAAGTATGTCCGCAGCACTTCCACGTCGTCACATATCGTATGGGTGGGTAACCGCTTGCGGTCTGAGCTGTGGACGGTCAGACGACCGAAAGCGAAACTAACATCGCCTTTGGGTACGAAATAATCGAAGCATTCCCGAGGTGGGATAGCCCCTACGGTCTCATCAGAACGGCGTACGCCCGTAACGATGGTGGCTGGGTGTGCTGCGCCGTCAAACAGCAGAAAGAACAGATCAGCTAGGTTGTATATACGCTCTGGCGATAGCTCGCTAAACCAGCCGCGCAGGTATTGATCTGCGCCCGATGCGGCCAAGGTTGATGCAGGCAGGATGAGGCACAGCCGGCCACCGGGCTTAAGCATATCCGTTGCTCTGCGTGCAAAGGCCAGTGCGATCTGGCGCCTTGGCAACGGCTGGCCGAATCGCTCTTGCCACCAGTGCTCGTAGCTCTTACGCTCAACATCGCTGGGTTCGAACCACGGCGGGTTGGAAATGATGATGGACGCAGTGCCAAGCTTGGCCACCTGGTTATCCGTGGCGAAGAAATCCCCAGCATGCTCCTTTGCGATGATGTTTCCGATTAATTCCGGAAGCTTCACATTCTGGTCTTCCTGCAACTGCAAAATGTCTGCAGGCGCCAGATCTTCGAGCAAGGCGAGATACAGGCTAAACACGGTTACCTTGCAGGCGGCAATGGAGATATCACCGCCGCGGATACCTGACAGCAGAATATCACGCCGTTGCGCATAGCTTAGTTCGTTGCCCTGCAGGGCTTTCCTTGCCCCTAGCATGCGCCTGTAGGCACTAGTCAACAGGATGCCGGAACCACAGGCGCCATCAAGCACCACTTCGTTCCACGGCGTCTCAACACCCCGGAAAGCCTCATCCACAGCCAGGTAGGCTAAGTGACGTGGTGTATAGAATGCGCCGCTGTCGCGCTGCTGATTGCCGAGGAATGACTCATAGATACCGGAGATAAGCTCAACCGGAATGTGCTTGAAGTCGTATGGCCACAGCGATTGCTGACCTTTGCGAATATGAGTCTGCAGTAGAAACTGAGCTAGCAGACCAAGAGACTTGCCGCCCAAATCTTTCCAGCAAATGTTGGCTCCGCCTTCTATTTCCAACAGGTCGCCATTGAAATCGCGCTTGAGTTGCCTAAACAGCTTATCCAAGCCTTGGCCATTACCGCTCTTCAGCAAATCCAGCAACGCGCCCAGATCATGATGCCGGCGATATTTGTCGCCCACGATCGCACGATGCTCGAGATAGGAGACGAAGATGCATTTTCCGAGCAGCAATTGAGCCTGCTCTTTGGTCAGTCCTTGCGCGATCAGCAGCTCGACTACTGCGGAGAGGTTGTCCTGCAGTATGCGATCGATGCGGTAACGACGCTCGAACCAATCGGGCATTTTATTAAAGATAGCGCCGGAAGTGACGCTACTGGCGCAAAGCAAGCTTTCTTGGTTGGCGTCAGCTAGAGAAATCCTGCAGGGTTTCGAGAGGTTGCGGGGCACCGGATAGGCGATAGCTTCCTCGTTCTGCAGCACCATTACGATGGAGACTAGGTTCTGATTCCAGATTTTCTGCCGGATCTCGTTGATGACTTCGGGAGCGATGCCTCCGTCTGCCTCGACAAAACATACCGCCGGCACGTGATCCACCTCGAACACGGCCGAAGAACGGATGCTGCCGTCTTGTTGCAGCATCAGCGTCATTTCGCGGGCATAAGGATGATCAGGCTTCACATCCTTGATCGAGCGATGCAGGACGCCTGGCGCTAGGTCGTAACCTAACCTGTGCAACCAGCTATCCGTGATGTTCGTGGTTTCGCTCATGATGCGCGCAAATATATCACAAGCCTCGTAATAATACAATCATATTGATTGGTGCAATTAGTATGATTATACTAATTAAAACAAGTATATTGGATCATGGAAGTCGCTAGCCAAATTGACAGGATCAGCTTCGCGCAGAAGCAACGCCTGAGCTTCATAGAAGCTGTTGCCTACTGGGAAGGCACGGTTGATCGTGCGCGCGTATCGGAAACATTTCAGATCAGCGAGAACCATGTGACCAAGGATTTTCGCTTGTACAAGGAAGCCTTCCCAGGCAACCTGCAGTACGACGAGTCCTATCGTACCTATCGCCCAAGCAAGCATTTCAAACCACACATCGGCAAGGGATCAGCCGAGGAGTACCTGTCCCTATTGAGGATGCATGTCGAGCAGAGTCATGCTGTGACATTACCTTTACCAATAGGCGTCGTAGCTGCCGATGCGCCCGCCCAACCCAAAGGGCAACTAAAACCGGAGATACTCAACAGCATTACGCGAGCCATCTCGTCCGGCAATGGCCTTGCTATCTCCTATCAGTCCATGAACTCGGACGAACCACGCGCCCGCAAGATATGGCCTCATGCCTTGGTGTTCGGAGGTACGAGATGGCATGCGCGGGCGTACGACGAGGAGCGAGGGGGATATTTGGATCTGGTGCTGCAGCGCGTCTTGTCGGCTAAGCCATTGACCAAGAAAACCCTGCTTGTAGATCAGCGGGACAGGGAATGGGAAACCACGGTGACTATTGAGGTCATCCCCCAAAAAACCTTGACTGCAACTCAGGCCGAAGTCGTGGCGCATGAGTTCGGCATGACAAAAAAAAATAGTCAGTGGGTATGGGAGGTTCGGATGCGTGAGTGCCTCGCCGGCTACTTTATTTACCAATACCGGCTGGACGTGCGAGAAGACATGGGGCGGCGGATTGAACTCAAGGATCCCGCCATTGCAAAGAAGTATCTATCCACTACGCTTTGACGCCGTTTCCCCAGTCCGGCAAAGATACTGGCGACTCCGCCAACCCCATTATTCGTCTTGCCAATTGGTATGGGTCTCTGGATCTGTTCTAGTTCAAACCGTCAGAGTCAGGAAGTTCAGCGGAGCATTCTTCTGCTTTCCTACGTATAGGCTTCCTCAGTTCACTAAGAAATAGGCTGCGACTGAACTGAACGCATTTGCACTCGCTAGGTATCGCCGGGCAAGGCGACCGTTGAGCGGGCCTGAATTACTTCGTGAAGGGGGATTGATTCTGTGGGGCTGGCACGCGGCACGGATTCGTCCTTGCCACCGGCAATGGGCACGGATTTGGTTCGCGCCGCCTACTAAAACCAACGCGACATGCAATTTTCTGCAGGGAGTACGGAACGAATTTGGGTCGCTTTGCGGGAAAGAGCATGCCTATAGCGACAACCGGCGCCGCCAATCTGGGCTGTTCTTGCCGCCGGACTGGGTGCCGCCATCTGTCTGTTGCCGCATGGGGTGCCTGGCCGAATGCTCGGCGCCTGCCTGATGATTCCGGCTGTTTTCTGGCCGCCGGAGACGATCCCGCCGGGCGAGGTGCGCATCGACGTGCTTGACGTCGGCCAGGGCCAGGCCGTCGTCGTCCGCACCGCCGGACACCTGCTGATCTATGATCCGGGGCCGCAGTACGGCGCCGATTCAGACGCCGGTCAGCGCGTCGTCGTGCCTTATCTGCGCTGGCTTGGCGCCCAGCGCATTGACCGCCTGGTGGTCAGTCATGCCGACAGCGACCATGCCGGTGGCTTGGCCTCGCTGCAGGCGGCGCTACCGGTTGGCTCGCTGCTTTCGTCGCTGGCCGATGTCGGTGGCGAACGCTGTGCGGCCGGCCAGGAGTGGCGTTGGGATGATGTGCAGTTCACCATCCTGCATCCGCTGGCGGAAAGCTATGCGGCAGCGCCGGGGAACAACCACTTGTCCTGCGTGCTGGCGGTGGCGACCGGGCGTCATCGCCTGCTGCTGACCGGCGATATCGCGGCAGTCGATGAAGCGGCATTGCTCGCCCGTGCTGGCGAAACCCTGGCTGCCGACGTGGTGCTGGCGCCACACCACGGGGCGAAAACCTCCTCGACAGCGCCCTTCGTGGCCGCCGTCGGGGCGCAGCACGCTTTGTTCTCGGCCGGTTACCGCAATCGTTTCGGGCATCCACTGAGTGCGGTCGTCGAACGCTATGCCGAGAGCGGGGCGCGTATCTGGCGGACCGATCGCGACGGCGCTCTGGGCATCACCTTGCGTGCCGACGGCGTGACGGTCAGCGCCTGGCGCCAGGCGCGCCAGCGTTACTGGCACGGACGGTGATACATTTGGTGATGGAGGAAGCGACATGAAATTCAAGCAGCAGACGGTTCAATGCCTCAGCCCGTCCGGGTTGCACCGGATGGCCTATACCGAATGGGGTGACAGCCACAATTCGCGCGTGCTTGTTTGCGTCCATGGCCTGACCCGCAATGGCCGTGATTTCGATGCCCTGGCCGAGGCGATGTCCAGCCACTACCTGGTGATCTGTCCGGATGTCGTCGGGCGCGGCCGCAGCGGCCGCCTGCGCGATCCGGCTGCTTATGCCGTGCCGCAATACGTCGCCGACATGGTCACATTGATCGCCCGCTTGGATGTCGAGCGTGTCGACTGGGTCGGCACCTCGATGGGCGGCCTCATTGGCATGGCGCTGGCGGCGCAGGAGGGGACGCCGATCAACCGGCTGGTACTCAATGACGTCGGGCCGGTGATCACCGTCGAGGCGCTGCAGCGCATTGCCACCTATGTCGGCATGGACCCGACGTGGACGACCTTTGCCGAGGCGCTGGCCTACGTCAAGGTGGTCAGCGCGCCGTTCGGCCCGCTCAGCGAGGCGCAGTGGTGGCAGTTGACCGAAAACAGCGTCGCCCAACGTGCCGACGGGCGCTGGGGCTTCCTCTACGATCCGCAGATTGCGGCGCCGTTCAAGGCCACCTTCGTCGATCAGGACATCGACCTGTGGCCGCTCTATGAGCGCATCGCCGCTCCGACTCTGGCCATCCGCGGTGGTGAATCCGATCTGCTGCCGCGTGCCACCTGGCAGCAAATGGGCGAGCGCGGGCCGCGCGCGGCGCTGGCCGAAATTCCCGGCGTCGGCCATGCGCCGATGTTCCTCGACGAGGCGCAGATTTCCGTCGTCCGCGACTTTCTCCTCGCTGCATGAGGCATGTGACCATTGCCGGTTGCCGGCTGGAATACCGCGACTTTCCTGCAGCCGCCGCAGGCCGGCCGACCTTGCTGTTGCTGCACGAAGGTCTGGGTTGTGTTGCCATGTGGCGGCATTTCCCCGAGCAGTTGGCAGCGGCCACCGGTTGCCGTGTGATGGTCTGGTCGCGTGCCGGCTACGGTGGCTCGCAGCCCTGGCCGGCGCCCCGCCAGCCCGATTACATGCATCGCGAGGCGCAGCAGGCGCTGCCCGAGCTGCTCGCCGCACTGAACATCGAACGGCCGCTACTGATCGGCCACAGCGACGGCGGCAGCATCGCCCTGATCTTTGCCGGCAGCTTTCCCGGGGTGGCGCTCGGCGTCGCCGTGCTGGCGCCGCACGAATTCGTCGAGGAAGTCACCCTGGCCGGCATCCGCGCAGCGCGGGCGGCCTGGCAGACGACCGAGCTGCCGAAGAAGCTGGCGCGCTACCACCATGAGCGCACCCAGCAGGTTTTTGCTGACTGGAACGATACCTGGCTGGCGCCGGCTTTCCGCGACTGGAACATCGAGGAATACCTGCCGCGCATCACCTGCCCGGTGCTGGCCATCCAGGGCGAGGACGACGAATACGCGACGATGCGCCAGCTCGAGGTGATCGCCGAGCGCGTACCCGGCACGCAATTGCTCAAGCTGCCGGCCTGCGGCCATACGCCGCAGCGCGATCAGGAAGCGGCGGTACTGGCGGCGCTGACGACGTTCGCCAGCCGCTTCTAGCGTTCCGGATCGCTCGGCTGTTGCTGGAAGACCAGGCGGAAAAGATCCGGCAGGCTGGTCGCCCCCAGTTTTTCGCGGATGTTGGCGCGGTGGAATTCGACGGTCTTGATGGTGATGCTGAGGGCTTCGGCGATTTCCCGGTTCTGTCGGCCCTTGATCATTTCGTGGAGGACATCCATTTCCCGTTTCGACAGGCAGGCCAGCCGGTCAGCCTGTTCCGGCGTGGTCATTGCGGATAGCGGCGACTGCCGGGCATCGAACTGCAGGGCATTCATCACGGCGACGACCAGGCGATGCTCTTCCAGCGGCTTCTGGATGAAATCGACGGCGCCGGCCTTCATCGCCTTGACGGCCATGGGAATGTCGCCGTGCCCGGTGAGGAAGATGATCGGCAGGCGGATGCGCCGCTTGTGCATCTCGGCCTGCAGTTCCATGCCACTCATGCCGGGCATGCGGATGTCGAGGATCAGGCAGCCAGAGTCGCGCGGATTCAGGCGGGCGAGGAAATCCCGGGCGGCGGCGAAGGTGACGGCCGACAAGCCGGCGGAACGCATCAGCAGGGCGAGCGCATCGCGCACATCGGCATCGTCGTCAATGATGAAGACGGTTTGTTGCAGGGTTGGCGGCGTACTCATGCTACAGCTCTCCCGGCCGGGATGGAAAGATGGAATATGGCGCCGCCGTCGGGATTGTCGGTCGCCCACAGGCTGCCCTGGTGACTTTCGGCGACCGAGCGACTGATCGCCAGGCCGAGGCCAAGGCCTTGTCCCTTGGTCGTGACAAAGGGGGCGAACATCTCGTCGATGGGCAATGAGCCCAGTCCGCAACCACGGTCGGCGACGCTGATGAGGACCGAACCGTCAGTCGTCGGCGTTGCGGAAATGGTCAGCCGGCGAGTGGCCACGGGTACAGCCTGCATGGCATCGATGGCATTGCGGATCAGATTTGCCAGAACCTGGACCAGCAGCACACGATCGGCAACGACGATCAGGTCGTTGCCGACCTGGCTGTTGTCGACCACGACATGCGCTTCCTCAAGCAGCGGGCGGCTGACATCGAGCGCTTCGCCGACCATCGCCTTGACGACCCAGGGGGCGGGCTGGTGCTGGCGCTGGCGGATGAATTCGCGCAGGCGTTCGATGATGGAGGCGGCACGGACGGCTTGTCCATGGCATTTGCCGAGGACGCCGATGATCTCGCCGTGATCGGGGTTCGGCGCGGCCAGCAGGCGCTGGCAGGCGTCGGTGTAGGTGGCGATGACCATCAGCGGCTGATTGATTTCGTGGGCCAGCGTCGAGGCGATTTCGGCCAGTGTCGTCACTCGGCTCGACTGATGGGCGATTTCGCAATGAATTTCGCGCATCCGCTGGGCGTTTTTCTGCTCGGTGATGTCGGTGAGTACCTTCAACTTGACCTGGCGCTGCTTGCCCCAGGGGATGGGGCCTTCCTGCAGCAGGTACCAGCGTCCGTTGCGCGTGTTCTTCAACTGTCGGGAAACAAAGCTTGTCGCCGGCAGCGGGCCTTCCTGGCTGGCGAGAGCTGTTTCGCCGACAAATTGCTGCTCGAATGCCTGCGGTGTCAGTTGTTCGAAGCGGGTGTCCAGGCGCTGCATTTCCGGGTTGGCATAGAGGAAGCGGTCGTTCTCTTCGTTGGCGACGTAGACGGCGGCGCGCATTTCTTCCAGAACCCGGACGAAGCGTTCGTCCGCCTGGCTCAGGGTCTTGTGCAGACGGACGGCCAGCCAGACGACGACGACAAAGCCGGTCAGCATGCTCAATGCCTCCCAGAGGTAGAAGCCGGGATTCAGATAGAGGTGTTCGGTACGGAAACTGAATAGCCAGAGCAGGCAGGCGGTGACTGCACTCGCCAGTCCGGCGCGGGTGCCGCCGACCCAGGCGGCGATGGTGATCGGGGCCAGATAGAGCGGCGACAGCCGCAGCGAGTAGCCGGTCAGATAGTCGGCGGAGGCGATGGCGAGCAGACACAGGCCGGCAAGGCCGAGGCCGCCGCGGCGGCCGAGGTTGTCAAGCAGCAGGTGGGGAGGGTGGTAATCCAAGATTTCGGCAACCGTCGTCAGATTGGAACATTTTCAATTGTCATCCACTGGCGGTCGAACTAGGGGTGGCCCTAGTTAAGTGGCCCGGATGCGCCAATCTACNNGCCAGCATTTTGTCGATGGCCGGCAGTTACCGCTGGTGCAGCGTCCCCCCCGCAGAGTGTGCGATCACAAAAACAGGAGGAAACATGTCTCAAGAAATTTACCGGCGAATTCGTGAGAATCCGAAATTCCAGGTATTCGTCAAAAAACGCAATAACTTCTCGATCGTCATGAGCATTCTGATGATCATTGCCTATTACGGCTACATCCTGCTCATTGCCTTCAACAAACCCTTCCTCGCCACCAAGTTGAGCGACGGGGGCGTGACTTCCATCGGTATTCCGATCGGACTGGGCGTCATCCTGTTCACCATCGTCATCACCTGGATTTATGTTCGCCGGGCCAACAGCGAGTTCGATACTGAAGCCGATGCCATCATCAGGGAGGGGCACAAGTGAGCCCGTTCAGCAAGTTTTTCTATTCAGCGGTCGCCATCCTGCTGGCCGGCGCTGCCGGCGTGGCCTTTGGCGCCGGTGCCGATCTCGGCCAGACGCAGCAGCAGGCAACCAACTGGACGGCGATCACCATGTTCGCCATCTTCGTCGGGGCGACGCTATGGATTACCAAGTGGGCGGCCGGCAAGACCAAGACGGCCTCGGATTTCTACACTGCCGGCGGTGGTATCACCGGTTTCCAGAACGGCCTGGCGATTGCCGGCGACTACATGTCGGCGGCGTCCTTCCTCGGCATTTCCGGCCTGGTCTTCGCCAACGGCTTCGACGGCCTGATCTTCTCGATCGGCTGGTTGGTTGGCTGGCCGGTGATCACCTTCCTGATGGCCGAACGCCTGCGCAATCTCGGCAAGTTCACCTTCGCCGACGTCGCTTCCTATCGCTTCGCCCAGACGCCGCTGCGCAGTTTCGCCGCCACCGGCACGCTGGTCGTCGTCGCCTTCTACCTGATCGCCCAGATGGTTGGTGCCGGTCAGCTGATCAAGGTGCTGTTCGGCCTCGAGTACATCTACGCGGTGATGCTGGTCGGCGTCATCATGATGATGTATGTGCTGTTCGGCGGCATGACGGCGACCACCTGGGTGCAGATCATCAAGGCCGTGCTGCTGCTCCTCGGTGCCACCTTCATGGCCGTTGCCGTGCTCTATCAGTTCAACTTCTCGCCGGAAGCGCTGTTCGCCAAGGCCGTCGATGTTCATGCCAAGCATGATCTGATCATGGCGCCGGGGGGACTGATCAATGATCCGATCTCGGCCATCTCGGTCGGCATGGCGCTGATGTTCGGTACCGCCGGTCTACCGCACATCCTGATGCGCTTCTTCA
>DDWF01000076.1:0-35813 GCA_002345845.1 Betaproteobacteria bacterium UBA2293 | reverse complement strand
TCTACATCCTGACCTTCATCATCGGTTTCGGCGCCATCGTTCTGCTGACGCAGGATCCGGGTTCGTACTACGTCGATGGCGACATCACCAAGGGCCTCAAGGGCGGCGGCAACATGGCGGCGGTGCATCTGGCCAACGCCGTCGGCGGCAACCTGTTCCTCGGCTTCATCTCGGCCGTGGCCTTCGCCACCATCCTGGCCGTCGTCGCCGGCCTGACGCTGTCCGGCGCCTCGGCCGTGTCGCACGACCTGTACGCCTCCGTCTGGCGCAAGGGTACGGCTGACTCGAAGACCGAACTGCGCGTGTCGAAGATCACCACCCTCTGTCTCGGCGTCATTGCCGTGTTGCTGGGTGTCATCTTCGAGAAGCAGAACGTCGCCTTCATGGTCATGCTGGCCTTCACCGTCGCCTGCTCGGCCAACTTCCCGGTGCTGTTCATGTCCGTGTTGTGGAAGAACTGCACGACCCGCGGCGCCGTTGCTGGCGGTTCGGTCGGCCTGGTGCTCTCGGTGGTGTTGACGGTCCTCTCGCCGGCCGTCTGGGAAGCAGCGCTCGGCAATCCCAAGGGCAGCGCGCTGTTCCCGTACGCCTCGGCCGCCATCTTCTCGATGACGGCGGCTTTCGTCGTCATCTGGATTGTTTCGCTGCTGGATAACAGCGAGCAGGCGCAGAAGGAGCGCGCCTTGTTCGATGATCAGCTGATTCGCTCGGAAACGGGCGTCGGGGCTTCTGGCGCCTCCGGCCACTAGTCTCTGTTCAGGTAGTAAAAAGGCCGGCTTCCGTGAGGAAACCGGCCTTTCTCAATTTACCGGGCCCTGCTCAGCGGATCTTGCCGGTAGTAGCGTTTCAGCAATTCGTAGACTGCTGGATACTCGTGGTGGATGACATCGGGTAACTCGAAGAAGCTTTCCGAGAACACGGCGAAGAATTCGGCCGGGTCGTCGCCGGCATACGGATCGATGATTGTTTCCTCGTCGCGGTCCACGCGCGCGCAGAAATCGTCGTAGGCGGCGGCGAAGACGCGTTCCCAATCCGCCGCATTGAGTCCCGAGTGCAATGCCGGCATGCCGTCGGCCTCGCCGTTGAGCATGTCGAGCTTGTGGGCGAATTCGTGGATGACCACGTTATAGCCTGCGCCGGCCATCTGAACGTCGTGCCAGGAGACGAGCAGGGGGCCGCCCTGCCAGGCCTCGCCGGAGAGCACATCGTCAAATTCATGAACGATGCCGTCTTCGTCATGGATTTCGCGCGGGACGACGAATTCGTCCGGATAGACGACGATGCCGACCCAGTCGCCGTAGGCGGCCAGGCCGAGGTTGAGGATGGGCAGGCAGCCCTGGGCGGCGATGGCGACGCAGATTTCGTCGTCCAGTTCGAGGCCACCCGCCGCAGTGAATTCCTTTTCGGCGAGGAAAGCTTCGCTGAGCGTCTTCAGGCGTTGTTGGTCGGTGCTGTCAAGGGCGGCGAGGAAGGGCAGGCCGCTGACCGTCCGTTGCCAGACATCGTCGGGGATGGCGGTGCTTCTGCCGCGATGTAACCAGTCGAGCAGGCCCATCACTTTTTCATGGTCAGCCAGATGCCGGTGAAGATCAGCCCGATACCCAGATAGTGGTACCAGTAGGGGATTTCACCGAGAAAGATGACCGACAGGATGGTGCCGAATACCGGCATCAGGTGGATGAACAGGCTACCCTTGTTGGCGCCGACTTCGGCGACGCCGCGGTTGTAGAAGATGTAGCCGAGGAAGCTGGGGAAGATGCCGACATAGGCCAGCGAAGCCAGTGACCCGAGATGGACGTTGATCTGCCGCCCCTGCGCCATTTCCCAGAGGTAGGCCGGGAGTAGCGCGGCGACGCCGACCGTGGTCATTGCCGCCAGCATCAGCATCGGGTGTACGCCGGCCGGGCGCCAGGCCAGGCCGACGGTGTACACGGCCCAAACGAGTACGGCGGCGAGCATCCAGGCATCGCCGAGATTGAGGTTGAGATGGGTCAGCACCTGCAGGTCGCCGCGGGCGACGATGCTCAGGGCGCCAACCAGGGAGACGAGCACACCGATCGCCTGCGGCCGGGTCAGATGCTTGCCGAGAAAGGCCCAGGAGATGGCAATGGTGACCACCGGGATGAAGGAATTGAGCAGCACGGCATTGGTTGCCGTGGTGTGCTGCAGGGCCAGGTAGGCGAAGGTGTTGTAGCCACCGACGCCGATCAGGCCGAGGATGAGCACCGGCTTCCAGCCGCGCTTGAGCAGCGGCCATTGCTCTTTCAAGTGCGGTAGGGCGAAGGGCAGGACCAGGGCGAGGGCGATCGCCCAGCGCCAGAAGGAGAGGGTGAGGGGCGGCACATCGGCGCGAATGCCGCGGCCGACGACCATGTTGCCGGACCAGAAGAGGGCGGTCAGGGTGAGCAGCAAATAGGGATTGGTCAGGAACTTGGGCATGGTGCGCAGGATTATGCCCGGCCTTGGCTGGGGCTGGAGCACGGATTGGCTGGGGTGGCTGGAGCCTGCCCGGAAAAGAGGAGCTGACATCCGCAGCAGCGGATGTCAGCAGCCGTATCTGCGGTCAGCCGAGAACGGTGGGGGCGCCGGTGCTATTCACTTCACGTTGCCGGCGGGCGCGCTGCATGAACCAGACCAGCGCCAGCAACAGCAGGGCCGGGATGAAGATCCATTCCTTGTCCGGGCGCTCCGGATTGGGTATCTCAATGTGCTTCAGATTGAAGCCCTGTTCAAGGCCCAGCTTTTCCGCCGGACTGCCGAAGCGCACGGCGGCGACCTGAACCTGATCGCCGAGCGCCATCATCGTTAGGCCCATGCTGGCCAGTCGTTCATTGGCCTTGCCCGGCGCGCCGAGCGAGAGCAGCACGCCCTTGGTAATGTCCTTGCCCTCAAGAGTGATGCCTTCGACCCAGATACGCAGCTTGGCATCCTTCGGTGCGGCTTCGACCAGACGGCTGAGTTCTGTCGGTGCCACTTCCGCGAACGGCGGATAGACCATGTCCATCCAGTAGCCGGGGCGGAACAGGCTGAAGGTCACCAGCAGCAGGAGCAGCGTTTCGTGGATACGGTTGCGGGTGACGAAGAAGCCCTGGGTCGCCGCGGCAAACATCAGGCTGGCCAGCGTGGCGCTGGTAATGGTCAGGATCAGGTGGAAGGCATCGGTGATGCCGATCAGCAGCAATTGCGTGTTGAAAATGAACATGAACGGCAGGATCGCCGTTCGCGCGCTGTAGCCGAAGGCGGTGAAACCGGTCTTGATCGGGTCGCTCTTGGCGATGCCGGCGGCGGCGTAGGAGGCCAGCCCGACCGGCGGCGTGACGTCGGCCATCAGACCGAAGTAGAAGACAAACAGGTGCACCGCGATCAGCGGCACGAGCAGGCCGCTCTGCGCGCCGAGCTCGACGATCACCGGTGCCATTAGCGTCGACACGACGATGTAGTTGGCGGTGGTCGGCAGGCCCATGCCGAGGATCAGCGAGATGATGGCGACCAGGACCAGCATGACCATCAGGTTGCCGCCGGAGAGGATTTCGACCAGTTCGGTCATCGCCAGGCCGACGCCGGTCAGGGTCACGGTGCCGACGATGACGCCGGCCGTGGCGGTGGCGATGCCGATGCCGATCATGTTGCGGGCGCCGGTGACCAGGCCGTCGAACAGATCCTGGAAGCCCTGGCGGGTGGCGGCGGAGAATTGTCCCTGGCCACGGAAAAAGGCGAACAGCGGACGCTGGGTGACCAGGATGAACATCAGGAACAGCGTTGCCCAGAAGGCCGACAAGGCCGGCGAGAGCTGTTCGACCATCAGGTTCCAGACCAGTGCAGCGACCGGCAGCAGGAAATGCAGGCCGGATTTCAGCGTTGGTCCGATTTCCGGCAGGTATTCCATCTTCTCGTCCGGTTTGTCCATGTGCAGGTCCGGATAGCGGGCGGCGAAGCGGACGATGGCGATGTAGGCGCCGAGCATCAGCGCGCCGACGATGGCAAAGGCGGCCTCGCCGGCGACGGTCTTGATCCAGCCGAAGCCCCAGTAGACGATGGCGGAGAGGATCACCAGACCGGAGACGGTCATCACCGTCGATACCATGGCCTTCTGCCAGGGCAGCGGTTCGCGGCGCGGCAGGCCCTGCAGGTTCATCTTCATCGCCTCGAGGTGCACGATGTAGAACAGCGCGATGTAGGAAATCAGTGCCGGCACGATCGCGTGCTTCATCACCTGGGTGTATGGAATACCGACGTATTCGACCATCAGGAAGGCCGCAGCACCCATCACCGGCGGCATGATCTGGCCGTTGACCGAGGAGGAGACCTCGACTGAGGCAGCCTGGTCGGCGCGGTAGCCGACGCTCTTCATCAGCGGGATGGTAAAGGTGCCGGTGGTAACGACATTGGCGATCGACGAGCCGGAGATCAGACCGGTGCTGGCCGAGGCGACGACAGCTGCTTTGGCCGGTCCGCCCTTCATGTGGCCGAGCAGGGCGATGGCCGATTTGATGAAGTAGTTGCCGGCGCCGGCGGTTTCGAGCAGGGCGCCGAAGAGCACGAAGAGGAAGATGAAGCTGGCGGAGACGGCGAGGGCGACGCCGAAGACCCCTTCGGTGGTCAGCCAGATGTGGCTCATGCCTTTGGACAGCGAGGCACCGCGGTGGGCGATGACTTCCGGCATGTAGGGGCCGAGGAAAATGTAGCCGAGGAAGACGATGGCGAGGATGACCATCGGCAGGCCAAGGGCCCGGCGCGCAGCTTCAAGCAGCAACACGAGACCGGTGACAGCGACGGCCAGGTCGAGCGTGGTCGGCATGCCCGGACGGGCGGCGAGTTCCTTGTAGAACAGGAATAGATAGCCGGCGCAGAAGGCGGCAACGATGGCCAGCAGCCAGTCGATCACCGGGACGTAGGCACGTGGCGAGCGCTTCCACGCGGGGTAGGCGGCAAAGGCGAGGAAAACAGCGAAAGCCAGGTGGGTGGCGCGTGATTCGGTGTCATTGAGGACGAACACACCGAGCGAGAAAGGCAAGGGCGAAGCGATCCATAACTGGAACAGCGACCAGGCCAGGGCGACGGCGACCAGCAGTTTGGCGGCAAAACCGGTTGGCTTGCGGCCGCCGGTATCGGCTTCGGCGACGATCTGCTTGAGCTGTTCCTCGCTCAGTTCATGAACGGTGTTGTTTTTATCCGAGCTTGTCATGCTGCGGTTCTCCGAAATTCGGGCAGTGTGTAAACGCAGCAAGACGCCCCCGGCGTCTTGCTGCGTAGTGTTTCATCGGCCAGCATCGTCAGGAGGCCCGGGCGATGCTGGCAAAAGGGCGGATTACATCCAGCCCTTTTCCTTGTAGTACTTCACGGCTCCCGGATGCAGCGGGGCGGACAGGCCCTGCAGCATTTCCTTGGGGTTAAGGACGCGGAACGCGGCGTGGGAGGCTTTCAGCTCGTCGAGGTTCTCGAACACGGTCTTGACCATGTCGTAGACCACTTCTTCGGCCACGGATTCGTTGGTGATGACCGTGGCGGTCACGGCGTAGGTTTCGACGTCTTTGTCGACGCCCTTGTAGGTGCCGGCCGGGATGGNNCTTTTCCTTGTAGTACTTGATCGCACCATTGTGCAGCGGGGCCGACAGGCCGTCCTTGATCATGCTCTTCGGATCGAGGTTGCCGAAGGCCGGGTGCAGCTTCTTGAACTCGTCGAAGTTCTCGAACACCGACTTGACCAGGGTGTACACCACTTCATCCGGTACCTTGGCCGAGCTGACGATGCTGGCAACGACGCCGAAGGTCGTCGTCGGGTTCGGATTGTTGGCATACATGCCACCCGGGATGGTCGCCTTGGCGTAGTACGGGTAGGTGGCGATCAGCTTGTCGACGCCGGGGCCGGTGACATTGACCAGCTTGGCGCCGCAGGTGGTGGTGACGTCCTGGATATTGGCAGCCGGGTGGCCGACGACGAAGGCGAAGCCGTCGATCTTGTTGTCGCAGAGGGCGGCGCCGTGCTCGTCCGGCTTCAGTTCGGAAGTCAGCGAGAAGTCAGCATTCTTCATGTTGATCGCCGGCAACAGGACTTCCATGGTGGCGCGCTGGCCGGAGCCGGGGACGCCGATGTTGAAGCGCTTGCCCTTGAAGTCCTCGAACTTGGCGACGTTGGCTTCCTTGCGCGAGGCGATGGTCAGCGGTTCCGGATGCAGGGCGAAGACGGCACGCAGGTCGCTCATGGCGCCACCGTCCTTGAACTGGTTCAGGCCCTTGACGGCGTTGTACTGGACATCGGACTGGGAAACGCCGAAGTCGAGCTCGCCGCCCTTGATGGTGTTGACGTTGTATACGGAGCCGCCGGTACTTTCGACCGAGCAACGGATGCCGTGCTTGGCGCGGTCCTTGTTCATCAAGCGACAGATGGCGCCGCCGGCCGCGTAGTAAACGCCGGTGACGCCGCCGGTGCCGATGGTCACGAATTTTTGCTGGGCTTGAGCCGGCGCTGCACTGAGCGTACCGATGACAGCCAATGCGGAAGCCAGGATGGTCAATTTTTTCATGTTCTCTCCTTTTCGTGGTCGTTCGGTTGTACCGGGTACAGCCGGGATCGGTTGCCGGTGCCAGGTAGTGTAGACCTCCGGCGTGCGAGTGGGACAGGTTTCCACAAGGAAGGTGCCGCCGACATTCGGGAAAACCCCATATGGCGAAAACTGTAAAACTGTCGCTGGTTGAATGGCGTGTCTTGCCCTGTCCTTGCAGCCGCCCGGGATTTATAATCCCGCCCTATGGTCTCCGTCGTTCATTCCGTCGCTTCGCAAAGCGATTTCGAGCAGTTTCTCGCCACTCTGGTTGCCGGCCTCTCGGCTGATGAGGGGGCAGCGCTGACGCAAGCCGTCGAATACGCCTGGCAAACCTACGGCGACAAGACGCTGGGCAGCGGTGAGCGCATCTGGTCGCACGCTTTGGGCATGGCGGTGATCATCGCCGGCCTCAAACTGGACGTCGAATCGCGCATGGCGGCCGTGCTCTTCGCCATCCCGGCCATGGAAGAGCATGGCATCGCGCGCATCGAGGAAAAATTCGGCAAGCCGGCGGCGCATCTGGTCGGCGGCATTTCCCGCCTGAACAAGCTGCGCCCGATCACCAAGGGCTTCGTTGCCGCCAACATCGAGGCCGGCGAGGCCAATCCGGCGGAAGTTAAGGCGCAGATCGAAGTGCTGCGCAAGATGCTGCTGGCCATGGTCGAGGATATCCGCGTCGTGCTGTTGCGCCTGGCCAGCCGGACGCAGACGCTGCGCTACTATGCTGCCAATCCGGACGACCTGCGCGTCCAGGTGGCGCGCGAGACGCTCGAGTTGTATTCGCCGCTGGCCAACCGGCTCGGGGTCTGGGAGCTGAAGTGGGAGCTGGAGGACCTGTCCTTTCGCTTCATCCATCCGGAGACCTACAAGAAGGTCGCCCGAATGCTCGACGAAAAGCGCAGCGAACGCGAGCAGTTCATCACCGATGCCGTGGCCCGCGTGCGTGAGGAGCTGGAAGCGGCCGGGGTCAGGAGCCCGGAGGTCTATGGCCGGCCAAAGCACATCTACAGCATCTGGAACAAGATGCGCAAGAAGGGGGTCGAGTTCTCCGAGGTTTACGACGTGCGTGCCCTGCGCATCATCGTCGATGACCTGAAGGACTGCTATACCGCACTGGGCATCGTGCACAACCTGTGGTCGCCGATCTCCAAGGAATTCGATGACTACATCTCGAATCCCAAGGGCAATTACTATCGCTCGCTGCACACCGCCGTGCATTGTCCGGATGGGCGTAGTCTGGAAATCCAGATCCGCACCCAGGAAATGCACAAGCATGCCGAGCTTGGCGTTGCCGCCCACTGGCGCTACAAGGAAGGCAGCAAGCGCTCGCAGGAGGACGACTACGACGAGAAGATCGCCTGGCTGCGGCAACTGCTGACCTGGAAGGACGAAGTCGCCGACAGTTCCGACTGGGTCAATCACTACAAGCAGGCGGCGCTGGACGAAACCATCTATGTCATCACCCCGCAGGGCAAGGTGGTCGACCTGCCGCAGGGGGCGACGCCGGTCGATTTCGCCTATCGGGTACATACCGATCTCGGCCACCGCTGCCGCGGCGCCAAGGTCGCCGGCCATCTGGTGCCGCTCAACACGGCGCTGGAAACCGGGCAGGAAGTCGAAATCGTCACCGCCAAGCACGGCGGCCCGTCGCGCGACTGGCTCAATCCCTCGCTTGGCTACATCCACACCAAGAGTGCCCGGGTCAAGGTCCGCGCCTGGTTCTCCAACCTGGCGCTGGAAGAAACCCTGGCCGAAGGGCGGGTACTGCTCGGCAAGGAATTGCAGCGCGCCGGTCAGACTGGCGCCAATATCGAGGAACTGGCGCACAAGCTCGGCTTCTCTCGCGCCGACGACCTCTATATTGCGGCTGCCCGCGGTGAACTGAACCAGCGTCAGTTCCAGGCCGTCGCCCGAGGAGGCGATCTGCTCGCCGAAACGCTGGCCCCTGACGAGGTGGTGGCCAGGCCGAGCAAGCCGGTCGAAGGCAACCAGGGCATCCTGATCGTCGGCGTGGACAAGTTGCTGACCCAGCTCGCCCGTTGCTGCAAACCGGCACCGCCGGATGAGATCCAGGGCTTCATTACGCGCGGCAAGGGTATCTCCATCCACCGCATGGATTGTCCCAATTTCACCCACCTGGCTGCCCTGCATCCGGAACGCGTCATCGAGACCGACTGGGGCGTGCAGACGACCGGAGTCTTCGCCTGCGACATCATCGTTGATGCCCACGATCGCCAGGGTTTGCTGCGTGATATTTCGGAAATCTTCACTCGCGAGAAGCTCAACGTCGTCGGCGTCAATACCCAGTCCAAGCAGGGCAAGGCGCACATGAGCTTCACCGTCGAGATCCACAACCTGCAGCACCTGCAGCGGACGCTGACGCTGATTCACGACGTCGATGGCGTCGTCGGCGTGCGCCGCGCCTGAACCGGGAGCCGGGCATGAAGGGGAATCTGGCCGCCATCGCCCTGATCGTGATCGGTGTCGTGGCGCTGGCTGTCAATCTCGGCTGGCTCGCTTTCGATCTGCTCGATCTGCTGCGCACCTGGTGGCCGGTGTTGCCGATTGCACTCGGTATCGCCCTCTTCCTGACGCCCGGTGAGGGCGCCAGGAAGCGCTGAGCATTCTTAAACCTGCGTCTTCAGGCGGGCAGCCCGTTCCTTCGGGCTGGGGTGGGTGGACAGCCAGGAAGCATCGGCGCCACCGCTCAGTGAATCAAGCTTTTCCAGGGCGGTGACGCAGGCCATCGGCGGATAGCGCTTGGCCTTCATGAAGCCGAGGGCGTAATCGTCGGCTTCCCGTTCATTGGCTTGCGAATGCTGGGCGGTGACGACCTGCTCGAACAGTTCACCGAGCTGCGATTCGGCCAGTTCGGCAGCCTTGCCGCCGGTTGCCGCGACAGCGCTTTTTAGCGCGCTGGTGCGCATGGCAGTCTGGATGCGGGCCTTGGTGTGGCCGGATTTGACGTGGCCAATTTCATGGCCGATGACGTAGCGGATCTCGTCGTCGGAGAACTTGTCCATCAGGCCGCTGTAAACGCGAATGGTGCCGTTGGCCATGGCGAAGGCATTGACCTGGGGTGTCAGGTAAACCTTGTAATCAAGATTCAGCCCATCGTGGCTTTCGAGGCCACGGGTCAGTTTGACCAGACGCTTGCCGTAGGGGTCATTGTTGCCGGCGACGCGGTTGCGCCGGTCCGAGTCCGCGGCCATCTGGTCGAAATAGTTTTTGAGCTGTTCATCGCTCAGGGTTTCCGATTGCAGAAGGGCCTGGCCGGCTTCCAGGGCCTTGCCGAAATTGAACTGGGCGGCAGCGTTGTTGACGACGCTGATGCCGGAAAAAAGGGTCGAGAACAGGACGAACTGGCGACGATTCATGAAATTCCTCGCGATGTTGGGGTGGGTTGAAAAATGCGACTGGCATTATATCAACCCGTTTCCCCGATCGCTCGAAGGATTCGGCCCGGCCTCGGTCAGCTGCCCAGGGTCAGCATTAGCTCGCCCTGAGCATTATGTGGCTTGCTGCGTGCCGAGCGGCGGCGCTGGTAAGTGCCCTGGCCGTTCATCTCCCAGCCCTGCTGGTTGTCGGCCAGGTAGAACTTGAGGCCTTCGGTGATGACGCGCTTCTTCAGTTTCGGATCGAGAATCGGGAAGGCCAGTTCGATGCGCTTGAAGAAATTGCGTTCCATCCAGTCGGCCGAGGACAGGTAAACGTTTTCCTGGCCGCCGGCGAGGAAGTAGAAGATGCGGTGATGCTCGAGAAAGCGGCCGATGATCGAGCGCACCCGGATGTTTTCCGAAAGGCCGGGAACGCCGGGGCGCAGGGCACAGACGCCACGAATGATGAGGTCAACGTCGACGCCGGCCTTGGAGGCTTCGTACAGCGCATTGATGACTTCCGGTTCGAGCAGCGAGTTCATCTTGGCAACGATGCGTCCCTTGCCGCCGCTGCGGGCGATTTCTGCCTCGGCTTGGATCGCGGCGACGACGTTCGGTTGCAGGGTGAATGGAGCCTGCCACAGGTGTTTCAGGGTACGTGCCTTGCCCAGGCCGGTCAGTTGTTTGAAGACCTCGCTGACGTCGTTGGTGATTTCCTCATTGGCCGTCATCAGGCCAAAATCGGTGTACAGGCGGGCGGTGCGCGGGTGGTAGTTGCCGGTACCGAGGTGGACGTAGCGTTTCAGCCCGCCTTCCTCGCGGCGGACGATCAGCAGTGCCTTGGCGTGGGTCTTGTAGCCGACGACGCCAAAGACGACATGGGCGCCGACTTCTTCCAGCTTGGTCGCCCAGCTGATGTTGGCTTCTTCGTCAAAACGCGCCATCAGCTCGACGACGACAGTGACCTCCTTGCCGTTCTGGGCGGCGCGGATCAGCGACTGCATCAGCACCGAGTCGGTGCCGGTGCGATAGACGGTCATCTTGATGGCGACCACAGCCGGATCGTTGGCCGCCTGGTTGAGGAACTCGATGACCGGGGCGAAGGACTGGTAGGGATGGTGCAGCAGGATGTCGCCGCGGCGGATGCTGTCGAAGATGTTGGCGCCCTTGCCGACGGCCTTCGGCAGGCCGGGGTTGAACGGGGCGAATTTCATGTCCGGGCGATCCACCCAGTCCGGCACCTGCATCAGGCGGACCAGGTTCACCGGGCCATGCACGCGGTAGAGGTCGGCGTCCTTGAGGGCGAACTGGGCGAGCAGGAATTCGGTCATCGCCGGCGAGCAGTTGTCGGCGACCTCAAGGCGGACGGCATCGCCGAAATGGCGGTGCGGCAGTTCGCCCTGCAGCTTGGTGCGCAGGTTGGTAACTTCTTCCTCATCGACAAACAGATCGGAATTGCGGGTGACGCGGAACTGGTAGCAGCCGAGCACGTGCATGCCGGTAAACAGCTCGCCGACGAATTCGTGCAGGATCGAGGAGAGGAAGACGAAACCGTATTCGACCCCCGACAGCTCCTCGGGCAGCCGAATGACCCGCGGCAGCACGCGCGGCGCCTGGACGATGGCGGCATTGGAACTGCGGCCGAAGGCGTCCTTGCCTTCCAGCTCGACAGCGAAGTTGAGGCTCTTGTTGAGCACCTTGGGGAAGGGATGCGAGGGGTCGAGCCCGATCGGCGTCAGTACCGGCACCATCTCGCGGATGAAATAGTTGCGGATCCATTCGCGCTGCGCCTCGTTCCAGGTCGAGCGGCGCAGGAAACGGATGTCGCGCTCGGCCAGTGCCGGCAAGATGACGTCGTTGAGATGCTGGTACTGCTCGGTGACGATCGCGTGGGCCTCGGCCGAGACCAGGCGGAAGGCTTCCTGTGCGGTCTTGCCGTCGGTAGTGATGATCGGCGCGTTGGCGCGCACCTGTTCCTTGAGCCCGGCCATGCGGATCTCGAAGAACTCGTCGAGATTGCTCGAAACGATGCACAGGAAACGCAGGCGTTCAAGCAGTGGCACGCGCTCTTCTTCGGCCTGGGCGAGAACGCGGCGATTGAATGCAAGCAGGCCGAGTTCGCGGTTCAGGTAATGCTCGGTCGGGAAGCGGGGGTGCAGGTAGGGATGATTCATGGCGCGCTCCATGTGATTTCTCAAGTATAGGCCTCAAGCCCATCATTTTGTTGCGTTAATGTTTCATTTGCATGACGGTGAGCGGCTTCCCGGCGCTCGGGAACAGCCGGTCGCGGCGGGGATCGAAGCTGACCTGGCGCGAGACTCTGTTCTATAGTCGCGTTATAGACATCCATTCGACGGAGAGAGCATGTTCACAGGCATTCTGATCACCAAGGACGAGGCCGGTTATCGCGCGGCCGTTGAGTCAATCGCGCAGTCGCTGTTGCCCGAAGGCGACGTTACCGTGCGCATCGACTGGTCCTCGCTCAATTACAAGGACGGCCTGGCGATTACCGGCAAAGGGCCGGTCGTCCGTCGCTTCCCGATGGTGCCGGGCATCGACTTCGCCGGCACCGTGACCAACAGCCGCCATCCCGAATGGCAGGCTGGCGATAAGGTCGTCTTGAACGGCTGGGGCGTCGGCGAAACGCACTGGGGCGGCCTGGCGCAGATGGCCCGCGTCCGCGGCGACTGGCTGGTGCCGCTGCCGGCGGCCTTCACGCCCCGCCAGGCGATGGCCATCGGCACGGCCGGCTACACCGCCATGCTCTGCGTGCTGGCGCTGGAGCGCCACGGCCTGGTGCCGGGCAGCGGTGAAGTCCTGGTCACCGGCGCCAACGGCGGTGTCGGCGGCGTTGCCATCGCGCTGCTGGCCAAGCTCGGCTACACCGTCGTCGCCTCCACCGGTCGGCCGGAAGAGGCGGATTACCTCAAGGAACTCGGGGCCAGCACGATCATCGACCGCAGCGAACTGTCGGCACCCGGCAAGCCGCTCGGCAAGGAGCGCTGGGCCGGCGTTGTCGATTCGGTCGGCAGCCATACGCTGGCCAACGCCTGTGCCGGCACCAACTACCGCGGCGCCGTCGCCGCCTGCGGCCTGGCCCAGGGCATGGATTTCCCGTCCAGCGTCGCTCCCTTCATCCTGCGCGGTGTCACGCTTTATGGCATCGACAGCGTGATGGCGCCGCAGCCGGTGCGCCGCCAGGCCTGGGAACGCCTGGCCCGCGATCTCGATCCGGCGCTGCTGGAAGCGATCACCCACGAAATCGGCCTGGGCGAAGCCATCGCCACTGCCGGTGAACTGTTGCAGGGCAAGGTGCGCGGTCGCGTGGTGGTCGATGTCAATCGCTGAGTCCCGACCTGCCGGGAGGGCTGCCGCTTGCCGATGAGCAGCCTGTTCCCGGCCAGCAGCACCTTGCCGGACGAAGGGCTGCAACTGGCTGAACTGATCTCGGCGCTCAGCCATGCGCTGGACATCACCGAGGGCCAGCCGCCCGGCCATTGCGTGCGCTGCTGCTGGATCGGCATGCACATCGGTCGCCAGATCGGGCTCGATGACGACCAACTGTGGGACCTGTACTACACGCTGCTGTTGAAGGATCTCGGCTGCAGCAGCAACGCCGCGCGCATCTGTGAGCTGTACCTGACCGACGACCTCAGTTTCAAGCGCGATTTCAAGACGGTCGGCGACAGCTTGCCGCAGGTGCTCAACTTCGTGCTCAAGCACACCGGGCTGAAGGCCGGGCTGGCCGAGCGCTTTCGCAGCGTGCTGACGATCTTCCGCGACGGCAGCGAGATCGCCCATGAACTGATCGCCACCCGCTGCCAGCGTGGCGCCGAGATCGCCCGCCTGCTGCGCTTCCCGGAGCGCGTCGCGGCCGGCATCTACAGCCTGGACGAACATTACAACGGCCAGGGCAAGCCGGAGTGCCTGGCTGGCGAAGCCATTCCCCTGGCGGCACGGATCGCGCTGCTGGCGCAGGTGGTCGATGTCTTTCATACCGCAGGCGGCCGGGTGGCGGCGCTGGACGAGGTGCGCCAACGGTCCGGTGGCTGGTTTGACCCGTGTCTGGTTGCCGCCTTCGAGCAGGTGGCGCAGGGCGATGCCTTTTGGGCGACGCTGGCTTCGGCGGAAGTCGATGCCGCCATCCTGGCGCTGGAGCCGGCCGCGCATGTCGTCGACCTGGATGACGACTACCTCGATGACATCGCCGCCGCCTTCGGTCAGGTGGTCGACTCGAAAAGTCCCTACACCAGTGGCCATAGCGCCCGCGTCGCGCTGTACACCGACATGATCGCCGAGACCCTGGGAATTTCGCCGGAACGCCGCCGCTGGCTGAAGCGCGGCGCGCTGCTGCACGACGTCGGCAAGCTCGGCGTCAGCAACAGCGTGCTCGACAAGCCGGGCAAGCTCGATGCCGACGAGTGGGCGGCCGTGCAGGCGCATGCCGCGTACACCGAGGCCATCCTCGCGCGCATCGGCGCCTTCGCCGAACTGGCGCGGGTGTCGGCGGCGCATCACGAGCGCCTCGACGGCAAGGGCTATCCGCGTGGCCTGACCGCCGCCGACATCTGCCTCGAGACGCGCATCATCACCACTGCCGATATCTTCGATGCGATCACCGCCGAACGGCCCTACCGCGGCGCCATCCCGATCCCGAAAACGCTGGAGATGATGGCCGAAAACCTCGGCACGGCCATCGACGAGCGCTGTTTCGCGGCGCTGAAGCTGGCGCTCGACCGACTGCCGGGCTGATTCCCCCGTAAAATACGGTTTTCCCGATTTTCCGGCAGCGCCGGGCAAGGCTTCCATCGCATGAACACCATCACCAAAGTGCCGACCGTCGGCTTCGTCTCCCTGGGTTGCCCGAAGGCCGGCAGCGATGCCGAACTGATCCTCACCCGGCTGCGCGCCGAGGGCTACGAGATTTCGCCGAGCTACGATAATTCCGACCTGGTCATCGTCAATACCTGCGGCTNNGCTTCATCGACGCCGCCGTCGAGGAGTCGCTCGACGCCATCGGCGAGGCGCTGAGTGAGAACGGCAAGGTCATCGTTACCGGCTGCCTGGGGGCCAAGGGCGATATCGTGCAGACGACGCATCCGTCGGTGCTCGCCGTCACCGGCCCGCACGCGATGGAGGAAGTGATGGGCCACGTGCACCAGCACCTGCCCAAGCCGCATGACCCGTATTCCGACCTGGTGCCGCCGCAGGGCATCCGCCTGACGCCGGACCACTTCGCCTACCTGAAGATTTCCGAAGGCTGCAATCACAGCTGCACTTTCTGCATCATCCCGTCGCTGCGCGGGCCGCTGGTCTCGCGCCCGGTTGGCGATGTGCTGGCCGAGGCCGAGAACCTGGCGCGGGCCGGGGTTAAAGAGATTCTGGTGATCTCGCAGGACACCAGCGCTTACGGCGTCGACGTCAAGTACCGCACGCATTTCTGGGGTGGCCGCCCGGTGAAGACGCGGCTGAAGGAATTGTGCGAGGCGCTGGCCAGCTTCGGTATCTGGGTCCGCCTGCATTATGTTTACCCGTACCCCTCGGTGGACGACGTCATTCCGCTGATGGCCGAAGGCAAGATCCTGCCCTACCTGGATGTTCCGTTCCAGCACGCCAGCCCGAAGATCCTCAAGGCGATGAAGCGCCCGGCTTCGGCCGAGAACACGCTGGAGCGCATCGCCAAGTGGCGCGAGATCTGCCCGGAGATCGTCATCCGCTCGACCTTCATCACCGGCTTCCCGGGCGAGACGGACGAGGACTTCGACCAGTTGATCCAGTTCCTCGAAGACGCGCAACTGGATCGCGTCGGTGCCTTCGCCTACTCGCCGGTCGACGGCGCCAAGGCCAACGAACTGGAAGGCCTGCCGCCGGAAGACGTGCGCGAGGATCGCCGGCGCTGGCTGATGCAGGTGCAGGAAGACATTTCCGCCGACAAGCTGGCGGCCAAGATCGACAGCGTCATCGAAGTGCTGGTCGACGAGGTAGACGAGGAGGGCGTCATCGCGCGCTCCAAGGCCGATGCGCCCGAAATCGACGGCCTCGTCTATATCGACGGCTTCTTCGACGCGGCGCCCGGCGATTTCCTGCAGGTCCGCGTCGTCGACGCCGATCACCACGACCTGTACGCCGAGCCGGTCGGTCAAGGTTAAGCGTTTATGGCCCGCCCGCGTCTCGGTATCGCCCTCGGTTCCGGTTCGGCGCGCGGCTGGGCGCATATCGGCGTGCTGCGCGCCTTGCACGAGGCCGGCATCGAGCCGGATGTCGTCTGCGGCACCTCGATCGGCGCTTTCGTCGGCGCCGCCTATGCTTCCGGCGACCTCGACAAGCTCGAGGCCTGGGTCGGCGGGCTCAGCCGGCGCGACGTGCTCGGCTTCTTCGATGTCAGCCTGGCCGGCGGCCTGATCAAGGGCGCCAAGCTGTTCGACTTCGCCGCCACTTCCTTCCTCGACAATACTTTCGCCGATCTCGACCGGCCCTTCGCCTGCGTTGCCACCGACCTCGCTACCGGCCGCGAGATCTGGCTGCGCGAAGGCTCGGTGGCTGCCGCCGTGCGCGCCTCGATCGCGCTGCCCGGCCTGTTCTCGCCGCAACTGCTGGACGAGCGCTTTCTGGTCGATGGTGGCCTGGTTAATCCGGTACCGGTTTCGTTATGCCGGGCGCTCGATGCCGAAATCGTCATCGCTGTCGACCTCAGCATGGATATGCTGACCACGCTGCAGCGCCGTAACGGCAAGCCGGCGGTGGCTGGTGGCGGTTGGCGCAATACCGTCGGTCGCTGGTTCGGCGGCGGCGAGGAAAGGCCGATCCTGCCCTCGCTGGCCGACGTGGTCAGCAACAGCATCGCCATCATGCAGGGGCGCATCTCGCGTTCGCGCCTGGCCGGCGAACCGGCCGACGTACTGATCGCGCCGCGCCTCGGCCAGCTCAACCTGCTCGACTACCACCGCGCCGGCGAAGCCATTGCCGCCGGCCGCAAGGCGACCGAGCACATGTTGCCACTGTTGCATTCGCTGCTCGATTGATTATGAGCGATGCCCTGATCGATCAACTGGCGGCTATCGTTGGCTCTGCCCATGTGCTGAGTGAGGCGGCCGAGCTGCAGCCGTTCCTCACTGACTGGCGCGGCCGTTACCGCGGGGCCGCCCGCTGCCTCGTTCGCCCGGGAACCCGTGACGAGGTCGCCGCCGTCGTCCGTGCCTGCGCCACGGCCGGCGTGCCCATCGTGCCGCAGGGCGGCAATACCAGCCTGTGCGGCGCGGCAACCCCGGATGCTTCGGGTACGGCGGTACTCGTCAGCCTCGGGCGGCTGAATCGCATCCGTGCCGTCGATCCCTTGAACGACACCATCACCGTCGAGGCCGGCTGCACGCTGGCCGCCGTCCAGGAAGCGGCGCGCGCCGCCGGCCGGCTGTTCCCGCTGGCGCTGGCCTCGGAAGGCAGCTGCCAGATTGGCGGCAACCTGTCGACCAATGCTGGCGGCGTCCAGGTTCTGCGCTACGGCAATACCCGCGAACTGACGCTGGGCCTGGAAGTTGTACTCGCCGACGGCACGCTTTGGGATGGCCTGCGCGGCCTGCGCAAGGACAACACCGGCTACGACCTGAAGCAGTTGTTCATCGGCGCCGAAGGCACGCTCGGCATCATCACCGCGGCGGTGCTCAAACTGTTTGCCTTGCCGCCGGTGCAGACTACCTGCTGGCTCAACGTCGCTTCGCCGGCCGCCGCTGTCGAGTTGCTGCGACTGGCCAAGGATGCCTTTGATGCGCAATTGACCGCCTTCGAGCTGGTTTCCGAAACGGCGCTTGGCCTGGTGCTGAAGAATATTGCCGGCAGCCAGCGGCCGGGGGCGGTCAGTCCCTGGTACGTGCTCGCCGAGTTTTCCGGCACGCCGCCGGCAGCGGTCGAGGCCTGGCTGGCGGCGCGGCTGGAGGAGGGCGGCGTCAGCGATGGAACCATCGCCCAATCGGATGCCCAGACCGCCCGCCTGTGGTCCTTGCGCGAGAACATCTCGGAAGCGCAGAAGATCGAGGGCATCAGCATCAAGCACGACATCGCCGTGCCGGTGTCGCGTATCCCCGAGTTCCTGGCCCTGGCCGATGCGGCTCTGGTGGCGGCCTTTCCCGGCATCCGCGTGGTCGCCTTCGGCCACCTTGGTGACGGCAACCTGCACTACAACCTGTCGCAGGCGCAAGCCGGCGACAATGCCGACTTCATCGCCCGCCAGCCGGCAGTCAATCGTCTGGTGCACGATGCCGTGCACGCGCTGAACGGTTCGATCTCGGCCGAGCATGGCCTAGGCCAGCTGAAACGCGAGGAAATCCGGCGCTACAAGAGTCCGCAGGAGATGGCGCTGATGCGCGCCATCAAACAGGCGCTCGATCCGCGCGGCCTGATGAATCCGGGCAAGCTGCTCTAGGGCAGGCTCAGCGCCGCGGCGTCACCGTCCGCGCCAGCGTTTTCCAGAACTGTTCGAGCGTCGCCAGTTGGGCTGGCGATTCAAGAGCCGGGTGGCTGGCGTACAGCGCAATCACCAGACGCCGGTCGAAATCGATGTACAGGCTGCTGCCGTGGGCGCCGATCAGGGCTACGCGGTTGGGATCGCCGCCGAGGTGGACGAAGCCGTAACGCCGCTCGCTACCACGCGCCAGGCCGGGAACCTGGGGCGAGCGGATGCCGGAAGAGGCGGTCAAGGTTTCGATGAACCAGCCGGGAATGCGGCCGCGACTGCGGCTGGAGCGGGCATCAAGCAGCAACTGACCGAAACGGCTGAAATCGCGTAGCGAGAGCGCCAGGCCACCGGCCAGTTCGATACCCTGCTCATCGGTCATCCACAGTACCGGGTGCTCGGGATTGATACGGCTGAGCAGTTGTTCGCAGAACAGCTGGGACAGCGGCATCTTGTTGCTCTCGGCCAGCAGCCAGGCGAGCAGGTCGTCGTCGGGGCTGGCGGGCAGGGCCGCCAGCTTGCGGTTTTCCATCGGGAAGTCCCAGCGTCCCGGCATGGACAGCCAGGTGCGGATGTCGATATCGGTTCCGCCCTTGCTCCAGCCGGCGGCTTCGCGCCAGCTGGCCAGTTCCTCGTGGCTCCAGTTTGTGGCGTCGTTGCTGTCGAGCAGGCGCTGGACGGAGAGTCGGCGCAGGCCGCTCTGATTGCTCATGGCCGGCAGGTAGCGGCTCAGCGAACGGTCGGCGGAGAGCTTGCCCTGGGAAACCGAGATCGCACCGAGCAGGTTGAGGATGGGGCGGTTGGCCTGCAGCAGCAGGCGTTGATCTTCGGCGCGCAGGCCGTTGCGATAGCGTTCGGCGAGCAGCCGGCCATTCTGCAGGACGATCAGCCCATCAGCCTGCAGGCGGCTGTCGAGGAGGAAGCCCAGATTGCGGGCCGCGCCATCCAGCGGGTCGCTGACCTTGATCTTGTCGACATCGAGATTGCGACCGGCGCTGCGCAGAGGCGTCGGTTTGCCGGGCGCCAGCCGCAGCGATGGCATGAACCTGGGGCCGGCAGCGAGCGTCAGGCGCAGGTGTTCGCCGGCCAGCCAGTTGCTGTGGTCGATCCATTTTCCGATTCGCTGATCGCCGCGTACCTGCGCATCGAAGTGGCAGACAGGTGCTGCCGCCGCACAGTAGGGGGCGATCAGCATTAGCAACGAGCAGGCGCCCAGCCGGCAATTCATGTCACGTTCTCCTTGTGTTTGTCAGGTGCGTTGAGCAGCCGTTCGCTGGCCTCGCGCACCACGTCGTTGAGGTTGCCGAAATGTTGCTGTCGTTGCCGCAGCCAAGTGGCGTCGCCACCGGTGGCAACGATGGTCTGCAAGGGCTTGAGCCAGTGTTCGCAATCCAGCGCGCGGGCATCCTCGGTCAGCGTCGCGAGCAGTTCGCCTATGCTAACGCCGAGCGGCCGGCAGCACAGGGCAACGGGATCGGAAATTTGCGCCGCCATGCCGAAGCGGCAGGCCTGAAACTTGTTGAAGCGGGCGACGTGGGCCTGGTGGGCGGTCTGCAGGTCGGGCCGGGTACGCAGCAGCCAGCGGGCAAGCGATTGGGCGAGGGCGGCCAGCGCCGCTGCCTGTTCAATGGCCAGCGGCGTGTCGCAGACGCGGATTTCCACCGTGCCGAACTCCGGTTTCGGCCGCACGTCCCAGTAGAGATCCTTAATGCTGCTGGCGATGCCGCAGGCCTGCAGGAATTCGAAGTGGCGGACGAAAGCGGCCCAGTCTTCGAGTGGCGGGCACTGACCGCTGAGCGGAAAGGCCGAGACGGCGTTGAGACGGGCCGACTGGAATAGCGTGTCCACGCCGTCGACATAGGGCGAGGAGGCGGAAAGGGCGATGAATGTCGGCACGTAGACACCGAGCGCCTGGGTCAACCAGATGGCGTCGTCGGCCGATTCGCAGCCGACGTGGATGTGCTGGCCGAAGACGGTGAATTGCTTGGCCAGATAGCCATAGCGCTGGTACAGCTCGTCGAAGCGCTCACCGGGGCAGATGCGCCGTTCGGGCCAGTGATGGAAGGCGTGCGTGCCGCCGCCACAGATGCCGATGTTGTTGCGCTCGGCATGGATGCGCAGGGTGTCGCGCAAGCCGGCAAGATCGCTGGCGATGCCATTGACCGTCGCCTGCGGCTGGGTGCTGACCTCGATCATGCTTTCCGTTATTTCCAGTTTGATTTCGCCGAAGCGTCCGTCGTAATCGAGGCTGGCGAGCAGGTCGGTGGCGGCGCGGGTAAGGTCGAAATCGCGTCGCGAAACCAGTTGCAGTTCCAGTTCGACGCCCAGGCTGAGGGCGGCGCTGTGGGTGAAATCGCCCAGGGGCTTGCTCATGCGATGCCTCCATTGCGTTGCTTGTCGTTGGCACATTCTCCCGAACGGCGCAGGGCCAGCCGACACAGCGCCGGGCCGGCCAATTCCATGATCGCCGCGGCGAACAGCGGCAGGGCCAGGGCCGAGAGGCCGATTTCAGGATAGAGCTGGGCCAGTTCGTAGGCCATGAAGACGGCGGTGGCCGACAACGGCTGGATGCCGAGGCCAACCAGCAGGCGCTTGTTGCGCGGCAGGCTGCCGCCGGTCAGCGCCAGCGCCGCCATCTTGGCGGTGGCACGCACGGCCAGCAGGCCGAGCGCCTGCAGGCCGGTCATCCAGGTGAAGGCGGCCCACGGCAGCGAGGCGCCGACGACGACGAAGAGGATGATGGCGAGCAGCCAGTGACCTTCCGGCAGTGCTGTATAGCGTAGTGTCTGGCGAGTATCGCGGACGGCCAGCACGACGCCCATCAGGAACAGGGTGAGGAACACCGGGATGGCCAGCATGCGGGCGATGCCGACGGCGAGCAGGGCCGAGGCGACGAGGACGAAGACCTGGGCCAACGAGGCTTTCGGCAGCAGGCGGGCGATGGCCAGGGCGAGGCTGGCACCGAGGCCGGCGACGAGCAGTGAGCCGCCGGCGACCCAGAGCGGATGGACGAGGGCATTGAGCCAGTTTTCGCTGTGCTCGGCATGGACGACACCGAGCACGATGGTGAAGGCGACGAAGGAAGCGGCGGCGGCGATTGCCGTGTGCAGGATGATGCGTTCGGTGACTTGGCCCTGGGCCTTCGACTCTTCGATGGCCAGCAGCACCACGGCCGGTGCCGAGGCCATGGTGACGGCAGCGGTGGCGGCCGACCAGGCGGGCGACAGGCCGACCGTATAGAAGGCGAAGAGGAAGATCAGCAGGAAGGACAGGCCGATGTCGGCAAGCGTGCTGCGCAGCAGGTCGCGGTTGCGCAGGATCCAGCCGAGGTCGAGCCGGCGCCCGACCTCCATCATCAGCAGGCCGAGCGCCGCATCGGCCACTGGCCTGGCCTGGGCCAGGCCTTCGATAGTGATCCAGCCGAGCAATGAGGGTCCGAACAGCGTACCGGCCAGCACGTAGCCGATCACCTTCGGCCAGCCGGCGCGGGCGTGCAGCCACTCGCCGATCAGCAGGCCGACGACGAGCAGCAGGCTGAACAAGGCCAGCGAGTCGATCTGCTCGGGGAAAGGCGGCAGGAAGAACAGGCGGTCGAGCAGCCAGTCCCAGGCGGCGCGCGGCAGGCCGGCCAGCGATTCAGGCATGGGCGGGGGCGAGACTGCCGTTCAGGTCCTGGCGAATCAGGTTGAGCAGCAGGTCGTCGTAGCTATAGAGGCCGGGCGGATATTTCAGCAGCTCGTTGAGGGCGAAGGCGGCACCGGTGCCGAATGCCTCGCGGCGGATCGAGTCGTGAATCAGGCGCACGGTCTGGAAGGGGAAACCGAAAATCACCTCATGATGGCCGACGATACCGCCCAGACGCAGCGAGGTGATGCGTTCATGGTCGACATCGAGATTTTCGGCAATCTTGCGCGCGGTACCGGAAACTTCGGGCTTGTCGCGGAAATGCTGCTCGAGGATCTCGACATCGGCAAAGGGGGCGATGCGCCGCAGCATGCGTGCGGCGAACATCAGGAAATTGATGCCGAGAGTGATGTTCGGCGAGGACATGACCCGGATGTCTTTGCCCAGCTCGCGAATGTAGGCCAGCGTTGTCTCCGGGTAGGATGAAATGGCGCTGACCAGGGCGACTCCGCGTCGGCGGATCGCTTCGCCGTAGATGAGCACTGCCTCAGCGTCGGAAAAGTCGATCACGGCATCGACCGGATGTTGATCCAGCCAGGCGGGAAAGGAATCCGCGGCCAGGCCGGTCACCGGGTGGCCGGTGTCGGTGGGGCAGGCGCTGCGCCGGGCGATCCAGCACAACTCGAAACGTTCATCGGCATCAATGACGCGGGCGACAGCTGCTCCCGCCTTGCCATAGCCAATCAGTCCAACTTTGATCATGGTTTTACTCCCTATGCTGCGAATTGCGAATGGCGTTTTTCGATAGCCACCTCAAGGATGGGATCAGCCTGCGGCGATCCGTTGGGGTTGAAGAAGCGACACCTTCCTGCGGGTGCCGCCGGGTACTACCAGCGGCGACCGCGAGCGGCGCCGAGGAATTCGTCGAGAATCGGCGTGCAGTCGAGCAGGTCGGGGCTGCCCGGTGGATGAAACTCCGGATGCCACTGCAGGCCGAGGACATAGGGCCGGCCTTCGAGCCGGATGGCCTCAATCAGGCCGTCATCCTGGCTGCGTGCCTCGACCTTCAGGCCGCGACCGAGGGCACGGATGGCCTGATGGTGGATCGAGATGACGCCGCCCGTCGACCGCTCAGGGTAGAGCCGGGCCAGTCCTGAATCGGCATCCCAGATAATCTGGTGGGCATGGCGATCATAGTCGGCATGCAGGTGAACCGCCGGTGTCTCGTACTGAGACTCGATGTCCTGATAGAGGGTTCCACCCAGTGCCACATTGATCAGTTGCAGGCCACGGCAGATGCCGAGCACCGGCTTGCCGGCCTCCATGAACTCGTGCAGCAGTTCCATCTCGTAGGCATCGCGCAGGCGGTCGCCGGCCCAGTCGGGATGCCCCGGCTCTTCGCCATAGGACTGCGGGCTGATGTCGGCACCGCCTTGCAGCACCAGGCCGTCGAGGTATTGCGGATAATCGGAGAGGCGGATGCTGCTGCGATGGACCATGCCGTCGCCGCTGACCGACGGGATCATGAAGACCATCACTTCCCGCGACATCACCCAGTGGGCCACCGATTGCTCCAGGTACTGCAGCGATTTCGACTGGATGCCGGTGGCACCTGGCAGTGGATGGTAGATGCGGGCCGAGAGGCCGATACGTAACGGACGCTTGCTCATGACGCTGCTCCTCCATGAGGGCCGTTTGCCGTGCTGGCGGTCCGGCCGAGGTTGAGGCGTGTGGCTTCACCAAAACCCTTGATGGCGGTCTGTGTGGCGAATGGTCCGAGCAACTGCATGAGCAGCAGGGTCGCCAGCAACATGCCGACCAGCTTGGGGTCGAGTTCGGAATATAGCATCTGCGTGTTGGCCAGCAGCACCAGAGCGACACTGGACATCGGTTGCAGCCCGACGGCGAGCAGGGCGCCTTCGCGCGGCTGCAGGCCAAGATGGCGGGCCGCCAGCAGCGTCACCGCCAGTTGGCCGGCCAGGCGGACGAAGACGACGAGCAGGGCCTCCAGCCAGTAATTGCCGAGGTGGGCGATGTCGAGCGCGGCCCCGGCAAGAACGAAGGTGACGACGAGAAAAACGCGGGCATCGCTGGCGATACGGATGCCGATCACCTGTTGTTGACGGTCCATGACGCGCACCAGGAAGCCGAAGATGAGCATTGGCAGAAACACCGAAAGCTCGAGAAAGAGGGCGCTGCCGACGCCGAAAACGATACTGCCGAGGATCAGCAGGTGATGATGTTCCGCCTGGCGTTCCAGGCGGCGGGCGCCAATCATGACGATGGCGGCGCACAGGGCGCCGAGCACCAGGGACAGCAGGATGCTGCCGAGCGCCAGGCCGGTGCGGGTGAGAATGCCGCCACTGACTGTGTCATCGAGGAAGGGGGTGAGCAGGGCGACGAGGGCGAAGGCGGTGCAACCGTTAGCGGTGACCATGGTGTACAACAGGCCGGTTCGCTCGCCGCGGGCGCCGATATCGCTGCAGGTAGCGATGGTGATGGCGGCCGAGGTGGCTAGGCAGAGGGCGGCGGCAAACAGCGATGCAGCGAAGGAAAAGCCGAGCAGCAGGAAGAGCAGCAGCATGAGCAGGCCGGGGGCGAGCGAGATGGCCAGGCCGGCGAAGAGCCGTCGCCGGGCTTCGCCGCGGTCGACGCCAGGAACCAGATAGCCCAGTTCGAAGAGGATCAGGCCGAGGGCCAGGTCGCTGAACAATTGGGCCGATTCGATGTGCAACGGGGTGATCCAGTTGGCGCCGCTCTGTCCGGCCAGCAGGCCAAACAGCACGTAACCGGTGGTTCTCGGCAGGGACAGCAGTCGCCTGGCGATTTCGCCGGCAGCAAGGCCGCCGAGCAGGATCAGGCCGAAAAGCTGGATCGAGTTGATCATAAAAAAAGGGGGGCATGCCCCCCAAATCCTCGTCGAAAAGGAATGAGCCAGTGAACAGAAGTGTTCGCGGCTACATTGCTTGGCAATATAATTGACGCTTCGTTTTCGCGCAACCGGCGCGCCCAGGAAAAACCTTGCAACCCGCTCCCCACAACTCATCTTCGCTGCTTGCCCTGGAAGTGCTGCAGCAATTCCGGCAGATCTTCGGTTCCCTGCGCCAGTATTTCCGTCTCGTCGAGGAGCGCTGCGGCATGCCCGGTTCCTGGATGTGGCTACTGCAGGAGGTCGAGCGCAATCCGGCCATCGGTATCGGCGATCTTGCTGTCCGCATGGGCATCCACCAGTCCACCTGCAGTCTGATGGTGGACAAGCTGGTGGCCCGTGGCTGCGTCACCAAACAGCGAAATGGCCGCGATCAGCGGCGGGTCGGTCTGGTCCTGACCGAGGAGGGCCGGGCAGCGCTGGCAGCCCTGCCGGGGCCGGCCGAAGGGATCCTCCCGGAAGCGCTGGCCAATCTGCCGGCAGTGGTGCTGAAAACATTGAATATCAATCTTGATGAATTGATCCGCCATCTGCCCGGCAAGGTCGATGGTTACGCCGAAACCCCGCTGGCCGACATGCTCGGCCCCGACGACAGCGAGCGGCGGCGCGATGCATAAGCGCCTGTTGATCTGCTTGGCGGCCTGCCTGCTCGCCGCCTGCGCCGGCCGGCCGTCGGTGACACCGGTGGAAGAGGAGCCGGCACCGGCGGCGGAGACACGGGCGGAAGCGAAGCGGCCGCCGGCGCCATCAGCCGTTGCCGTGGCCCCGCCGCTGGCTGCTGAAAACATCTTCTTCCTGGCCGGTTCGATCGAGATCGAAGCGGCCGAGCGCAACAAATTGCGGCCGTACGCCGAACGCCTGAAGGCTGATCCACGTCTGGTGCTCATCCTGGTCGGCCATACGGACGACCAGGGCAGCCGTTCCTACAAACTGGCCATCGCCCAGGGCCGGGTCGATGCGGTGTTTGCCGCACTGCGCCGCCTGGGCGTACCGGCCCGCCAGATGCAACGCTATCCGGTGGGGCGGGAAAAGATGGTGGCCGGCTGCAACACCGCCGAATGCCGCAAGACGATGCGCCGTGTCGAGCTGGTCTATCGGCCCTGAGCCGGTCGCTTGTGGCTCAGTGCAGCGGCTGACTGGCCGCCTGGGCGAAGAGGGCGGCGACGTCGGCTGGTGAGAAGCGGTATTCGCGGTTGCAGATGTCGTCGCGGATGAGAATTTCGCCGTGCTCGGCGACGATGGTCTCGGCATCTTGCTGGCCGAGGGCGCGGATCATGTCGCGAATCTTGTCCCAATCCTCGGGGCAGTGGTAGCAGACCGGTTGCGCATCGTAGACACGCACGCCGTGCGCCGCCATCTCTTCGTGGAACAGTCGGCTGAGCAGGGTTTCGGTGTCGAGTTCGAGCAGTTCGCCGGCCTTGACGGTGGCCGCCAGCTGGCTGATGCGATGCCAGCCATCGGCGTCGCGGGCGTCGGCTTCCGGCATCTTCTGCAGGAACAGGCAGGCCGCAGCCCGCGGACTGGCCGAGGCAAAGAGTCGTGAGGGCTGCTGTTCCGATTGTTCGAGGTAATGCTCGAAGATGCCGGCGATGCTGTCGCCGACCATGGGCACGAAACTCTGGTAGGGCTGGCGGGCATCGGGCATGTCCAGGCTCATCAGCAACTGGCCGCCCTGGTGGGCGCCGAGCAGCTCGGGTACCGGTGCCGGCAGGACGACCGGATTGCTGCGCGCCATGCCGCGCATCTGCAGTTGTTCATTGCAGTCCATGACCAGTAGCTGAACCGGACCGTTGCCTCGCAACTGCAGGGTCAGGCGACCGGGCTGCTTGAGCTGGCCGGCAATCAGGGCGGTGACGGCGGCGGTTTCGCCGAGCAACTGGGCAACGGTCGGCTGATAATCGCGACCGGCCTGCATCTGTTGCCAGGCATCGCCGAGATGAACGATGGCGCCGCGAATGTCGAGGCCCTCGAAGAGGAAGCGGCGAACGTAGCTGTCGCTCATTTCAGTTTCTCCGCATAGTTTTCCGGGCTGAAGCCGACGAGCAGCTGCTTGCCGGTGTCGAGCACCGGCCGCTTGATCAGCGCCGGGTATTGCGCCATCAGTAGCAGCGCCTTGGCCTCGTCCACGTCCGCCCGTTCGGCCTCGCTCAGTTTCTTCCACATCAGGCCGCGCCGGTTGAGCAGGGTTTCCCAGCCAGCGCGCTGGTTCCAGTCGGGCAGTCCGGCGGCGGCGACGCCGGCCTTCTTGTAGTCGATGAATTCGTAGGTGATGCCGTTTTCGTCCAGCCAGTTCATGGCCTTCTTCATCGTGTCGCAATTCCTGATCCCGTAGACCTTCATGAGCAATTCCTTCGTGCAGCGGTGGCGAAAAACCTTAGTTTAAGGGTTCGGCCGGCCCGACGCGAAGCCGCGGCCGGCACTTCGTGAGCGAGATCAATGACGGCTGCCGCCGTCTGGCCTAAGCTGCAACTGTCCCAGTCAAACGCGGCCGGAGTCATGAGCAGCAATCCTACGTCCTTCAAATCGCCGGAAATGGCGAAGAAATTCCCCCTGAATCCCAAGCATCCAGAGCGTACCTGCTGGGGTTGTGATCGTTATTGTCCAACGAATGACCTGCAATGCGGCAACGGCTCCGGGCGCACCCAGCATCCGGCCGAACTGCTCGGCGACGACTGGTACACCTGGGGCGACTGGGGTATCGATGTCGGCGACGGCGAGGTGAAAGAGTGAACTATCCAGCCTTCTTCGACCGCTTGCCGGTCATCCGCCTGCGCGATCCGCTCGCCCAGTTCCTTGGCGTCAACGACGACGGTGTGCTCGACTACCGCTATCTCGATGCCGTCCGGCTGGCCGGGCACTCCTGTCCCACCGTCGCCGCGGCCTGGAACATGAGCCGCCTGGCGCTGGCCGCCCTCTACGGCGACGAGCTGCCTTGTCGTGGTGGCATCCGGGTGGACCTGGCGAAGGCCGGCGACGAGGGCGTCACCGGTGTCATCGCCAGCGTCGTCACGCTGCTTACCGGCGCCGCCGGCGACGGCGGCTTCAAGGGTATTGCCGGTCAGTTCCGCCGGCGCAACCTGCTGGCCTACGGTGTCGGGATTCCCCTCGAGCTGCGCCTGACGCGCCTGGATGACGGGCGTTCGGTCGATGCAGCCTGCGATGTCAGCCACATTCCGGCTGACCCGGCGATGCCGGACTTGCTCCGGCAATGTCTGAGCGGCCAGGCCGACGAGGCCGCCCGGCGGCTTTTCGGCAGCTTGTGGCAGGAGCGGGTGCGTTGCCTGCTGGAAGACTTCGCCGACGATCCGCGGGTTTTCATCGTCCGTTCGGGCGCCTGAATGACGACGGTGTTGTCGGGAAATTGTTATATCGATTGGCAATAAGAAACAAATAATTCATTCTTTTGGATTATCTGCGCGGGATACTATCCTTCGCTTTTCCCTGCCCACCTACGTGCCCATCGATGTCGCTCCCGCAACACCTGCATGCCGCCGCTGTCGGTATCGTCCTGATCGGCCTGTTCGCCGCCTTCGTGCGCGAATGGCTGAAGCCGGACGTGGCGGTGATGGCGGCCGTGGCCTTGCTGCTGGCGCTGGGTCTGCTGTCGGCCAAGGAGGTGACCGGCGTCTTCAGCAACAGCGCGCCGATCACCATTGCCTGCCTGTTCATCATCAGCGGTGCCCTGTCGAGAACCGGCTGTGTCGATCGTCTCGGCGACTGGCTGGGCGCCATGGCCGGGCAGAGCGAGCGGCGCTTGTTGCTGGCCTTGCTGCTGGTCGGTCTGCTGGTGTCGCCCTTCATCAACAACACGCCGGTGGTCATGGTGATGATTCCGGCGGTGATCGCCATGGCCGGTCGCTACAACATCGCCCCGTCGCGGCTGCTGATCCCGCTCTCCTACGCCACCATTCTTGGCGGCCTGATCACCATGGTCGGCACCTCGACCAACATCCTCGTCGATGGTGTCGCCCGGGCGCATGGCCTGGCCCCTTTTTCCATGTTCGAGATCAGCGCTCCGGCGATCATCATGGCGCTCGCCGGCTGCGCCTTCATGGCCTTGTTCGCCCAGCGCCTGCTGCCGGTGCGCGAAACCCTGACCCAGCAATTCACCGGCAGCGGCGACCGGCTGTTCATGACCGAACTGTTCGTGCCCGAGGACTCGCACCTGATCGGCAAGACGCTGAAAGAAAGCAAGCTGGCCAACGGCGTCATCCAGGTGCTCAACCTGTGCCGCGGCGAGAACGAAATTGCCAACCCGGATCCGGCGACGCGCATCGAGGCCGGTGACCGCATCGTCGTGCACAGCCGCAGCAGCGCCATGATGGAGTTGCGCAGCACCGACCTGGTCGGCTTGCAGGTACAGGCCGGCCAGCACGACCTGGAGACGCTGCGCCGGCGCGACGTGGTCATGGTCGAGGCCATCGTCGGCCAGACTTCGCGCTACGTGCTGCGCCCGATCCGCGACCTCGACCTGCTTGCCCGCTACGGCATCCACCTGATCGCCGTGCATCGCCGCGATGCTTCCTTTGCCCAGATCGGCGACGACTTCCAGTTGCAGGTCGGCGACGTGCTGCTGGTCGAGGGCACGCCAGCGCAGATCAAGCGTTTCTGCGACAACGGCGACCTGTTCGCCATCACCGAAGGTCGGCAGGTGACCAATCGCCAGGCCAAGGCGCCGATCGCCCTGGCCACCATCGCCGGCGTCATGCTGCTGGCTGCCTTCAACGTCATGCCCATCGAAGGCCTGGCGCTGATCGGCGCCGCCATCGTCGTCGCCACCGGCTGCATCCGCGCCGACGAAGCCTACAAGGCTATCGAATGGCCGATTCTGATCCTGATCTTCGGCATGCTGGCGATCAGCATCGCCATGAAAAACTCCGGTCTGGCCGACCTGCTGGCCAGGCAACTGGTCGTCCTTGGCGATGGCCTGTCGCCCTGGCTGATGCTGTCGCTGGTCATCCTGCTGACCTCGATCGCCACCGAATTCGTCAGCAACAACGCCATCGCCGTGTTGTTTACGCCGGTGGTCATCGGTGTTGCCGAACAACTCGGCGTCGACCCGCGGCCCTTCGTCGTTGGCGTCATGTTCGCTGCCAGTTGCAGCTTCGCCACGCCGATCGGCTACCAGACCAACACCCTCGTCTATAGCGCCGGCAATTACCGTTTCGCCGACTTCGCCCGCATGGGCATCCCGATGAACCTGCTGACCTGGCTACTCGCCAGTCTGCTCATCCCGCTGTTCTGGCCGCTGAGCTGACCCGCATCTGCCGGCTGCATCTCAGCCAATCGCCACTATGATGAAGATGCATACCGAGGAGGCAGACATGGCAGACGACCCGGCAACACCCGCGAGTACCCGCAGCGAGCGCGATTCCTTCGGCGTCATCGAGGTACCGGCTGCCCGTCTATGGGGCGCCCAGACACAGCGTTCGCTTGAACATTTCGCCATCTCGACGGAGCGCCTGGCGACGGAACTGATTCATGCGCTGGCCGAGGTCAAGCAGGCGGCAGCGATGGTCAATGGCGAACTCGGCCTGTTGCCGGCCGACAAGGCGGCAGCGATCGCCGCTGCCGCCGGTGAGGTGCTGGCCGGTAGCCATCCCGACGAATTCCCGCTGGCCGTCTGGCAGACCGGCTCCGGCACGCAGAGCAACATGAATGTCAATGAGGTGCTGGCCAACCGCGCCTCCGAACTGCTCGGCGGCGAACGCGGTCTGCAGCGACTGGTGCATGCCAACGACGAGGTCAATCTCGGCCAGTCGTCCAACGATGTTTTTCCCACGGCCATCCACGTCGCTGCCGCCTTGGCCATCCGCCGCCGGCTGCTGCCGGCGCTGGCCCGCCTGCAGGCGACGCTGGCCGACAAGGCCGCCGACTTCGCCGGCATCGTCAAGATCGGCCGTACCCACCTGCAGGACGCGACGCCGTTGACGCTGGGCCAGGAATTCTCCGGCTATGTCGCGCAACTCGGCCAGGCGCGGACGGTCATCGAGGCCATGCTGCCGCTGCTCTATCCGCTGGCCATCGGCGGCACCGCAGTCGGCACCGGACTCAACACCCACCCGGAGTTTGGCACGCGGGTCGCCGCCGCTCTGGCGCGTAGCAGCCAACTGCCGTTCTGCAGCGCCGACAACAAGTTCGCGGCACTGGCCGCGCATGACGGCCCGGTGGCCGTGCACGGGGCGCTGAAGACACTGGCCGTGGCCCTCAACAAGATCGCCAACGATGTCCGCTGGCTGGCTTCCGGGCCGCGCTCCGGGCTCGGCGAGATCAGCATTCCGGAAAACGAGCCGGGCAGCTCGATCATGCCNNCCCGGCAAGGTCAATCCGACCCAGTGCGAGGCGCTGACCATGCTCTGCGCCCAGGTCATGGCCAATGATGTCGCCGTGAGCTTCGGCGGCGCCGCCGGTAATTTCGAACTGAATGTCTACAAGCCGCTGATTGCCCACAACCTGTTGCAGAGCATCCGCCTGCTGGCTGATGGCATGGCTGCCTTCGAGGAACATTGCGCCCGCGGCATCGAACCGCGACTGGAACGCATCGCCGAACACCTGGAGCGCTCGCTGATGCTGGTCACCGCCCTGGTGCCGCATATCGGCTACGACAAGGCGGCGGAAATCGCCAAGCGCGCCCACCATGAGGGCAGCACGCTGCGTGCAGCGGCGCTGGCCCTCGGCTATCTGACGGCGGAGGAGGCCGAGCGCTGGCTGCAGCCGGACGCGATGTTGAAGCCGGGCAGCAGTTAAACCGAATACGGCCGATGCAGCCAGCCGCGGACGACGTCCACGTCGCGCTGCGGCAGATAGGCAAAGCCGGCCAGGGCGTCCTCGACAACGCTCTGGGCAACCCAGTGCGGCACCGCCTTGGTGGTCAGCATGTGGAAGTACCAGGCCATTGGATAGCCGGCACCGCGGTCGAAATGGCTCAGGGCATCGTGCAGCTTGAGGCCTGAACAACCGGCGGCGGCACTGAATTCGGGCGGCTCGCCGGCCAGGGTGGCAATCGGCTGGGCGCGAAAGACCGGCTGATGGTAGCGGTCGAGATGTTCGCGGGTGGCGATCACCCAGTGATTGTAGAAGTCGCTGGTGTTGGCGGCGCTGCTCTTCGACCAGTCGGTGACCATGCGATGGATGGCCGCCGGCTCCGGCTTCTGGGCAAGCATGCGCTTGAGGAAGGCACCGACGTGCTGGATGCGGCGGAAGGCGTAATAGGGCAGGCCGATCGGTTGCGGTGAGTCGCTGCCGCCGCGTGGATCGACCAGTTCCTCGATGGACGACGGCTCATTGGCGAACAGCTGGTGCACGCGCATTTCCTGCAGGTCTTCGATCTCCAGTTGCAGGAAGTCGTCGCTACCGTCGCCGGCCGAAGCGACCAGATAGTGCGTCTGGCCGACCAGGCGGGTGGCGAACAGCTTTTTTCCGGCAAAATCCTCGGCCAGGTGGGCGAGATCGCCGTCGCGATCGTCGAGTTCGGTTTCGACCCAGGCTTCCAGATTGTCGGTCAGGTGCTGGCCATTGGCGTCGACGATACCGCCCAGGCGATACCAGCCGCCGCGACTGAGCGCATGGCGGAACTTCCAGTCGGGCAGGGCCTGACCGAGGGTCTTGACCAGGGCGCCGGGGCCGGAGCTGACGGGAACCCGGGCGCAGGTTTCGACGACGGCGGGGGCCAGCGACTTGCAATACTCCGACCAGGCCAGGGTGTCTTTCATCGGTGTTTCCTTGTTGTCAGGCAGTTTTCTCGGTAGCCAGGCGCTGGGCGACGGCTTCGCGGACCTCGGCTTCCGGGTCGTCGGCCAGTGCCGACAGGAACTCGAGCGGCGCGTTGCCAACCGCCGCCAGGCGCACCCACCACTCGCTGTCCTGCAGCAGGGCGGCAGCCAGGCCGGGCAGGGCGCGTTCGGCGACGATGGCGCGGACTTCCGGTTCGCCATCCTCAGCCAGCATGTGCAGGGCGAAGGCCGGCAGGCGGCCGGCGACGACCTTGCGCACCTCGCGTTCGGGATCCTTGGTCAGTTTGGCCAATTGGCCGTGTGGCAGACGGCGGGCGACGGTGGCACGGATCAGGTAATCCGGGTCGTGGATCAGCTGGATCAACTGCGCTTCCGGCAGGCGGGCGGCGACCGACAGGCGCACCTCGCGGTCGGGGTCGCCGATCATCGTGATCAGTTGCTCGACCGGCAGGCGGGTGGCGACGACGCGGCGTACCACTTCGTCGGGATCGGATTTGAGGGCAAAGATGGCCTCGACCGGGGCGTAGCGGGTGGCGATGGCGCGCCGCTCCCAGAAGATGTCGGCCAGGTATTCCGTCGCCAGTTCCTTGTTCTGGCGCAGGAAGCGGTCGATCTGCCGGCCGCTGTGCGCGCGGATGCAGGCGTCGCCGGGCTGGCAGCGGCCGCCGTTGAGGAAATCCGGATAGAAGCTGCAGCCGGAGCAGAGCCCGAGCTTGCCGACGCCGGCCTGCCGATTTACCGGTTCACTCGTCATCGACCTTGGCGGCAACCAGAATGCCGGTGGCGCCGGCGGCGTCGTTGGTCAGTTCCAGGCAATGCCCGGTGGCGCCGCTGATCAGGAACAGGTCGTAGCCGGAAACGCTGAGCGCCGGTGTGTAGCGCGGCGACACGTCGTCTTCGCTGCATTCGCTGAAATGCAGGTTGGGAAAGCGCTGGCGCAGCGAGGCGACGCGCGCATCAAGCTGGGTCGCCTCGGCGACCTGAACGAGCTGGGTCGGGGTGATCATGCCGCTTCTCCGGTTTCCAGTTCTTCCTCGAAGCGGGCCAGCGAGGCCGATGGTACGCCCATGATCTGGGCCAGCCAGGGCGGCGGGCTGGACAGTCGCTGCTGCAGTTCGGCCAGGGCTTCGCGGGCGCTGCCGCCGGCCGGCTTCTTGACCGGATGGACGCCAGCGCGGACCACTTTGGCCGCGGCCGGGCCGCCAATCGACTGCACATAAACGATCTGGCAGTCGTTGATCAGCGCCGAGCGGGCGGCATTCTTGTCTTCCGCGGCATCGGCTTCGACCGTGCTGCGCACGCCGATCAGGCGGACTTCGCTCGGGCTGGCCTGATAGATCAGGAAGCGTTCGCAGGAGCCGAAGTGCCCGTCGAGATTCTCGCCGCGGTTGGCAGCGACGGCGACGCGCAGCGAACCGGGCATGTCGCCCTCGGCATAGGCTTCGATGGCGGGGAAGTCGCTATTGTCCATACCCTGGCCCCAGAGCAGGCGGATGGCTTCCTTGAGGGCTTCGGCTTCGACGCCGACATGGCAGCCCTGTTCGGCGAAATCACCGGCGAGGATGACGCGCAGGTCTTCGACGGTCAGCGTGCCGAGCTTGCTCTCGGTCAGCGGGGCTTCGAGCTTCTCGATCAGCGCCCCGACCAGGGCGCGGACATCCAGACCGTTCAGGGCGCGGGCGGCAAGGGCGATGCGCAGGGCGGCTTCGCGGGAGGCGACGGGGGTTTCGGACATGATGGGGCTCCTCGGTAAGTCTTCAGTGGAATGCCGGGCAGCCTGGTGACTGCGCCGGCACTCGGCTCAAGACTCAGGCTGCTGAGATGCAGCCGGACGGGCAGACGTCGACACACAGCGGGGAATCGTTGTGGCCATCGCATTCCGTACAGGTCGCAGCGTCGATCTTGAAGAAGATCTTGCCGGAGCTGATCGCCTTGGTCGGGCAGACCGGCTTGCAATCACCGCAGGCGGTGCACATGTCGGGATCAATCTTCATTGCCATGATGCTCTCCTTTATTTCCGCCTTCGCTGGCCGCAGTTTGCAAATGAGCGGCTGGCTGGGCGGTCAGGTTCAACAAACTTAGTCCTCAGCGGCACCAAGACGCTTGGCGCGCAGGGAAATCGGCAGGCGCGGCGGCTTGGCGATCGGATCGATGTAGTAGGTGCCGCCATTGTCCAGCTTCAGTTCGCCGCCCCATTTTTCCGGGGTGTCGAATTCGATGGACTCGATGGAGGCTTCCAGATCCCGCTTCGGAAGGTAAAAAACCAGCCCGCCGCTGGGGCCATGCTGGATCATGATGTTTGCCATTTGACGCTCCTGCAGGACCGGCGGACCGCGGGGTTGCCCCCGTTGCCCGCCGGTGATCCGGTTTAGCGAACCAGGTCGAAGTTGTAGTCGGTGGTGCCCATGCCGATCGTTTCCTTGTCGAGTTGCTCAAGGACGGCGTTCGTCAGTTGGGTGACCACGGACATCATGCCTTCGTAGCCCAGGGTCGTGGCGCGGTGCATGTGGTGACGGTCGAAGATCGGGAAGCCGATACGGATCAGCGGTACTTCGAACTCTTCACCCTTGTAGCGGGTGTCGCGCTGGATGTACTTGCCGTAGGAGTTGCCGATCAGGAAGTCCGGCTTGTCCGTGAAGCACAGGCTGCGCATGTGCCACAGGTCGTTGCCGGCATAGACCTTGCCATTGACGCCGAACGGGCTGGAGTCGAGCAGCTTCTGCACGATCTTGACCCAACGCTTGGTGGCGTTGTGCGACAGGATGTGCGTCGGCTCGGCGCCAACTTCGAGCAGGACCTTGACCATGCCCAGGACGAAGTCCGGGTCGCCGTAGATGGCGAACTTCTTGCCGTGCAGCCAGGCGTGGCTGTCGGAGATCAAGTCCATGCAGCGACCGCGTTCCAGTTCCAGCGAGGCCGGGATCGGCTGGCCGGTGACTTCGGAAACCTTCATCAGGAATTCGTCGGTCCACTCGACACCCATCGGGATGTTGAGCTTCGGCACTTCGTGGTTCCACGTGTTTTCGACGAACTTCTTCGTCTTTTCCAGTTGCGTCGGCTGCAGCAGGATGGTCGTGTAGGCGTTCGGTGCATCCTTGACTTCGTCCATCGTCGTGCCGCCGGAATACATGCGGAATTCGCCGTCAGCCGGGGTGTCGA
>DDWF01000175.1 GCA_002345845.1 Betaproteobacteria bacterium UBA2293 | reverse complement strand
TCCCGTTTCCGGGAGGCGATGCCCGACAGCAAGAAACGCATCGCCGAGCTGGTCGAAGTTTCAATCCACGCCTCCCGTTTCCGGGAGGCGATGCCACGGCGGCACGCTGGGCGGTCATCTGATCGAGTGGTTTCAATCCACGCCTCCCGTTTCCGGGAGGCGATGCAGGCGCGACAGTTCGCGCATGGTTTTACGTGCCATTGGTTTCAATCCACGCCTCCCGTTTCCGGGAGGCGATGCGCCACGGCGGCGGCCGCCGCCCTCGTCTCGCTCGTGTTTCAATCCACGCCTCCCGTTTCCGGGAGGCGATGCCGTAACGGGCGCGAATATTATCCATGACGATGAGTTTCAATCCACGCCTCCCGTTTCCGGGAGGCGATGCCCTGCAGCCCCATGGCCCGCTACCAACTCATCCCGTTTCCGGGAGGCGATGCGCGGCCCTGGCAGTCAGGGCTGGATGACCATCAACGTTTCAATCCACGCCTCCCGTTTCCGGGAGGCGATGCCTGGCCCTTGGTCGAACGATGTCACAGGTCTATCAGTTTCAATCCACGCCTCCCGTTTCCGGGAGGCGATGCGCCGCCGGCGGCAGCGACTTGCATGCCAGAGGATTGTTTCAATCCACGCCTCCCGTTTCCGGGAGGCGATGCGATGGCGGGCGCGCTGTCGACGCCTGAGTCGAAGGTGTTTCAATCCACGCCTCCCGTTTCCGGGAGGCGATGCTGCAGCGACTCGCGGGCATATTCACGGGCCCGGTTGTTTCAATCCACGCCTCCCGTTTCCGGGAGGCGATGCGCGACTTACGCCGAGGCAATCGCCGCTGCCGAGAAGTTTCAATCCACGCCTCCCGTTTCCGGGAGGCGATGCGTTCCAGCAGGCCGGCGAGCCGCTGTTCCGGCCCGTTTCAATCCACGCCTCCCGTTTCCGGGAGGCGATGCCCTGGTGCGGATCGACAAGGGCGCAGCGACGGAATATGTTTCAATCCACGCCTCCCGTTTCCGGGAGGCGATGCTCGCTTTATATCGTCGGCCTGTTCTTTATTTGTCGTTTCAATCCACGCCTCCCGTTTCCGGGAGGCGATGCGCCGAAAGTCGGCGAACTCTGGCATTTCGATAAGGTTTCAATCCACGCCTCCCGTTTCCGGGAGGCGATGCACCCGAAACTGGAAACACCCGCCGCAGAGCATGCAGGTTTCAATCCACGCCTCCCGTTTCCGGGAGGCGATGCCCTCGGCAAACGGCTTGTCGCGTTGCGGGTACTCGTTTCAATCCACGCCTCCCGTTTCCGGGAGGCGATGCAACAGCGGAACCCGGATCGACGCCGGGATGTTGTTGTTTCAATCCACGCCTCCCGTTTCCGGGAGGCGATGCCGGCCGGGCCGGGTGGAATGGGTGGGATTGGCATGGTTTCAATCCACGCCTCCCGTTTCCGGGAGGCGATGCTCGATCAGTGGGTCAGCTTCTGGCCGGGAGACAAGTTTCAATCCACGCCTCCCGTTTCCGGGAGGCGATGCTCAGCCTGGACTTCGGCCTGCCGTCACTGTCGCAGGTTTCAATCCACGCCTCCCGTTTCCGGGAGGCGATGCCTGATCCGATCTTGATGCCGTCGAACTCTTCGCGGTTTCAATCCACGCCTCCCGTTTCCGGGAGGCGATGCCCAAGTACACGCGAGTGCCGGCGGCGGAAATTGACGTTTCAATCCACGCCTCCCGTTTCCGGGAGGCGATGCTTGGCCCTTGCAGCCACTCCGCGAAGGCATCTAGGTTTCAATCCACGCCTCCCGTTTCCGGGAGGCGATGCCCGGCCATCTCGCGAATCTTGTCCGGCAGCCAGTTGTTTCAATCCACGCCTCCCGTTTCCGGGAGGCGATGCTCATCTCCCGTAACTACCGGAAGCGTCAGAACAAAAAGCCCGCATTGCGCGAACCTCTTTACTCCTGAGCAAAAATCATCTTACGCGAACAGCGCTTCCCCTGGAAAGCCGCATCAAATCAGGCAACAGCGCAGCGCGCGAACCTACCGGGGAATTCATGTGCACTTGAGGTTCGCGCAAGCTCACAGGATGAGCGGCGCGTCGAAGTCGGTGGTGCGAAAACAGCCGTGTTCGCGGACTTCGTAGCCTTTGAGTTCAGCGATGCGGTAGAAGCGCAGGTTGTCTTCTCCGTCCTTGATCTCGGCAACCAGGTCGCGTTCCAGCGCCTCGAAGCGGGCGCGGTCTACCAGACATTCGAAGACCGATTTCTGCACCCGCTGGCCGACGCTTTCGCAGAGTTTGGCAACGCGCCGGAGGCGTCGGCGGCCTTCGCGGGTTTCGGTGTTAACGTCGTAGCAGACGATGACCAGCATGATCAGCGCACTAGGTAAGGCAGATATTCGGCCGTGTCGCCGCGTAGCGTGCGCGCTAGCAGGCGGGCCTGGAGATGCGGCAGCAGGCCGAAGGGGACGGTTTCGCTGAGCAGCGGATGGGTCAGGTTTTCCTGCTTGCGCTCCTGGTAGGCAACCAGCACCGTCTTGCGCGCATCGCCTTCGAGCAGCACGGCGCCGCCCTCGCGTTCGACAAAATCGCTGGCGTCGATCTGGCCGCGATTGATCAGAGAAAGCACCAGCCGATCAGCAAAAGCACGGAATTCTTCCATCAGGTCCAGCGCCAGCGCCGCCCGGCCCGGCCGCACGACATGCAGAAAACCAATCTGCGGATCGAGCCCACAGGCTTCGACGGCCGAGCGGCAATCGTTCATCAGCAGTGAATAGACGAAGGACAGCAAGGCGTTGATCCGGTCCCGTGGCGGGCGGCGGCTGCGGCCGTCCATGCGGAAGCTTTCCCGCGCTGAACTGCGGATCAGCGCATTGAGCGCGGCGAAATACTGGCGCGCCGCTTCGCCCTCGACACCGCGCAAGGTATCGGCATCACCAGCCCCCGGCAGTGCCCGCAAGGCCGCCGCCAGATCGGCTGCGCAGCGTGTCAGTATCGCCGCATCCTCCTCCGCCTTGGCCTCGCGCGCGCCGCGCAGCAAGACCTGCCGACAATTGCGTACTTTACCGGCGATACAGTTGCGTGCCACGTTCAGGGCGAAAGCCGGGTCGCCGGCCAACTGATGCTGCGCCTGGCGCAGCAGCACATTGCCCGAAACCGGCCCTTCCAGCCGCGCCTTGAAACGCCCGTGCGTATCGAGCAAAACCAGGCTGATGCCGCTGTCCGCCAGCTTGTGCATCAGCGGCAGCGACACCGAAACATGGCCGAAGCAGACGACGGCGCTCAGGTGATGCAGCGGCACGCGCAGCCGCGTTTCCTTGTCGACCTCGACGCGCAGGGTTTCGTTGTCGAGATGGATGTAACTCTCGGGCGTCGTCACGTACAGCGTGTTGAGCAGTTGCATGTCAATCATCCACTTCGAACAGGGAATGCCGAACCGCCGCGTGTTCCGGCGTCGGCGCCAGGGCTTCCGGCTGGCACAGGTCGCGCAAGGAACAGGCGCGGCAGTGATCGTCATAAAGCGGCGGTGGCATTTCGCCGGATTGCAGCAGCTGCCGAATGGCAGTTGCAGTCGATACGACTTTTTCCCTCAGCTCGGCGTTGATCGCAACAACGCGCCGCCGACGCGACGAGGCGTAGTACAAAGCGCCTTCCGGCACCGGCTTGCCGAACATCTCTTCCAGGCAAATTGCCTGCGCCGACAGTTGCAGATCGTCGCAAGCCGCAATGTCGGCTCGCTTATGGCGCGAGCCATGTTTGTATTCCACCGGATATGGCGTGCCATCTGGCAGGAACTCGACCACATCCGCCTTGCCGACCAACCCGAGCCGGTCGCAAAAAAGCGGCAAGGCCCGCTCGATTCGCAAACCGGCGCGCAACTCGAAACCAGGGTCATCCACCCGCGTGTGTAAGGCCTGACCACGCTGGGTGAAGATATTCTCTTCAAACACCTGCTCGACGTGGATCAACGCGCACTGGCGCGGGCAGTAGGCCCAGTGCTGGAGCGCGGAAAGGGGAATGGGATCAAGGAGTTCGGTCGTCATCGCTCAATCCCGCCAATGGCTTTGGCAACTTGCTTCGGTTAGCATTGCCGAAGGATGACTGGAGGTAAGCACCATGATCAATTCCCCCCTTGAAGATATCGAAGCCGCCGCCCTACAACTGGCGCCGGCGGAACGCGCAAAACTGGCAGAACGCCTGCTGGTCAGCCTTGATGAAGACGACGAAATTCTGGCCACCTGGGTCGCGGAAGCCGAACGGCGCGCCGATGCGTTCGACCGTGGCGAAATGGAAACCATCGACTTCGACGAGGCGATTGCCCAGGCGCGTGCCCGTCTTGCCAACCGCCGGGCGGCATGAAGGCCGTTTTTCTCAAATCGGCACAAGCCGAACTCGACGCAGCCGTCGATTACTACGCTGACCATGCGAGTGAGAGGGTCGCGGAAGCTTTTCTGCAAGATGCCCTGCAAACGCGCCAACGACTGATCGAACACCCGGAAATCGGCAAGGCCGTCTCGAAGCGACTGCGCGCGCTGACTTTCAAGCATTTCCCCTACTCTCTCATTTACCGGCTTTCCGCTGACACCATCAGCATCCAAGCCGTCGCCCACCAGCGCCGCCGGTTTGGATATTGGACCGGGCGGCGCTGACGGAGCGCTTACACCCGCTTGATCAGCGTTACCCCAGCCGGCAAAGCGGCCTCATCAACGCTGACCTCGTAATCGCCAAAGCTGCGCGGCACGTCCACATCGTCCTTGCGCTTGATCTTGATGCGGTCGAAAAGCGAGTGCGCATGCGCGTTGCCCAGTTCCGAATCGTGTTTGAAGACGTATAGCCCGCGCGTCGCCATTTCGCCACGCGCCGCCGAGCGGTCGTGCTCGAACATCTGCTCCAGCGCCTGCCAGAGCAAATCGAGGTCCAATTCGCTGAATCCCGTCTGCTTGGCGAGGAAAGACGACACAAAGCCGTGGGCAACGTAAATGCCGTAAGGAACGGTGTGCTTGCGGCCCATGGTGCGATTGTCGCCTTGCTGCTTCTCGGCCTCGGCTTCGGTCGCTACCGCCATGCGTGTAATCGAATGTTCCTGAGCGATGATCGGATCGACCGAACGGGCGAAGGTCAGTTGCACCGGGCCGCGCACCTGGCCGCAGTTCGTGCCCAGCGACATGACAGCGCCGAAGGTGCGCACGTCGAAGAAATTGGCGCACATCCATTGCCGCGCCTTGTCCACGGTATCGCCGCTGCCTTTGCGCTTCTTGTCGCCCTTGAGTTCTTCTTCGGCGCCAATCGCGATATAGGCCTTTTCGTGCGCCTGATTGAGAACCGCCTTTTCCTTCACGTAGATGTCGAAGGGCGGCGTTTCTCCCTTCACCAAGCCGACGAAATTACGCACCTTGCGCTTCAAGGAAACATCCGTCACCAGCCCGTGGCCCGATTCGGCATCGAGACGCGGCAGATTGCCAGCATCCGGGTCGCCATTGGGGTTGCCGTCGCGCACATCAAAAACAAGAACGAAGTCGTAGCGGTTGTTCAGGCTCATTTGGATTCTCCCTGGGTGGATTGCATGGATTGGCTGGATTCGGATTTGCTGAAAAAGTCTTGGCGCTGGTGGTAGTAGCCGAGGGCAAAGCGCCCTTGCTCGGGTAGGCTCAGATGTTTCGGGAAATCGTTCAGGCCGCCCATGATTTCGCCGAGCAGGCGCTCGAAATTGACGGCGCGGCCACGATTGGTGAGCTTCGCCAGATGGTGGTTCTTGAGGCGCAGCAAGGTAGTGAAAACCGCCACCGGCGTGCTGGATGCGGCGCCGTAATAGCGCTCGCGAATGGTCGCGTTGAGGCCGGGGCTGGCTTCTTCCTGGATTTTTTCCAGTGCCGCGAACAGGCGCCCCAGCCGGTAGGCCGGGCTGGTGTTCTCTAAGTCGAGCATGTCGGACAACTCCTTGTCGAGAGATTGATTCGGTTGAAAGCGTTGCAAACGATTGAGGCTGGCCTTGATGGCGGCAGCCCGCAGGTAGGTGACGTTCTGTTCGGCGCGGCAGCGCAATACCGCCGCATTGAGCCAGGTGGCCGGAAACGGGCTACCGGAAAGAATCGCCCGCATGATGTCGCCGCCCAGGTTGGGTGGAATGTTGTCGGCCTTGCCCTGCTGGGCACAGGCGGCGAGCAGGCGGAAGAGGCTCGGGTATTCCGGGTCCTTCGCGCTGCGCACGACTTTCAGATCGGCGAACCATTGCCTGATCTGGCGGGCAATTTCGTGCAGCGGTGCGGCGTGCCAGAAGCGGACGGAAACCCGCGCCGCGTTGGGCGCCAAGCCCAGCACGTAAAACAGCTTGTCGCCCCGGCCACCGTCGAACTGCCCAGATTGCACGGCACCAAGCAGAGCGCGCACCTGCTCGGCCCGAGCATCGGGATCGTCGCGCTCGCCGAAAATAGCGGCGAAACCTTCCTCAATCTCGGCATCGTCCTTCTGCGCCCAGAACACCGTCGAGGCATCGCCGACCTGGATGCGCTGGCGGGAATTGCGGTCGAGCAGGTGATTGAGCGCCGTGGTGTAGGCAAAGGCCGCCAGCGGGCTGACCGGTGCGTTGTCGCCCTGCTCCTTGTTGTAGGAGGCGAAGGCGTCGAGGTTGAAGGAAACCATTGTGGCACCGGAGCTTTGGGCGCCCCAGACGCCCTTGATCACCGTATGCAGACGTTCGGCGGATGCCGCCTGGCCGGTCACCAGGCAGAAAGCCGGTTTGCCGCCTTCTTCGACCTCATCGCGCCGTCCGGCAATGACCGCCGGGCGCTGGCATATCAAGTCGCCATCGTTATGCAGCCGGAAAGTAACAACCGGATTGGCTTCGACGATTTCGGGCCAGGCTGGATCGACGGCCAAGGCCGCTTGTCCGAAGTTGGCGTAAAAATTGTCCAGAGCTTTAAGACCCGCATCTGAACGGGCCGCTTCGGGCAATTCCGCAATCCGTTGGCGAAAAGCCGCATGCTGCTCGGCCACTCGTTCCGGTTTACCCTTGGTATCGACGCCCAGGGCGTATTCAGCGGTATCCCACAACAGGTTGGCCGCCACGCCAGAGGAACGTTTGACACCTTTGGGCACCTGGTAACGCCGGGCCTGTTTCTTCTTGCCATCGCCTTGGCGGGTATCCGTGATGCCGAGCGGCCGGCCTTCGGCGGTCAACTCGACGATGAAGGGAATTTCCTTGTCCTCCAGCCCGAAGGCCGGCAGACGGCGAGCCGGGTCGGGATCGGCGGCCTTGCGCTGGTAGTAGTCGTAAAGGGCTTGCAGGATCATGCCGTCACCTGCGCTTGCGTCAGGTCGATGACCCCGTTTTGCAGATCGGCCCGGAAAAAGCGTGGTTTCGGGTCGTTGACCGCAGCAAAATCCATGTCGTAGAGCATCCAGCCCAGGTCGCGGCTTTCGGCCAGGGAGGGCGCCTCGCTGGCCGGATCGGTGACCAGTCGGAAACGGGCGGCGAATTCGCGGCAACCGAGATAGGGCTGATTGACACACTGCCCTTTCTCGGCCCGGCGCTGAAACATTTCCCGGTACTTGGCCGGATTCGCCCGCGCATCGTCGCCAACCGGCAGCAGTTCGGCATGCAGGCGATAAGCCACATCGCGCAGAAACAGCCCGGCCCGTTGCTGGCGGTCGTCCTCAATGTACAGCGCCAGATTGCCCTGCCCGGCATTCATCGCCGTCTGGGCATTGCGCACCGAAGCCTTGGCCGACACCTCGTTACGCCGCACGCTGATCCATTTGATCGGCTTCAAAACCTCGATGCGGCGTACCTCCCAGCGAATCGCCGGCTTCCACAAAATAGCCTCGAACACCGAACGCGCCGCCGATGGCGTGATCACGTCGTAGGAAACCCGCTCGACCTTCATTTCCGGTCGGGTGAAGCAGGCGAAGTCACCTGATACTTCAAGACAGAACTTATCCAAGCTCAACTCCTTTCTTTCAGAAGAAGCGTGACAGCAAGCCCATCACTAACGCCGGCTTGATCACGAGACCTCCACCGAGTATCAAAACGATCAATACGAAACCTCTACCTATGAACAACAAAATCAGAAGCCATACCGCGTAAAAACGATGAGAAGGCTGATCCTTCATCAATCGCAGTTCGTGCAAAAGTCCTATCAGGCTGTTCAATTACATCGCTCCAGATATTCAACGAATGCAATGATCCTGATTTCATCGACAGAACTCTTTTAAAGGGTTTTAAAAAATCGCCAGACTCCCGGAAAAACCCGGATGGCTTGTTGTTTTTCAGCATGTCAGGATTCCCGGATCACCCGGCGCACCATCCACATTGATACCCAGTACCCGGTCATAAAGCACATCGTTGCCGAATGACTGCACGTACAGCCCCGGAAAATCGCCGCCCAGCGGTTCGATATCGCCCAGCCCTTCCAGTCGTTGCAGGTCGCGCTGGTAGATGCTGACGCCGTAGCGTTGCAGCTTGCGCAGCAGCCAGCGCTGCGGGCCTTCCTTTTTCAGGGTGTTCAGCAACACGTCGACGGCGTCGTCGTCCGCGTTGCGCTTGTAGCGAACGAAGACCGTGGCGCCTTCGGCTTCGTCGATCAGGCGGAAGCGCTCGGCGGCAGTGCGGAAATTGACGTCGCCAATCTGGCCAACGCGCAGCAAATTGCAGACATCTTTTGCATCGAGATTGGCGTCGCCATAGAGCCGGCGGAAAAAGTCCGCGAAGCGCTCGACGCCCATCGGATCGGCCTCGGGCGACAAGGCTTCCCAGAGGATGCGTGTTGCCTGTTCAGCCATGCGCAGCAATCCCGGCGGCGCCGGTTTGGGCGGCACGAAGACATGCACTTCACCCTTGTCCAGCCGCCCCTCGCGGTTGCAACGGCCGGCGGCCTGGGCGATGGAGTCCAGCCCGGCCAGGGCGCGATAGACGACGGGGAAGTCGATATCGACGCCGGCTTCGACCAGTTGCGTGCTGATCACCCGGATCGGCGCCAGGTTTTGTCCAGCGACCAGTGCCTGCCGTCTTGCCGCCAAGGCCTGCTTGATGTCGGCAATGGTGTCGCTACGGTGCTGGGCGCACATCAGGCCCGACAAATGCCACAGGCCGGCGCGGTCTTCGGCCTTGACCCGCGTGTAGAGTTCGCGGGCATCGGCGCGGCGGCCGACGACGGCGAGCACGGCATCGTGCCCGGCGATTTGCGGCGCCAGTTGCTCCCAGTTGCAAGGCGTTTTCAGGTCGGCCGGCAGATGGACCTTGACCCGCTCCAGCGCGCCGTACAGCCCGGCCACGTCATCGACAATTTCACGGATTTCGCCGGCCGCGAAGCCGCGCAGTTGGCGGGCCTGGTCGAAACCGTTCCGGCTTTCCAGCGTCGGCTGGGTGGCGGTGCACAGCACCAGCGTGACGCCGTAATCCTTGACCAGCAGGCGCAGCACGTCGACCACCGGTTGCAGGTAGGGCACCGGCAGCAATTGCGCCTCGTCAAGCACGATGATGCTGCCGACCAGGTTGTGCAGCTTGCGGCAGCGCGAAGTACGGCTGGCGAACAGACTTTCCAGCAACTGCACGTTGGTCGTGACGATCAGCGGCGCATCCCAGTTTTCGCAGGCCAGACGGGAACGGGCGGTTTCCTGCTTGTCGTCCACCTCGACATTGCTGTGGTGCTCGATGACGTTTTCGTCGCCGAAGATGCTGCGGAAGATACCCGCCGTCTGCTCGATGATGCTGGTGTAGGGAATCGCGTAGATGACCCGGCGTTTGCCGTGGCGCACCGCATGCCGTAACGCAAAAGCCAGGCTGGACAGCGTTTTGCCGCCGCCGGTCGGCACCGTCAGGCTAAATACGCCGGGCGGCAACTCGGCCTTGGCGAGGCAGGCCCGCAGCACTTCGGCGCGTTTCAGATTGACCTGGCTCCCGGCCTCGCCGCGCGCTGCAACCTCCTGCGCCATCAGCGCCAGACGTTCGGCCAAGCGCTTTTCCAAGCCGTCGACGGGCATGAAACCGCTACGCGCCTCAGCCTTGCCCTGCGACATGAATCTCTCGGTATCGAGAAAATCGGCATCGACCAAGCAGGAAAACAGCATGCGCACCCACAGCGCGAAACGCCCGGGAATGTTGTCTTTCTGATCGGTGCGGATCGCGTTCAGGTCGGGCAGACTGGCGGACGGCTTGAGGATGGCTGCGGGAATCGCCACGGCCAGCGCATCGCGCCCTTCTCGTACCGCATCTTCGCGATTGAACCGCTCATGCAAGCCGCCAAACCAGTTATCCAACCCGGCGTGATGGCCGGCAATCAGATAAGCCAGCACGCGCGCCACGACCGGGCCGGAACGTTTGTCCACCTCGGCCAGATACTGCTGCGCCCACAAGGCGCCGGCAGCCGAGTGGGTTTTCTCCGGACCTGCGACGCGGCCTTCGATATGTGCATCCGGATCACCGCACTGCCGGATGTAGCGCTGAAATCCCTCGCGATATTTGCCCAGATCGTGCCAGACGCCAGCCAGCGCAGCCCAGGGCGCTGCGCCGAATTCAGCAGCGAAATCGGCGGCCAACACCGAAACATCAATCAGGTGATCCTCCAGCCGATGCGCAATCAGGTGCCCGTTGTCGTTCCTGATGTGCGCCAAGAAATCGGTGTGCTCAAAGTCCCGTTCCTCACTCATCCCCATACCTCTCCACCGCCGCTTTCAACAATCCCACCACCTTCTCCCGCAACCCCGCCGGCGCCACCACCTGGCAATCCGGCCCGTATTTCAAAACATCCATGATCAACTCCGGATCGTTGCTGTAAGGCAGGCGCAACTGGTAGCTGCCATCGTCGAGAAACACGCCTTCCTGCTCCGGGTGCCAGTGTTCGGCGGCGACCCAGCGGGCGCGTTCGGGGGTGAAGAGGAGCGTCGCCCATTGCACTTGGGTGCCGGCGAAGATGCCGTAGCCGGCGCCCAGCGCGGCGTCGAGCTCGGCTTCGGGGATTTCCTGGGCGACGGCGTCTATGGTTTTTACCGTTTTGATGGCGTCGACCGCAAAACTACGCAGTTCGTCGCGCAGGTGGCACCAGGCGTCGAGATACCAGTTGTCGCGGTAATGGGTCAGGCGTTGCGGCGAGATTTCGCGCTGGCTGGTGTCGCCCTTGCTGCGGGCGACGTATTCGATGCTGAGCCGACGGCGTTCCATGAGGGCGGCGGCGATGTGCTGGAAGTGTTGCGGTGCGTAGTGGCGGGCGGCGGCGCTGAGGATGCGGATGCGGCGGGCGATGTCGTCGGCGGAGTCGGTTGTGCTTTCGAGCATGCCAAGCAGACGCTGGCGTAGTGGTCCGACGTGTTCGGCGAGCAGACCGCCGGTGTCGAAGGCGGCGAGCAGTTGCTGCATGCTGAGCAAGGCGTGGATTTCACCGGCCGAGAACCAGACGCCGGGGAGTTCGTAGCGTTCGACGCTGCCATCGATCCGGTAAAGGCCGGTATCACGGTCGCAAACGATGGGTACCTGCATGCGTTCCTTGAGATCGCGCAGATCGCGATGCAACGTGGCACGCGAGACTTCGAGGCGTTGCTGCATTTCGGCGAAGCTCACCGCGTGCCGGGATAGCAGCATGCGTTCAATGATGCCGAACCGTTCCGATTTGGTCATGCCGCCCCCGATTGTTTTGCCAGCATCATAGCCGGCTGCCGTTCTTAGGACTACCCGCCAAAAGGCCGTTCACCACGGCAGATTGGCGATCAACGCGGCAAAGACGAGGGCGAAGAAAACGATGCGATCAGGGAAATAGCTGTTGGACATGGCGGACTCCAGTGGTTGGTTTGCGCCACTTTGAGCCACTTGAGTCTCACAGCGTGAGACTAGACCGGCACTGGAAAGAAATTACTCTGCCGAGGAGCCATAAGCGATCGTGACAGCCGGACAGGCGCTTGGAAATTCACACGAGCCCCACCCGACGAACCCAACCTTTAAGGCTGGACTGGCCGCCAGCACACAACATTACGTGGGGATAGCGGACGAATTTTCCCCGCTTCCGGATCGGGAACCCAGGCTGCTCGCAGCCCTGTTTTTTGATTGACGCTTTCGCGTCGTCCGAAACGGGCAACTGCATAGAAATCGGTGTCGTTGTTACCCCCCAGCTCGCACTCTCCTGGGTGCAACAGACTCTCGCCGCGCTGGAGACTGGGCAAGGTCAGCGCGTCGAGAATGCGGCTACCGCCTCCAGCCTCAGCCACTGTGAACACAATTACGTAATGGCCATCGCAGATCAGGGAATGTGTGCTTAATCCTTGTAGTTGCTTTTGCTTTCGCTGCAGATCGAATCGTTTTTGATAGGTGCAGTGATCAAGCAACACATGCGTGTTCGTGTTTTCACCCCATTCCTGGCCAATCAGCGTCTGATCCAGCTCGCCAGACGTTGTCCCGGCCAGTAGCGGCATGCTTAGTGCGCCGAGTGTGCAAGCCTGAAGGATCAGTATCTTGAAGCTCATAGCACATTCATTCCATGGATCTTGAGTCCGGGGGCCTTGGATTCCATTTGCTGAGCCATGGCGGGGCGGGTGTCGTAATAGCTCGCGCCAAGCGGAACGACACCATAAACCTCCCGTGGATCGATACGCCCGGCCAACCCCTGCCCCGGATGAACTATCGTCCTGACCTCGAAGTGGAGGTGATGATCTTCTCCGGTCATCGATTCGGCGTTTCCTGTATTGCCTGCTAGCCCTATCCAGTAGCCAGCTGTTACCCGCTCCCCGGTTGTAACGAGCGACATGGAGAGATGAGCGTAGGTTGCAAACAGTGTTCGCCCCCCATGCCTGAATTGCAGAATGATGATTCTCCCGTAGTCGCCGCGCCAGCCAACAAAAACGATTTCGCCATCGGCAATGGCAAAGCATCGGGTTCCTGGATAGGCGCGAAGATCCCAGCCCTGGTGCGCACGCTTGCCGCCGTTGCGGACCATGCCAAAGGTGTTGGCAAGGGAGTTCTTGCGAATGGTGTTGGCTTCAAGTGGCCAATGTATTCCTGGCAGATGCATGGGGGGCTCCACTAGTTGACGGACAGGCCAACGATAGTACGTTGTCATGGGCATCCCGGGCAATCTGGTGCCGGTACATCTTGAGCCGCCAAAGTCTTGTGGAGGGAGACTTTATCGTCGTCGAAAAAAGTAAGCCAGGACGAAATTCTTGCTGGGCCGCCACTGCGAGGGAGTGAGCCGCATCGTAGGCGAGGATAAAGCGGCTATCGAGGGAGAGTGCTGAATTCCGGACATCGCGCAATTTCCGACCGGCTGACCTGAGCAAACCACTTACGTTCCCCAGCGTGGGGATCATAGGCCCCAATTCAGGGTCCTCCCTACTGACGGGCCTCGTATCAGGCGAGACTTTCTTCAGAATCTGCCTGATACGCAGCCTGCGGCAAAGGCTAGACTTGCGGCCTTACTCCGCCGCTTCAGCCACCCGCCGGGCGCGGACGGCGGTGGCCAGTTGTTCCAGCACCTTGAGGCTGTCGTCCCAGTTGATGCAAGCATCGGTGATGCTTTGACCGTAGGTCAGCTCCTTTTCCGGCAGCAGATCCTGGCGCCCTTCAACGAGGTGCGATTCAACCATGACGCCGACGATACGCTCCTCACCGGCGGCCAACTGGGCGGCGACGCTGTCGCTGACTTCCATCTGCAGCTTGAATTGCTTGCGGCTGTTGCCGTGGGAGAAGTCGACCATGAGCCGGGCGGCGAGGCCGGCCTTGGCGATTTCCTGGCAGGCGGCATCGACGCTGGCGGCGTCATAGTTGGGTTCCTTGCCGCCGCGCAGGATGACGTGACAGTCCTCGTTGCCCATGGTCGAGACAATGGCGGTGTGGCCGGTCTTGGTCACCGACAGGAAGTGGTGCGGCGAATTGGCTGAGCGGATGGCATCGACGGCGATGCGCATGTTGCCGTCGGTGCCGTTCTTGAAGCCGACCGGGCAGGAGAGACCGGAGGCCAGTTCGCGGTGCACCTGCGATTCGGTGGTGCGGGCGCCGATGGCGCCCCAGGCTATCAGGTCGGCGGTGTATTGCGGGGTGATGGTGTCGAGGAATTCGGTGGCGCAGGGCAGGTCGAGCTCGTTGATTTCGAGCAGGATGCGGCGGGCCAGGCGGATGCCTTCGTTGATGCGGAAGGTGTTGTCGAGCCGCGGATCATTGATCAGCCCCTTCCAGCCGACGGTGGTGCGCGGCTTTTCAAAATAGACGCGCATCAGGACGACGAGGTCTTCCTGGTACTTTTCGGCTTCCTTGGCCAGGCGCTTGGCGTAGTCCATGGCGACGTCGTAGTCGTGGATGGAACAGGGACCGATGACGACCAGCAGACGGTCGTCGGCACCGTGCAGGATGCGGTGGATGGCTTGCCGGGCATTATAGGTGGTCTGCGCGGCGCGGTTCGATACCGGGTATTCGCGGAAGACGTGGGCCGGCGGGACCAGTTCCTTGATCTCCTTGATGCGAACGTCGTCGGTGTTGGGTTTGTTCTGCGGCGTCATGGCGTGTTCCGGCAAAGAATGCTTGAAAGCCTGCCATTCTACCGGATGCACCTGCAATTCCGCCCGGCGCGGGCACCGATGATGTCGCCGGGAGCGCTATTTGGGCAGCTTTTCGTAGAGACCGACAACGCCTTCCATTTCATCCAGGATGCGTTCGCTGGTGGTTGCCACGGCCAGTTGCAGACGCTTGTCGGCACCGGATTTCTGCCCGAGGGCGTTTTCGAAGAAGAACCACTGCTGCTTGACGAGTTCCAGGCTTTCCCGGATCTGCTGGGTGTTGGCCTGGGCAGCTGCCAGTTCGCGCAGGGCGTCGGCAAAATCCTTGCGGGCTTTGTCGAGATGCGCCGCACTCTTCTCGTCGGCAACACCCCAGGAGGCAGCCTGGTAGAACTTGGCCATGCGCTGCGAGAGCATGCGCTGGCGCCCGGAGATATTGACCAGGTAGCCGGCCACGGAACCGGATTTCTTTTCCAGTTGGACCGTTCCCTGTTGGGCCAGCGCCAGCACCTCTTCGGAGATGGCCAGTACCCGGCGCCCGCTTTCCGGCGACGGGGTGGTGCCGATCAGCACGTCCTTGTAGGCCAGCCAGGATTTCTCCAGATTCAGGTAGGTTTCGCGGATTTCCGGCGTCGGCGCGTAGTTCTTGAGTTCGACCAGCTGACGGTCGAAGGCGGCGATGGAGCTATCGAGCACCTTGCGGCTGCGTTCGACGTCGACTTGCTGGCCGATCTGGAAATAGGCCTTGGCCATGCGCTGCGACAGCATGCGCTGGCGACCGGCCTTGTTGATGGCGACGTTGATGTCGCTGATCTGGGCCAGCGCATCGGCACCGGCAGTGACTAGGAACAGGGAGAGCAGGACGCTCAGGACGGATTTCACGCAAGCCTCCGGGCTGGCTGATGGCGAGCCCGGAGAATAGCCGCGGCGTTTACCGCAAGACCATGATGCGAATCAACAATGTCAGAGGAAGTTGACGCAGCGCGTCAGGGCAGCTGCGTCAGGTAGTTGGCGATGGCGGTGATGTCTTCGTTCTTCAGCGTCGAGGTGGCGATGGCCATCAACTGGTTGTTGCGGATGCCGGTGCCGTCGCGATAGCGCTGGATGGTCACCTGCAGGTAGGGCACCTTCTGCCCGGCGAGACGCGGGTAGAGCTCGTCGCCGCGCGCCTTGTCGCCATGACAGCGAACGCAGAGCTTTTCGAACAGCACCTTACCCTGGGCCGTCAGCGCCGGGTTGGACTTCGACGGCGGGACCGGCATGCTGGCGTAGTAGTGGGCAACCTGCAGGCGCTCTTCGTCCTTGAGTACCTTGATCAGGCCCTGCATGAACTGGTCCTTGCGCTCGCCGGCACCGAACTTGCGAATCTGCTCAAGCAGATAGGCAGGGTTCTGGCCAGCCAGGTTAGGCACGTCAGGGGTCTTGCTGATGCCGTCCTCGCCATGACAATTGGCACAGAAGAACGTCACCTTCTTGCCTCCGTCAACAGCCGCGCGCAGGGCGACGGGGTCGGACCCGATGGCTTTCAGGCGCTCCTGCAGAGCAGCATTGGACTGGGCAAAAACCGGAGCGGCAAGGAAGAGGCCGGCCAGCAAGAATATTCCACGCATCGAACCACTCCAGATACCAAAGGACTAGGCATTATGCCGTACCCCCCACGGTCAGTCCATCAATGCGCAGGGTTGGCTGGCCGACGCCGACCGGCACGCTCTGGC
>DDWF01000034.1:16761-22846 GCA_002345845.1 Betaproteobacteria bacterium UBA2293 | reverse complement strand
CCCCCTTCTCATGGCCGAAGAGTTCCGACTCCAGCAGATCCTTGGGAATCGCCGCCGTATTGATGGCGATGAACGGCTTGTCGGAGCGCGGACTGTGCCGATGCAGGGCACGCGCCACCAGTTCCTTGCCGGAACCCGATTCGCCGGTGATCAATACCGTCGCATGCGACAGGGCCAGCCGGCCGATGGCGCGGAAGACCTCCTGCATTGCCGGCGCCTGGCCGAGGATTTCCGGAACCAGACCCTCTTCTTCCATCGCACCACTCTGGTGCATTGACTCATCAACCGCGCGCCGGATCAGTTCGACCGCCTGATCGACATCGAAGGGCTTCGGCAGATATTCGAAAGCGCCGCCCTGGAAAGCGGCAACGGCGCTTTCGAGATCGGAATAGGCCGTCATGATGATGACCGGCACCGACGGGAAGCGGGTCTTCACTTCCTGCAGCAGCTCCAGCCCGGACTGGCCGGGCATGCGGATGTCGGACATCAGCACCTGCGGCGGCTCGACGCCCTGCTCCAGCTGGGAAATCGCCTCGCTGGCCGAAGCAAAACTCTTGAACGGGATGCCCTCGCGGGACAGGGTCTTTTCCAGGACCCAGCGGATGGAACGATCGTCGTCTACGATCCAGACCGGTTTCATATTATTTTGGCTCATTCACTGTGTGTGGCGACAAGCCATTGGCAAGCAAAACTCAGGCCTGTTCTACCGGCAGGCGCAACGTGAATACCGTATTGCCCGGCCGACTGGAACAATCGATGGTGCCGTGATGATGCTGGATGAAGTTCTGGGCAATGGTCAGCCCCAATCCGCTGCCGCCTTCGCGGCCGGACACCAGCGGATAGAACATGCGCTCACGGATGTCCTCGGGAATCCCCGGGCCGTTGTCGATGACCTTGATTTCCAGGGCCAGGCGATAGCGCTTCTTGGCCAGCGTCACCTGACGCAGGGCGCGCGTACGCAGCACGATCTCACCATCGCCGCTCATCGCCTGGGCGGCGTTGCGGGCGATGTTGAGCACCGCCTGGATCAGTTGCTCGCGATCACCGACCAGCTCCGGCAGGCTGGTGTCGTAATCGCGGGCAATGGCCAGCGAACCGGGAAACTCGGCGGTCAACAGACTGCGCACACGCTCCAGGATCTCGTGGATATTCACCGTCGTCGGCAGCATCGCCCGGTGCGGCGTCAGCAGGCGCTGCATCAGATCCTGCAGGCGGTCGGCTTCCTTGATGATGACCTGGGTGTATTCCTTCAGCGACGGATTGGCGAGTTCGTGTTCAAGCAACTGCGCGGCACCGCGGATGCCGCCAAGCGGATTCTTGATTTCGTGGGCCAGGTTGCGGATCAGCTCGCGGCTTGCCTGCTGCTGCTCGATCAGGCGCTCTTCGCGCGTCGCCGCCAGATGGTGTTCGATCGGCTGCAGTTCGAGCAGCAGACGCATGCCACCGGCGATGTCCGGACGTAACGGGGTCACCGTGCAGTTAAGGTGCAGCAATTCGCCGTCACTGCGCTTGAGCTGGATATTCTGGCCGGTGTAGCCCCAGTTGTTGTTCAACCCGTTGTCGAGCGCCGCCTGCAGCGTCGTCGAACAGGTACAGACATCGGCCAGGGTGCGCCCGGTGATGGCCCGACCACTGACCGCCAGCAGATTTTCGCCGGCCGGATTGATGTAGCGGATCAATTGCCCAGCGTCGAGCAGCAGCACGGCCGAGGCCAGCAGATCGAGCCCGGCGTAGGAGGCATGCGTGACGTTCATGTCCGGAATCGGAAGGTGGGGGCGACAGGAATCACGGCGCGCCGGTCAGCGCAAGCCGCTGAGTTCTTTCTGGATGGCAACGATGTTGCGTTCATGCTGGGCAACGCGGTCGCGGTACGGCGCCGTCCGGTCGATACCGCCGGCGCCAGCGGGACCACGCAGGCCTTCCTGCTCGGCCAGTTCGCGCTTGGCCTGGGTAAGATTACGCTGCTCGCCGGCCAGTTCCTGCTCAAGGATGTGCCGGCGGTCGTTGTCACGGGCCTTCTGGGTGTCTTCCTGGACGCGCGGAAAACTGGCTGGCGTCGGGTTGGCCGCCGCCCGTGGGCGCGGCGCCGGCACCGTCGTCTCCGGGGAGCTGACCACCGCCTTGCAGTCCTTGTTGGCACGGGTCGTCGAAATCAACGTACCGCCTTGGTCATCAGTGCACTTGTAGATGGTCTGGGCCGCTGCCGGCAGACTCGCGGCTCCGATCAGGAGAGCTAGCGCAATACGTGTCATCGTCATCCTTCCTTGCAACGAGCGAAGTGTACCCGGTTAACGGCTGGTCGGACAGGCAAAGAAAAAGGGCGGGGAAATCCCCGCCCTTCGCAGTGTCCGTCAGGATCAGCAGCTGTAGTACAGCTCGAATTCGACCGGGTGCGTGGTCATCCGCACCTTGTTGACTTCGTCCATCTTCAGGCTGAGGTAGGCATCGATCCAGTCGTTGGAGAAAACGCCGCCCTTGGTCAGGAACTCGCGATCCTTGTCCAGCGCAGCCAGGGCTTCTTCCAGCGAAGCGCAGACGGTCGGGATCTTGGCATCTTCTTCCGGCGGCAGATCGTAGAGGTTCTTGTCAGCCGGATCGCCCGGGTGAACCTTGTTCTGGATGCCGTCCAGACCGGCCATCAGCAGCGCGGCGAAGCACAGGTACGGGTTGGCGATCGGATCCGGGAAGCGGGTCTCGATACGACGGGCCTTGGTCGAAGCAACGTGCGGGATGCGGATCGAAGCCGAACGGTTCTTGGCCGAGTAAGCCAGCTTGACCGGAGCCTCGTAATGCGGAACCAGACGCTTGTAGGAGTTGGTACCCGGGTTGGTGATGGCGTTCAGGGCCTTGGCGTGCTTGATGATACCGCCGATGTAGAACAGGGCCAGGTCGGACAGACCAGCGTAGCCGTCGCCGGCGAACAGGTTCTTGCCGTCCTTCCAGATCGACTGGTGCACGTGCATGCCCGAGCCGTTGTCGCCGACGATCGGCTTCGGCATGAAGGTGGCGGTCTTGCCGTACTGGTGCGAAACGTTGTGCACCACGTACTTCAGGATCTGGGTCCAGTCGGCGCGCTTGACCAACGTATTGAAGACGGTACCGATTTCGCACTGGCCGGCATTGGCCACTTCGTGGTGATGCACTTCGACCGGCACGCCCAGGGCTTCCAGGGTCAGGACCATGGCCGAACGGATGTCGTGCAGGCTGTCGACCGGCGGCACCGGGAAGTAGCCGCCCTTGACGCCCGGACGGTGACCGGTGGCACCCATACCTTCGTTCTTCTCGCCGGAGTTCCAGGCGGCTTCGGAAGAATGGATCTTCAGGTTGCAGCCGGACATGTCGACAGACCACTCGACGCCGTCGAAGATGAAGAATTCGGGTTCCGGACCAAAGTAGGCGGTATCGCCAATGCCGCTGGACTTCAGATAGGCTTCGGCGCGCTTGGCGATGGAGCGCGGATCGCGATCGTAACCACGGCCATCGGCGGGATCAACGACGTCACAGGTGAGGACGATGGTGGTTTCGTCGAAGAACGGATCGATGTAGGCAGTGTCAGCATCCGGCATCAGTTGCATGTCGGAAGCCTGGATACCCTTCCAGCCGGCGATCGAGGATCCGTCGAAGGCGTGGCCATTCTCGAACTTGTCTTCATCGAAGGCGGAGACCGGCACGGTGACGTGCTGTTCCTTGCCACGGGTATCGGTGAAACGGAAATCGACGAACTTGGCGTCGTTTTCCTTGATCATCTTGATCACGTCTTGCGGGGTTGCCATGAGCTTGAGTCTCCTAAGAAAACAGGTTGCCGGCGGTTCCGGCGAGAATGAAAAAACGCAACGCAGTCGGCTGAGCAGAAAGCGTGCCAACAGTTAAGAAGCTGGTTTTCCATTTTGCCACAATGAGATGCCGGGCTCGCGCAAGTTTTATGCGCACGCTATTGGTGCGTAATGGGGAATTTCGCCCTAATATGGTGCAAAACGCCAATTGACGTGCGCTGAACGAATTGTCGGATGCGTTTGCAAACGCTCGGCCAGCGTCCGCTCAGCCCGCTGCAGATCGCTGGCATCGGCGAAGTCGGCATGGCCGAAAAACAGCTCGACCTCGATGCCGCCGTTAAGATAGTGCAGCATGACCCGTTGCGGTTCGGGCAATCCGCTCAGCAGTGGCGTCAACTCGGCGAGCAGGGCGGCGCGCCCGGGCAGTCGGGCAACGCTGGCCAGATCGATGTCGAGATCATCTTCCGGATCGATATGGACGAGCACATCGAGCACTTCCGGATGCTCGCGCAGGACGCGGGCGCGCGCTGACTCGGCAATGCGGTGCCCCTCCGAAACGCTGATCCGCGGATCGACCAGCACATGTGCATCGACCAGCGCCTGATGCGCCATGCGCCGCGTCCGCAGTTCGTGCAGGCCGAGCACGCCAGGCGTCGCCAGCAGGCTGCCGCGGATCGCCTCGACGCGTGACTCGTCGAGACCGGTGTCGATCAGTTCCTTGATCGCTCCCCAGGCCAGCCCCGCCCCCATGCGCAGGATCATGAAACCCATCAACGCTGCCGCCAGCAGGTCGAGAAAGCCCCAGCCGATCAAGGCGCCGCCAATGCCGACGACGACAACCAGGGCGGAGGCGGCATCGGCCCGCGTATGCAGCGCGTTGGCGATGAGCAGTTGCGAGCGCAGGCGCTTGCCGACAGCGATCAGGTAGCGGTAGAGGGCCTCCTTGGCCAGCACCGTGGCCACCGCTACCCAGAAGGCGGATATCTCGATGGCCGGCAGCGCCTCGACATGCTGCAGACGCATTCCCGACTCCCAGAGAATGCCGCCGCCGATCAGCACCAGCGAAAACCCGAGAACCAGCGTCGCCGCTGTCTCGACGCGGGCATGACCGTAGGGATGCGCCTGATCGGCCGGATGGGCGCTCTGCCGGGTGGCGTAGATGACGAGAAAGTCGGAGAGCAGATCGGAGAAGGAATGCAGGCCGTGGGCGATCAGCGACTGCGAATGAGCCAGCCAGCCGACGATCAGCTGGACGACGGTCATCACCAGATTGACGGCGACACTGACCCAGGTGGCCCGCTGGGCAACGCCGGAACGCTCCGCCGTCGTCAGTTCGCTGTCTGCTCGTGCCATTTCTTCTGCCCTATACTGTGGGACTTCGATTCTAGCAGCCAACCATTATGGGAACCTTAAGCGACCTCCTCACCCTGGCCCAGACCCGCGGCCGCGCCCTTGAGCGCCCGTACCAGGGCGAACTGACGCCGCGCGAAGCCTACCAGTTGCTGCAACTGGCGCCCGGCGCCCGCATCGTCGATGTCCGCACGCGCGCCGAATGGGACTGGGTCGGCCGTGTTCCCGGCGCTGTCGAAATCGAGTGGAACCAGTATCCGGGCGGCGGGCGCAACCCGAATTTTGTCGCCGAACTGAAGCGCCAGGTCGATCCCGAGGCCCTGGTGATGTTCCTCTGCCGCAGCGGCGTCCGTTCGATTGGCGCCGCCACTGCCGCCACCGAGGCCGGCTACGGCGACTGCTACAACATCCTGGAAGGCTTCGAGGGCGACAAGGATGCCCAGGGCCAACGCAACAAGATCGGTGGCTGGCGCCAGGCCGGCCTGCCCTGGCATCAGGGATAATTGTTCACGCCGGGCCACAGAGTCCGCCTCCTTCAGAGATCAGCATGCAAACCGCGACCATTTCCTTCGACCCGTTCAACTCGCTTTCCGACGACGCCTGCCAGGAGCGCATCCGCGTCGCCCGCGCCAAGCTTGGCAAGAAAGCCGTGATCCTCTGCCACCACTACCAGCGCGCCGACGTTTACCAGCACGCCGATCTGACCGGCGATTCGCTGAAGCTGTCGCGACTGGCCTCACAGACCGATTCCGAATACGTCATCTTCTGCGGCGTACATTTCATGGCCGAGGTCGCCGACATCATGACCGCGCCGCACCAGAAGGCCATCCTGCCCGACCTCGCCGCCGGCTGTTCGATGGCCGACATGGCCAATCTGGCCAAAGTCGAGCGTTGCTGGCGCGAGCTGGGCGAAGTCCTGAACGTCGAGGAAGAGGTGACGCCGGTCACCTACATCAACTCGG
>DDWF01000034.1:0-16697 GCA_002345845.1 Betaproteobacteria bacterium UBA2293 | reverse complement strand
GTGCTGTTCTTCCCCGACCAGCACCTCGGTCGGTGGACCGGTCACAACATGGGCATTGCAATGGACGAGATGGTCGTCTGGGACCCCGACCTGGAAATGGGCGGCCTGACGGCGGAACAGATCAGGAAGGCGCGCATCCTGCTGTGGAAGGGCCACTGCTCGGTGCACCAGATGTTCCAGAAGTCGCATATCGACGCCTTCCGCGCCAAGTACCCGGATGGCCTGGTGATCGCCCACCCGGAATGTAATTTCGAGGTCTGTGCCGCCTCCGATTACGTCGGTTCGACCGAGCACATCGTCAAGACCATCAAGGAAGCGCCAGCCGGCACACGCTGGCTGGTCGGCACCGAACTCAACCTGGTCGACCGCCTGGCCAAGGAAGTGCTGCCGCAAAACAAGATCGTCCAGTTCATGGCCACTACCATCTGCATGTGCTCGACGATGCAGCGCATCGACCCGCAGCATCTGGCATGGACGCTGGAAAACCTGGTCGACGGCAAGGTGGTCAACCAGATTTCGGTACCGCCGCACGAGGCCAAGCTGGCCAAGCTGGCGCTTGACCGCATGCTGGCCATTTCCTGAGCCGCCATGAGCAAACCGGCGCTGCACATCACCACCTTCAACATCCACAAGGGCTTTTCGCAATTCAACCGGCGGATGATGGTGCATGAGCTGCGCGAGCGTCTGCGCCATCTGAACCCGGACATCGTCTTTCTGCAGGAGGTCCAGGGGCTGCACCTCGGCCACGCCGAGAAACACTGCAACTGGCCGGCCGGCGCCCAGCACGAATTCCTGGCTGAAGACATCTGGCAGGCCTCGGCCTACGGCTGCAACATGATTTATGACCACGGCCACCACGGCAACGCCATCCTGTCGCGTTTCCCCATCCTGCATTCGCACAACCAGGATGTCACCCATCTGCAGTTCGAAAAACGCGGCCTGCTGCATTGCCGGATTGAGCTCCCGGAAGGCCCGGCGGCACACTGCGTCTGCGTGCACCTGTCGCTATTCGGCTATTCGCGCCGCAAGCAGCTGGCAGCCCTGGCCGCCTATCTCAAGGACATGGCCGATCCGAACGCGCCGCTGATCATCGCCGGCGACTTCAACGACTGGGGAAACCGCGCCGGCAAGCTGCTCGAACAGAGCCTCGGCATGCAGGAAGTATTCTGCAATCTCGGCGGCCCGCCGGTACGCAGCTTCCCGGCGGCGATGCCGATGTTCCGCCTCGACCGCATCTACGTGCGCGGCTTCAGCGTCGAAAGCACCGAGGTACACCACGGCCTGCCGTGGTCGAAGATTTCCGACCACGCGGCCCTCTCGGCGCACCTGGCAAGGCATGGCCACTGAATACCTGGCCGGCAACCGCCTGACGCTGCTGCACTCGGGCAACGAGTACTTCCCGGCCCTGCTCGTCGCCATTGAGGCGGCCAGTCGCGAAATCTTCCTGGAAAGCTACATCTACGCCGACGACGAGATCGGCCACGAAGTCACCAGCGCCCTCTGTCGCGCTGCCGTGCGTGGCGTCACGGTCAATGTCATCGTCGATGGTTTCGGCGGCCGCAATTTCGCCGCCGACTTCCTGCCCAGGCTGCTCGCCGCCGGCGTCCGCGCCATGCTTTACCGGCCGGAGATCGGCCGTTTCCACATGCGCCGCCACCGTCTGCGCCGCCTGCATCGCAAGCTGGTGGTCATCGACGGCCGCCTGGCTTTTGTCGGCGGCATCAATATCGTCGACGACAACAACGCCCCGGAAGATATGCGGCCGCGCTTCGATTACGCGGTCCTCGTCGAGGGGCCGGTCCTCTGCCAGGTACACCATGCCGTGCGGCGCATGTGGGAGATCGTCGCCTGGGTCAATTTGAAGCGCCGCTTCCGTCTGGCGGCGACCGACATGCCCCATGGCGAACCGGCCGGCACGCAGCGGGCCGCCTTCCTGATCCGCGACAACATCCGCCACCGCAACGACATCCTGCATGCCTACATCGAGGCCATCACCGCGGCGCGCGAGGAAATCCTCATTGCCAACGCCTATTTCCTGCCCGGCGTGCGCTTCGGCCTTGCCTTGCAGGCCGCTGCCAAGCGCGGCGTCAAGATCACCATCATGCTGCAGGGCAAGACCGACCACCAGTTGCTGCGCTTCGCCACCCAGGCCTTGTACAGCCTGGTGCTGGAACAGGGCATCCGCATCTTCGAGTACGAGAAAAGCTTCATGCATGCCAAGGTTGCCGTCATTGACGGCGAGTGGGCCACCGTCGGTTCCTCCAATATCGACCCGTTCAGCCTGCTGCTGGCCAAGGAGGCCAACCTGGTTGTCCGCGACCGCGACTTTGCCGGGCAGTTACGCGCCAGCATCCTGGCAGCCATGGGCGACGGCGCCCGCGAAACGCGCCGCGAAGACCTGATGCATCTGCCCTGGCATTCGCGCTTCCTGCGCTGGTTGAGCTACGGCGTCGTGCGCGCTCTGGTCGGCATCACCGGGTACGGCCCCAAGCACTGGCAGGCCGACGAAGAAACCCCCGGCCTCACATCGGAAGCGAAATAGCCCGCTGGCGCGGAATGGCCGCGAACTGCCAGTGCTCGCGCGCCCAGGACCAGACATCGGCCGGTCGCCCCCGGCCGAGTTCTGCCGGTGCCGGCTGACCGAGAAAATGCAGGGCGCGGACCAGTTCCGCCGCCGCCCGGCCGGCCTCCAGCGCCGGTGCCAGCGTCTGCTTGGACAACTTCTCGCCGGAGGCATTGGCCGCCACCGGCAGGTGGGCATAGCGTGGCTGCAAGTAGCCCAAACACTGCTGCAGCCAGATCTGGCGCGGCGTCGAGTCGAGCAGGTCGGCGCCGCGGACAATGTCGGTGATGCCCTGCGCCGCATCGTCGACAACCACCGCCAGCTGATAGGCGAAAAGACCATCGGCCCGACGGAGGACGAAGTCACCGACGTCGTGTTCGAGAAACTGCGCCATCCGTCCCTGCAGGCGGTCGACGAAGGCCGTTTCGGCCGTCTCGACGCGCAGCCGCCAGGCGCGCTCGACGCGTCCCGGCGGCAGGCCGTCACGGCAGGTGCCGGGATAGGCCAGCCCGCCGTCGACCGCCGGCCGCGTCGCCGAATCGGCGATCTCCTTGCGCGAGCAGGCGCAGGGATAGGCCCGTCCGTCCCGACGCAAGGAGTCGAGCGCTTCACCGTAGGCCGCGTCGCGTTGGCTCTGCCAGAGCACCGGACCATCCCAGGTGAAGTCGAAGGCCTCGAGCGTCGCCAGTATCTGCTCGGCGGCACCCGGCACATTGCGCGGCCGGTCCACGTCTTCCATGCGCAGCAGCCACTCGCCGCCTTGCGTGCGGGCATCAAGATAGCTGCCGACGGCGGCGACCAGCGAACCGAAATGCAAGGGCCCGGTCGGCGACGGGGCGAAGCGGCCGCGGTAGCGCCGCACGGCAGTCAAATCGGCCACCAATCAGGCCTCGCCCGAAGCAAAGCGGAAGTTGTTGCGCCCTTCATGCTTGGCGCAGTACATGGCCTTATCGGCGGCGGCGATGATCTCCGTCGCATTGCTACCGTCGCGTGGATAGCAACTGATGCCGATGCTGCCGCCGATGGCTACGGACTCGCCGGCAACCGCGACCGGATCGGCCAGCACGGCGAGCAAGGTCGTGGCGATATTGGCAATCACTGCCCGGTCTCCGGTGGCATCAAGCAGGATGATGAACTCGTCGCCACCCAGGCGGGCCACCGTGTCGATCTCGCGCACTTCCGCCACCAGGCGCTCGGCGACAGCCCGCAGCACGACGTCGCCGGCGCCGTGACCGAGGCGGTCGTTGATTTCCTTGAAGTGATCGAGATCGATGAAGAGCAGCGCCAGCGGTTCGCCGCTCCGCCGCGAGCGAGCCAGCGCCTGCGCCAGGCGGTCGAGGAACAGGCGGCGGTTGGGCAGACCGGTCAGGCTGTCGTGGCTGGCCAGATGGTCCAGTTCGCGCTGCTTCTCCTGCAACGCCGCCATCTGGCCATCGATCTGTTGCTGCAGTGAATCGACGCTGCGCGCCAGGACACCGATCTCGTCGTGCCGCTGCACCGGCAACGGCGTCCGCGCCTTACCGGAGGAAAAGCGTTCGACCGAACGCAGCATCTGGTTGAGCGGCCGGATCACTGCCCGCGCCAGCAGGATTGCCAGAAAAATGGACACCAGGCTGAAGGCAAGGACGATGCGTGCCGTCGCCGTACCCACCGTATCGCTGTCGGCCAGCACATCGGCCAGCGGCTGCGACAGACCGAGAATGAAGGAGCGATGCTCATATTCAGCGCCGAAGCGATATCTGACGAAAGCCGCTACTGCCCGCTCCGGGCCAGGCCTATCGGTGACCGTCACCAGATCATTAGCGCCGCCGGCAAGCAGAGCGACCGTCGCCGGAAACTCGTTCTGCACCTGCACCCGCTGACCGCGATCGAAGGCGAAGGCTTTGGCGGGATCCGGATGAACCAGAAAATCACCATCGCGATTGCTCAGCATGAAGGCAATATTGTCCGGCAGTTCCGCCGACAGCTGCTGGAAGATGCGATTCATGTCCACGCTGATGACGACCAGCCCGAGCACCCGGTTGCCATCGCGGATCGGCACCGCCATCTGCATGGTCGGCTTGTCCAGGCCGGCGTGCGCCCCCTCCTCATGATTGATCGCCGGCGGCGAGATGTAGATGCGGCCAGCGGGCTGGCGCAGCGTTTCATAGACGTAGGGATAGTGCCCCTTCTCCTGCCGGTCGTCGCCGGCCACGCGGACGATGCCGTCGCCGTCGCGATCGATGCGCACCCGCTCCTGGCCGTGGTCGGCCGCCGAGATCAGGCGAATCTGGAAATACTCCGGGCGCGTCTCCAGCATGCCGGCGAACAGCGCATCGACACCAGCTTCGGCCCGCCCCCGCTCCTCCGCCACAGCCGCTGCCAGGGCCTCGGCGGCCAGCGGATGGCCGGCCAGCAGACGAACGTCGCGCACCACCCCCTCCAGCGTCACCACCAGTTGGCGGACCAGCACATGGGTCGCCGTCAGCAGACGCTGTTCGGCGGCGGTGACGAGCAGCGAACGACTGGTCGAAAAGGCGTAATAGCCGGTCAAACCTGAAGCCAGCATGCCGATCAGCGCCAGCAGCAGGGTGAAGCGGCCGCCCAGGCCGAGGCGGATGGCGGACCGCTTCATGGCGCCAGCACCCGGGCCAGGCGATCGCCGGAAAGCACGCGCACCCACAACCGCTCGCGCCGACCGACATCCTCGACCGCCTCGAGCCAGCGCAGGCGGTCCTGCGGCTGGTTGTCCGCCGACTCGGCAATGGTGCTGCCCAGGCCCTGACGGCTGACCAGCAGGCCGCTCACCTCCGGCTCCAGCATGTAATTCAGCCAGGCTTCGACCAGTTTCCGGTCGCGGGCGCCGCGTGCCACCACCCAGCAATCCAGCCAGGCCAGCGCCCCCTCGCGGGGAATCACGTAGCCGACGTCGGCCCCGGCGGCGCGTAGCAGGCGCAACTGCTGCGTCCCGTAATTGGCCAGCATCAGCGCAACGCGATGGCGACGAAACAAGTCGACCGACTCTTCCGGCTGCGTATAGAAACCGAGCACATTGCGCCGTAGCTCGATCAGCCGCTCAACCGCCGGCCGCCACTGCTCGGTGGCGATGCGGAAGGGCTGCTCGGCGCCGCTGGCGAGCAGCGCCAGGGAAAAGTTGTGCACGCCGCCGTTATAGGCCAGGACCCGGCCACGCAATTCCGGATCCCAGAGCGCCTGGATCGAATCCGGCGGCCGCACGAACTGGCTGCGGTCATAAATCAGCCCCATCTCGGCATAGGTATAGGGAATGCCATAGACCTGGCCGCCGCGCACCAGGCCGGGAATCGCCTCGACCTGGCGAAAGCGCGGCAACTGCCGGCGGCTGTTGGTGATGGCCGCCGGATCGACAGGCAGCGCCAGACCACCATCGATATAGCGCTGCAACTCCGCCGTATTCACGGCAAAAACATCAAAATCCGTGCCGCCGCTGGCGTTCATTCGCTGCCACAAGGCCGCATCGGAATCGATCAGCGTCACCTCGACGCGCACCTTGTGCCGCTGCTCGAAGCCGCGGACGACATCCGGGTCGGCGTAGCCCGGCCAGGCGAGCACCCGCAACACGCCGCGCTCAGCAGCCTGCCCCGGCCCGGGCAACAACCCGGCCAGAGAGCAGAGGAGCAACAGGATGGAGCGCCGACGAACGCATGTCATAGGCCGAGTATCACCCAAATCACTTCGCCTTCGCCACCGTCCGCCCCGGGCGCTTGCACTGCCTGCCGCCGGCGCGCATATTGAATAACCCGACAGCGCTCCATTGGCCATGAAAAACCTGCTCATCGTCTATCACTCGCAGACCGGCGGCAGCCTGCAGATGGCGCGTGCGGCGGCGGCCGGCGCCGCGGACGAAATGGCGGTGAGCACGCGCCTGCTGCATGCCACCGACACCGGCGCCGAGGACGTGCTGGCGGCCGATGGCTATCTCTTCGTCACGCCGGAAAACCTCGGTGCCATGTCCGGCCTGCTCAAGGATTTTTTCGACCGCAACTATTACGCTGCGCTCGAGCGCATCAACGGCCGTCCGTATGCCAGCCTGATCTGCGCTGGTAGCGACGGCAGCAACGCCGCCCGGCAGATCGCCCGCATCGCCACCGGCTGGCGCCTGAAAGCCGTTGCCGAGCCGTTGATCGTATGCACTCATGCCCAGACACCGGAAGCCATCCTGCAGGCGAAGATCATCGCCCCCGAGGATCTGGCGCGCTGTCGCGAACTGGGTGAGGCACTGGCCAGCGGTTTGGCGCTCGGCATTTTCTGACCGCGCCGTCAGCAACCCGGGCCCGAGGCCCAAGCCATTGAATGACAATAGGATTATTCAAAAACCCGAAGCCTTGAATGGCTATTTTCCGCTAGAGTGCACAGTTGCCCAACCCCTCTGTCAACCTCAACCGCCTGCCTCACGCCCCCCCGAAAAATAATGAAAAATAATCAGCCCGTCACCCAGCGCGAAGTTGCCTTTCCCGCCAATACCTACCTCGTCTCCCGCACCGACCTCAAAGGCATCATCACTTATGCCAACGATGCGTTCGTAGACATCAGCGGCTTCACCCGCGATGAACTGATTGGCAAGAACCACAACATGGTCCGCCATCCGGACATGCCGGAAGCCGCCTTCCAGGACCTGTGGGCAACGGCCAAGTCCGGCCTGCCCTGGCGCGGGTTGGTCAAGAACCGCTGCAAGAACGGCGACTTCTACTGGGTCGAGGCCTTTGTCGTCCCGCTCAAGAAAAATGGCCAGACCACCGGTTACATGTCGGTGCGCACCCCGGCCTCCCGCGACAAGCGGGCAGCCGCCGAAGCCGCCTATGCCGCCGCCGGCCAGAAAGGCAAGCTGCCGGCCAGCGCCCGGCGCAGCCTCAGCCTGCGCAGCCGGCTGTGGGCAACGATGGCGGCGCTGGTTACCCTGATGGCCATCATCGGCTTTGTCGGCCTCAACGGCCTGAAGCAGACCGACGTCGAGCTGCAGGCGATGTACCGCGACAATCTGCTGCCGTCCAACGTGGTCAACCGGATGATGTTCCTGCTCTCCGACAATCGCTCACAAGTCATGCTCGGCCTGCAGCACGACCCGGGCAGCGCCTTCGCCAAGATGCACGACCATCCGGTGGACTTGCACATTGACAACACCTTGAACAATCGCAAGGAAATCAACGAGCTGCTCGATAAACTCAAGGCCGCACCGCTGAACGAGCATCAGAAAACCCTGCTCGACAAGTTCGGCGCGACCCGCGAACGTTTCTCGCAGGAGGGCGTCAATGTCGCCCGCGACCTGCTCAAGGAGAACAAGTTTTCCGAGGCCAACGTCATCCTGCTGGGCAAAATCAACCCGCTCTACGCCGAGATGCAGCGCGATGGCCTGGCGCTCGTCCAGGATCTGGCCGAGAGTGCCAATCGCCGCTACGTCGAGGCCGAAGAACACTACGCCGAGATCCGCAACCTGAGCATCGGCCTGCTCGTCGTCGCCATCCTGCTGGCCATCGCTGCCGCTGCCTTGCTGGTGTCGTCGATCGTTGGTTCGATCCGCAATGCCATCACCCACTTCGCCGCCATTGCCGAGGGCCGCCTGACCGATGACATCGACGTCGGCGGTCGCGATGAGACCGGCCTCCTGCTGTGCAACCTGGCCACCATGCAAGGCACCCTGAAGGCCATGCTCGACGAGATCAGCAGCGCCTCCAAGGCCATCGACTCGCGCAGCAAGCTGCTCGAAGCGCAGATGGCCCAGGTGGCCAGCCAGTCGGAGCAGCAGCAGGCCAGCGTCGAGGGCGTCGCCGCGGCGACCGAGGAGTTCAGCCAGTCGGTGCAGGAAGTGGCGGCCAATGCCCAGGACACGGCGACTGCCGCCCGCGACTCGCAGAACAAGGTCACCGAGAGCAACGCCAATATCAGCCAGAGCATGGTGGCGACGACGCGCGTCGTCGAAGCGGTGAATTCGTCGAATACCACCATCGACCAGTTGAACCAGTCGATCGCCAAGATCGGCGACATCACCCGCGTCATCGCCGACATCGCCAGCCAGACCAACCTGCTGGCGCTCAANNGCCGCCATCGAGGCTGCCCGCGCCGGCGAACAGGGCCGCGGCTTCGCCGTCGTCGCCGACGAAGTACGCAAGCTGGCCGAACGGACCACCACCTCGACTGCCGACATCAACGCCACGGTCAACGAGATCCAGCACGTCACCGCGCAGGCGGTGGCCAGCATGGATCTGGCTGCCCAGGAGGTGGAGACCGGCATCGGCAAGTTGCGCGAGAGCGTCGCCGGCCTCGAAGGCATCACCCAGTCGTCGAGCCAGGTCACGTTGATGGCCGGCCAGATTTCCGATGCCGCCCGCCAGCAGGGCGTGGCCAGCGAGGAAGTGGCGAGCAGCATGCAGCAGATCACCGACCTCATCGAGCAGAACACCACCTCGGCCCGTTCCGCCCGCCAGGCGGCCGACGAGTTGCTGCAGACGGCGAAACAGCTCGACCGTCTGATCTCCGGCTTCGAGCTCTATCGCCGCTGACCGGGCGCAGTCGCTGGCACTACAATGGGGAACTTCACCGTTCCCCATTTTTTTTGCCCATGTCACTGCAATTGCTCACCCCGGTGCGCCTCGGCGCTCTGCACCTCGCCAACCGCGTCGTCATGGCGCCGCTGACCCGCTGCCGCTGCGACAACCCCGGCTTCGTGCCGACGCCGATGATGGCCGAGTACTACGCCCTGCGCGCCGGCGCCGGCCTGATCGTCTCGGAAGGCACCATCGTCTCGCCGCAGGCGCGCGGCTACCCGTACACGCCGGGCATCTGGTCGGCCGAGCAGGTGGCCGGCTGGCGCCTGGTCACCGATGCCGTGCATGCCGCCGGCGGGCAGATCGTCTGCCAGCTCTGGCACTGTGGTCGCCTGTCGCTGCCGGAATACCAGGACGGTCAGGCGCCGGTCGCCCCCTCGGCGATCAATCCGCAGTGGAAGATGTTCTCGCTGAGCAACCAGCCGGACACGGTGACGCCGCGCGCCCTGAGCCGCGAGGACATCCGCGCCGTCGTCGCCGACTTCCGCCGCGGCGCCGCCAACGCCATGGCCGCTGGCTTCGACGGCATCGAGATCCACTCGTCGAACGGCTACCTGTTCCATCAGTTCTTCTCCGCCCAATCAAACCAGCGTACCGACGAATACGGCGGCAGCCATGAAAACCGCGCCCGCCTCTTCATCGAGACGCTCGATGCCGTCGCCAGCGTGATGCCGGCCGAGCGCATCGGCTTCCGCCTCAATCCGATGCTCAACCGCCACCACGGCCTGCACGTCGATGAGGATACGGTGCCGATGTGGGAACTCGTGGTCGCCCGCGCCAACGAATTCGGCCTCGCCTACCTGCACCTGACCGAACCGCTGTCGCCAAAGCAGATCGCCGACACGCCGGGCGCCCTGGCCGACGTCGGCGCCCATTTCCGGCCGCTGGCGAAGATGCCGATCATCAGCAATGGCGGTCTCGACCGCGACAAGGGCGAGGCGCGCCTGCAGGCCGGCCTGTGCGACGCCGTCGCCTACGGCCAGGCGTGGATCGCCAATCCCGAGCTGGTCGAACGTTTCCGCCGCAACGCCCCGCTCAACGCGGTCGACCGCGACACCTTCTACCAGGGCGGCCGCCAGGGCTACCTCGACTACCCGACGCTGAGCGCATGAAGCGCCTCATCGCCCTGCTGGCGCTCAGCCTGAGCGCCCTGCTCGCCCGCGCCGAACTGCCGCCGGCCGTCGTGCAGGCGCTGGCGGCAGCGCAGATTCCGGCCACTAGCGTCGCCGTCGTCGTCCAGCCGGTCGATGCCGCGCAGCCGCTGCTGATTCATAACGCCAATCAGTCTATGAACCCGGCCTCGGTGATGAAGCTGCTCACCACCTACGCCGCCCTCGACCTGCTCGGCCCGGCCTACACTTGGCAGACCACGGTGTGGAGCGACGCCACCGTCGTCGACGGCACGCTCGCCGGCAACCTTTATCTCAAGGGCAGCGGCGACCCGCGCTTCGCCATCGAGCACCTCTGGGCGCTGCTGCGTCAGTTGCGCGTCCGCGGCATCGACCGCATTTCCGGCGACATCGTCCTCGACGGCAGCGCCTTCGCCGCCATCGACTTCGACCCGGCTGCCTTCGACAACAAGCCGATGCGCCCCTACAACGTCGGCCCGAACGCCCTGCTGATCAATTTCCAGGCCCTGCGTTTCACGCTGCAGCCGGCCGATGGTCAGGCCCGCGTGCTGCTCGAAACGCCGAGCGACGGCCTGCGCCTGGACAACCGCCTGCGCCTGGTCGGCGGCCCGTGCACCAGCGATTGGAAGGACCGCATCAGCCTGCGCCTGCAGCCCGAGCGCGATGGCCAGCGCCTGGAAATTGCCGGCACTTACGCCAGCCTGTGCGGCGAGCGCCCGCTCAACCTGGCACCGCTGCCGCCGGCGACCCAGGCGGCCGGACTGATCCGCGCACTATGGCGCGAACTCGGCGGCGGCCTGCGCGGTCAGGTCCGTGAAGGCCGTCTGCCAGCCATCGCCACACCGCTGGCCCGCCACGACTCGGCGCCACTGGCCGAGATCATTCGCGACATCAACAAGTTCAGCAACAACGTCATGGCCCGCCAGCTGTTCCTCACCCTCGGCGCCAGCGACAGCGAAGCGGCCAGCGGTGATCTCGCCGGCCGGCGTCTGGCCGACTGGTTGCTCCGCCGCCGCCTGCACTTCCCCGAACTGGTGGTGGATAACGGTTCCGGCCTGTCGCGCCGCGAACGGATCAGCGCCGCCAGCATGAATAGCCTGCTGCTCGACGCCTGGAAAAATCCGCTGATGCCCGAATTCGTCTCCAGCCTGCCACTGGCCGGCATCGACGGGACCATGAAAAAGCGCCTGAACGGCGGCGCCCCGGCCGGCCGCGCCCACATCAAGACGGGCACCCTGGAGGGCGTCAAGACCGCGGCCGGCTATGCCCTCGACGGTAGCGGCCGGCGTTATGCGCTGACCATCTTCATCAACGATCCGCAGGCCGGTGCCGGCAATGCCGCCATCGATGCCCTGCTCACCTGGGTCGCCGAACGGCTATGAACGGCCAGGCTTTTCCCGCTGCCTTCTTCGCCGAAGCCGGCCTCAACCGCCAGCATGTCTTCAATGTCGGCGAACTGCCCGCCGACATCCTGGCTGGCCTCGACCCTCTGCCGAACGAGCGCCAGTTGATCCTGCTCGGCCATGCCGGCCGGCAACTGTGGGATTGCGTGCAGGCCGCCGGCCTGCCCGGCGAGCATCCGATCGACGATTACTGCCGGCAGACGGTCGCCCGCTACTTCGCCACGCAACTGCCCGGACAGACCTACCGCCTGCCTTATCCGGGTGACGCTCCAGTCGGCCTGCAGGCACTCGGCCGGCTGGCCGGCTGGCACCATGCCTCGCCCTTGATGATCGGCGTCGATCGCCACTGGGGCAGCTGGTTCGCCTATCGCGCGGTGATTCTCTGCGCTACCGACTTCGCCCCGACGGCGGTCGTCGATCGCGGCAGCCCGTGTATCGACTGCCGTGAGCAGCCCTGCATCAGCGCCTGCCCGGCCGGCGCCGTTGGCGACCCCTTTGACCTGCCACGCTGCGCCGACGAGCGTCTTCGTCCCGGCTCAGACTGCGCTTACGCCTGTCTGGCGCGCAATGCCTGCCCAGTCGGCAGCGAGCATCGTTATGTCGAGGCGCAAATCCGCCACAGCTTCGCCCTGTCGCTGCAGATGCTGCGCCAGTGGCGTCAGGCGTCGACCGGGCGGACGCCGGACAGCGCGATCCAGCCGCGCACCACGCGGTAGCCGACCCACAGTCCGAGCAGGACGATCAGGATCCAGGCCAGCGGAATGCCGATGATGGTGATGATCAGCAGGCCATAGACCACCAGCCAGAGCAGGGTGTACCAGAAGGTGCGGATCTGCCAGCGGAAATGGCTTTCCAGCCAGGTACCGGTGACGTCGCCGCGCTTCAGATAATTGAGGAAGACGGCGAGCAGCGACGGCAGGCCGAAGACGAAACCACCGGCGACGGTCGCCGACGAGGTGACGCCGATGAGCACGGCCACCGCGTGCAGACCGTAGATGATGTGGGTCAGCTGGACCAGCGACGGGCGGACGCCCTGGAGATCGGCGACGGGAATCGGCTTGTTCATGATTCATCCTCCATCAGGATTTTCTGCAGAAACAGGGCGTGCCCGGCCTGCGGGTCGAGCACATAGGGAGCAAAGCCGGCACGGGCGTAGGCGGCCAGCGCTTTCTCGTTGTTGGCCAGCACTTCCAGGGTCAGCTTGCAGCAGCCGAGTTCGCCAGCCCGCCGGGCGGCCCAGTCGAGCAGCAGCTGGGCGAGGCCGCGGCCACGCCAGGCGCTGTGCACGACGATGTCGTGAATATTGAGCAAGGGTTTGGCGGCAAAGGTCGAGAAGCCGGCGAAACAATTGATCAGACCGACCGCCTCGTCACCGTCCATGGCCAGGGCCGAATGAAATGCCGGCAACTGCTGCAGGCGGCCGACCAGATGCTGCCGGGCATAGTCCGAGAGGCCGCTGCCACCGCCCATCGGGTCGCGCGCATAGTGGTCGAGCAGTGCCAGCCAGGCGGCAGCCTGTCCCGGGTCATTCAGATCGAGGGGTACAGCAACGAACATGCAAATCCTCCGCAGGGCTGGCCGCTCTGCCAATACCCCGGCAATTGCGCTACAGTACGTTGGTCGGCGCGAGAACCGACGATGATACGACAAGCCTCAACGGCACATGGGAGTCTTCAATGCAACGCAGACGGTTTGGCCTCTACGCCCTGATCGGGCTGTCCGGGCTGGCGGGTCTTCCTGTCCTCGCCGCCCCTCCTGGCAAGCGCAAACAGGTCGTGGCCTTTGCCCAGGACACCATGGCCAACGACTGGCGGGCCGCCCAGGTGCGCGACCTGAAGGAAGCGCTGGCTGCCCATCCCGATATCGAATTCGTCTTCAGCGATGCCCGCGGCGATACCGCCCGCCAGGTGCAGGACATCGAGAATTTCGCCAGCCAGGGTGTCGATGTCCTGATCACCAGCCCGCGTGATGCCGAACTGATGCGCGAGCCGATCGCCCGCGTCTACCGCAAAGGCATCCCGGTGATCCTGCTGTCGCGCCGGGTCAACGGCGAGGAATTCACCCATTTCGTCACCGCCGATAACCGCGCCATCGCCCGCCAGGCGGCGCAATACCTGGCCAAACGCCTGAGCGGCAAGGGCAACATCCTGATGCTGCAGCACATCCCGACCTCAACGCCGGGCCAGTTGCGCACCGAGGGCTTTCTCGAAGAACTGAAAAAGTATCCGGGTCTCAAGGTGGTCGCCATCAAGCAGGCCGATTCGCAGCGTGCCCTGGCCATCCAGAAGATCGAGGAGGCACTCGCCGAAAAACTGCCGTTCGATGCCATCTACGCCCAGTCCGACAGCATGGCGATGGGTGCCATCCTCGCCCTGAAGATGGCCGGCCGCGATCCGAAGCAGATCCCGATCACCGGCATCGACTACATCGGCGAGGCGCGCACGGCCATTCGCAACGGCGAACTCGCCGCCAGTTTCACCTACCCGACCTTCGGTCGCGAGGGCGCCGAGGCGGCCATCACCCTGCTACGCGGCGGCAAGCCCGCGACTCGCGAGGTCGTCGTCAAATCGATCGCCGTCAGTCGCGACAACGTCGAGCAGGTCGCGCCGATTTTCTGACATGCCACGCCTGTCGCTGACCCAGCGCCTGCTCCTGTTCTGGTTCGCGGCGACGATCGCAGTTCTGGTCGTCGCCGGCGGCATCTATTCCACCCTGAGCCAGCAATCGCAAGCCGAGGAAAGCCGGCGCCAGCTGCTTCAGGCGCTGCAACGCCTGGACGCCGAACTGACACATCGTGGTGACGAGTTGACCAGCATCGCCGCCACTCTGGCCGCCACCCCCCGCCTGCAGGCGACGCTCAACCTGTTCCACGGCTATTTCGCCCCCACCGGCGGCAATCCCGACATCTTCGACGCCCCCGCCGGCGAACTCGCCGCCACTCTCGGCGAGAGCGGCCGCACCACCGGCCTCGACTGGATCATCGTCAGCGGCCAGCACGGCCCAATTGCCGGCCACGCGGCGGGCCGCACACTGTACTGGTCACAACGCAGCAGCGGCCCGCAGTTGCTGGCCAGCACCAGCAGCGATGCCCCCTTTCTGCCGGTACCCGAGCAGCCCCTCCTCAGCCGCCCCGCCAGCATCAGCGGCAAGGTGCATTTCGCCCCCTGCCGGACGGCGCCCGGCCTGGCCATGGTTCGCGAACAGGTGGTCAGTTCGGCCGGCGGCGAGACGACTGGCCGACTGTCGATCGGCAGTTGCCTGGATCAAAAAATGGTCGACCGCCTGGCGGCCGAAGCCGGGCTGCCGTTTGCCATTGAGGCCGGCGCCCTGCTCCAGTCGGCGGGCATGAAGACAATCGCCGGCCTGGCCAACGACGGCCCGTCCTCGGCGCAACTGGAGGCTCTGGACTGGTTGCAGGCGCCCCGCCTCGGCACGCATCAGGGTAGCGCCTACGCCGTGGCGGAGGTCACGCTGGCCGAGGGTGGCGCCGCCCGTTTCATCTTCACCCGCGACCTCGGTGCCACGGAAAGCACGACGGCAACGCTGGTTGGCGCCGGCCTGGCCGCCCTGGCCACCGTCTCCCTGCTGGTGATGATCAGCGGTCTGATCTTCCTCCGACGCCAGGTGACGACGCCCCTCAGCCGCCTGATGGAAGCCGTCGATTCAGCGCGTGCCGGTCGTTTCCAGCCGCTCGCCGGCGATCTGCCGAACAATGAGCTGGGCAGCCTGGCCGAGCTGCTCAATGAAACGATGGCGCAATTGCTGCGCCAGCAGACCCCTCTGCATACCCTGGTCGCGACCATCCCCGACCTGGTCTGGCTGAAGGATGGCGACGGCGTCTATCTCGCCTGCAATCCCAGCTTCGAGCGTTTTTTTGGTGCCCGCGAGGCGGAAATCATCGGCAAGACCGACTACGACTTTGTTTCCCGCGAACTGGCCGACTCCTTCCGCCACCACGATCAGGCAGCCATGGCCGCCGATCGGCCGAGCACCAACGAGGAATGGCTGACCTTCGCCCGCGGCGGCTATCGCGGCCTGTTCTCAACGACCAAGACGCCGATGTTCCTGCCTGATGGCACGCTGATCGGCATTCTCGGCATGGCCCACGACATCACCCCGCTGCGCCAAGCGCTCGACGAGTTGGCCGGCCATCGCGACCAGCTCGAGGAAAAGGTGCACGAACGCACCGCCCAACTGGAACAAGCTCATCGCCAGCTGCTAGAAACGCAGTTCGCCATGGACAGCGTCGGCATCGGCATCCACTGGGTCGATCCGAGCGACGGCAGCTTCAGCTACGTCAATCGTCATGCCGCGGAATTGCTCGGCTATACACCGAGCGAAATGATGTGCATGCGGATAGCTGACATCGACGAGCAGACAACGCCGGAGCGCTTCGCCGCCATCGTCGAGCAGGCCCGCCGCGACGGTTCGCTGCTTATCGAAAGCGAGCAGAAGGCGCGCGACGGCCGCCACATCCCGGTCGAAATCAACATCTATCATCGGCCGGCCTGCGACGAGCAGCCAGAGCGGCTGATCACCTTCATCAGCGACATCAGCCACCGCAAGGAAGCCGAACGTGCCCTGCAGCAGGCGAAGGAGGCAGCCGAGGCGGCGAATCGCTCGAAGAGCAGCTTCCTGGCCAACATGTCGCACGAGATCCGCACGCCGCTCGGCGCCATCACCGGCATGGCCCACCTGATTCGCCGCGCCGGCCTGCCGCCGGAGCAGGCCGAGCGCCTGAGCAAGATCGAGATCGCCGGGCGCCATCTGAGCGAAGTCATCAATTCCATTCTCGATCTGTCCAAGATCGAGGCCGGCCAGTNNTCCAAGATCGAGGCCGGCAAGTTCGAACTCGAGGAAACCGGCGTCAGCGTTGCTGGCATCGCCGCCAACGTCGCCTCCATGCTGCAGGAAAAGGCCAGGGACAAAGGCTTGGTGCTGCAAGTGGATACCGACGCCCAGCCTCAGCCGCTGCTCGGTGATCCGACACGCCTGCAGCAAGCCCTGCTCAACCTGGCCGGCAACGCCATCAAGTTCACCG
>DDWF01000129.1 GCA_002345845.1 Betaproteobacteria bacterium UBA2293 | reverse complement strand
AGGCCCTGCGCAAGCTGCGTCACCCGAGCCGGTCCGACAAGCTGCGCAGCTTCATCGACAGCAACAACAACTAAGCGTCACCGGGCCTGTAGCTCAGTTGGTCAGAGCAGAGGACTCATAATCCTTTGGTCCAGGGTTCAAGTCCCTGCGGGCCCACCAGTAACGAGCATCGCAGCCGCCCCTCGGGAATCGGTCAGATGCTTTTTGGATTGCATCCATCGTCCCGACCGCCACTTCGGTTACGGTCGGGACGATGGATGCGGTCAGCATTTCCAGAAAGGTTCATCATGCATAGCGAATCCATCCTCACGCACCTCAAGAAGCACGGCCAGCTGCTCGACGCCGACATCGCCAAGGGCACCGGCATCGGCCTGCAGGAGGTTCGCAACACCCTGCAGGAACTGTCGGCGCAGAAGGCCATCTCGACCTGCAGCATGACCACCTTCAAGGACGGCAAGCCGATCGAAGGCATTTTCTGCCGCGTCGCCGGTTACATCCCCTCGGCCGCCCCCGGCCGCAAGCCCGGCGTCAAGAGCTGACACCCGCGGAGGGCTAGTTCCCTCCGCCAAGGCTGCCGGCAACGCCGGCAGCGCCTGACCGGCAGCGCCGACTGGCGCGATTGGGAGGCACGTACTATCATCGCCGCCATGTCTCGCTGGACGCCATCTCCTGGAGCACTCGCCACCTACGCCGGCCAAACTCGGGCCGGCCGGCGCAACGTCCGCGTCGTTGCCGAAGCGGTGGCCGGCCATCTGATCGTCGAGGCCATCGGCCGCCAGGGAGCGCCGGTGCGCTTCACCGTCAAGCGCCACAGCCTGAGCCAGCCACAACCCGATCTTTTCGACTGAATGGCCGCCGGCCGCAGCGGCCGACACCTGCTTATAATCGACGGATTCCATTCCTCAGGAGCATCGTCGTGGCCGGTCGCAAGCTTTCTTCCCTTCTCGTTCTTCTGCTCGCCAGCAGTGCCGTCCTGGCCGACATCAAGATTGGCGTCATCGCCTCGTCAACTGGCCCGACGGCCGTCGTCGGCATCCCGCAGAAAAACACCGTCGCCCTGCTGCCCACCGAGATGGGCGGCCAGAAGGTCTCCTACATCGTCCTCGATGATGCTTCCGACCCGACCAACGCCGTCACCAACGTCAAGAAGCTGATCAGCGAACACAAGGTCGATGCCCTGATCGGTCCGACCACGACACCGGCGGCATTGGCCATCCTCGACTTCGTCGCCGAATCGCAAGTGCCGCTGCTGACCACCGTCGGCTCGTCGGCGATCATCCTGCCGATGGACGAGCGCAAGCGCTGGGTGTTCAAGACCACGCAGAACGACGATCTGATTGCCGAGGCCATGCTCGAAAACATGACCGCGGCCGGCGTCAAGACGGTCGGCTTCATCGGCTTCAACGACCCCTACGGCGAGAACTGGTTCAAGGTCTTCGCTCCGCTGGCCGAAAAGGCCGGCCTGCGCCTGGTGGCTAGTGAGCGCTACAACCGTACCGACCAATCGGCAACCGGCCAGGTACTCAAACTGATTGCCGCCCGCCCTGACGCCGTGCTCATCGCCGCCACCGGCAGTCCGGCCGTCATGCCGCAAGCCGGCTTACAGGAAAAGGGCTACAAGGGCCGCATCTACCAGACGCACGGTGTCGCCACCAATGACTTCATCCGCATCGGCGGCAAGGCGGTCGAGGGCACGCTGATGGCCGGCGGGCCGATGCTGGTTGCCGCCGACCTGGCAGCCGGTAACCCGATCAAACCGGTAGCCCAGGGCTACATCGCCGCCTACGAGGCGAAGTACGGCGCCGGCACGATGTCCACCTTCGGTGCCAACACCTATGATGCCGGCCTCCTGTTGCAGAAGAGCATTCCCCTGGCCCTGAAATCGGCCAAACCAGGAACGCCGGAATTCCGCCAGGCCCTGCGCAACGCACTCGAAACGGCGCGCGAAGTCGTCGGCGCCCAGGGCATTTTCAACATGAGCGCCCAAAACCACAACGGCATGGACCAGCGGGCCCGCGTGATGATGGTGGTCAAGGGCGGCAAGTGGGTATTGCTCAACGAGTGATGAGCGGAACGCGCGCCAGAGGCTGCCGCTGAAGACGGCAGCTATTTCGCCGCCAGCTGTTCATAGACGGCACTGGCGATAGTCGCCAGGTCATGGCGCGCGATGCCGGCGCTGAGTGCGTAACCGAAATGCCCGTCGAGCCAGTAGAAAACATTGATCTCGCCCTCACGGGCAAAGCGGAAGCCGGTTTCGCGGCTGCCGGCCAGCTCGCTAGTGACATACAGGGTCAGGCGCTGCCCGGCAGCGTCCTGATACATGAACTGGGCTACCGGTCCGAGATTGCCGGGCAGCAGGCGACCGCCGACCAGTTCGTAGCCGAGCTTGCCGAGTTTCGGCACGCTGACCGCCGCCCCCAGGCGCTTCGATAACCAGCGCACCAGTTGCTCCTCCTGCTCGGCACCGACCTCGACCGGCCGGCGCTGGTCGGGGCTATAGACAGCATGGGCCACGGCCGCCTGGCGGGCCAGGGGCATATCCGCCGACGGCCCCGCCAGCGGTTGCAGGCCACGGGCAGTCCAGCCGGCACCCGCAGCGATGACGGCGACCAAGACGCCGGCCGCCAGCGGCTGCAACGACCACGAACCTAACCGCCACTGCTGCCCCCACGTTCGCCGAGCCGGTCGTTCGGCGAGCTTGCGCAATGACGCAGGCAAGGGTTCGTGCAACAGCGGCGCCAAGCGCTCCCGCAGCAAGCGCCCCTGTTCATTGTAAGCGCGCAGGCGGGCGGCATCGTCCGGATTTGCGGCCAGCCAGCGATCGACTTCCTGGCGGCGCTCGGCCGGCAGGTAGCCATCGACATACGCTTGGAGATCAGCTTCGCTGATTGGCTGAAAACTCATCGGACAACTCGCAGGGTAGTCGTCTGTGGCGGCGCCGCTAGCAACGCGCGCAGGCTCTCGCGGCCACGGGAAAGACGAGACATCACGGTTCCCGATGGAATACCGAGGGTCACCGCGATCTCGTCGTAACGCATGCCCTCAAGGGCAACCAGCAGCAGCACGGCCCGCTGTTCCTCGGGCAGGCGGGCCAGGGCCGCCTCAAGATCAAGCACCTCCAGACCGTCACTTTGCGTCGGCCGGGTCGGTAGCGCGTAATCCTCGTCATCGAGCGACTGTACCTTGGGGCCGCCGCGCCGCAGTTGATCGATGCGCAGATTGTGCATGATGCTGAACAGCCAGGCGCGCAAATTACCCCCATCCTGCCACTGCCGACTCCGCGCCCAGGCTCTTTCCAGGGTGTCCTGCAGCAGGTCGTCGGCCGCCGCACGATCGCCTACCAGCACCCGCGCGTAGCGGCGCAGGCGTGGCAGTTCGGCCAGGAGGGCACTGCTGTCCAAAGGATTTACGGCTTGGCGACGTGCCAGACATCGTTGAAACCGTCACCGGTACGGTCACCCGGTTTCATGTCCTTAGCCCAGAAATATAATGGCTTGCCTTTCAGGGCCCACTGCTTCTTGCCGTCGTCGCGGACAATCACGCTGTAGTCGCCGCTCGCCATATCGCCGTCCTTGGCGTAGAGCGGCGGCCAGTTGGTGGCGCAAGGGCCGTTGCAGGCGCTCTTGCCGCTACCGGCCGTGTCGCGGTCGAAAGTGTAGAGGGTCATGCCATTGCCGCCGGTCAACACGCCATCCGACACCATCGCCGGATCGGCTGCCGAACTGACGGCGGCGCTGAGGGAAAGGAGCAGTGCGAGAAACAGTTTGGTCGTTTTCATGATGGTCTCCGTTGGTTGTTGCCTACCACATCTGGATAGACGCAACTGAGACCGCGAATATTCCCCGCCGTGCAAAATTTCCGTCGCCGCCGGCAACGGCTTCGCCTAATCGGCCACGCCGAGCCGCCACAACGAGGTGATTTCAGCCGCCCGTGCCGCGTGCAGCGGGTCGCTGCGATCAGCTGCCTTGCCGTGCTGCGGTCGCGTATCGAGACGGTCAAGCACCCGCAGGCCGGCACCGGCAATCCAGTCCAGCAGAAGCTGCCGGCTGCGCAGGCCGAGATGCTCGGCGATATCGGAAATGATCAACCAGCCCTCGCCGCCTGGCGCCAGGTGATCCTTCAGGCCGCCGAGGAAGCCACGCAACATGCGCGAATCGGGATCGTAAACTGCAAATTCGATCGGCGAGCTCGGCTGCGCCGGCAACCAGGGCGGATTGCAGACGACCAGTGGGGCGCGGCCTTCGGGAAACAGGTCGGCCTCGACGATGCTTATTTTTTCGGCCAGACCGAGCTTCTCGGCGTTTTCCGCCGCACAGGCCAGCGCCCGCGCCGCCGTGTCGGTGGCAATCACCGCCAGGCCGCGCCGGGCGAGCACAGCGGCAAGTACCCCAGAGCCGGTACCGATATCAAAAGCCAGGTCACAGCCCGGCGGCAGCGGCGCTTGTGCGACCAGGTCGACGTACTCGCCGCGCACCGGCGAAAAGACGCCGTAATGCGGATGGATGCGCCCGCCGACAGCCGCCACCGGCACGCCCTTCTTGCGCCATTCGTGGGCGCTGATCACCGCCAGCAGTTCACGCAGCGCGACCACGCTGTTGCTGCCGTCGGGCTTGCCCCAGGCTTCACGACAGGCCGGGCGGACATCCTGGGCGCGGCGCAGCGGCAGCTTGTAGTCGGGACCGAGCGGCACCAGCAGGCGGGCGAGCAAGGCGGCACGCCGCCCCTGACGCTCGCGATGACGGGCAAAGGCCAGGGCCGGCAATGAAGTGTTGTCCGCTGTTGCCGCGATATGCCGATCAACGCGGCGGGTCAGCGCCTGCATCAGTTGCCGGGCGTTCATCCAGTCGCCGCGCCAGAGCAGCGCGTGACCGTCAGTCAGCGCAGCGAAGGCGGCGTCGGCGGACAGGCGGTCGTCGACGACTTCCAGGGTTTGCGGCGCCGCCAGGCCGGCTTCGGAGCGCCAGCGCGCGCGGCGGGTCTGGCCGTTTTCCGACCATTCGAGGAGGGGGTTCATGGGCGGCATTGTAAGTGGTGGAAAGCCGGCCGATAAGCCGGGTTCTGTTCCCCTCTTGCGAGGTTCGGCAATCATTCCTCTAGGCCTGCCGTCACCGACAGGCTCAAGCAACCTACCCGGAAGCAGCGCGGGCCACGCCTAATGCTTCCCTATTTGGTCTTGCTCCGGATGGGGTTTACCNNGGGGGTCCGGGGGAGGCGGAGCCTCCCCCGGTTGGTATTCAAGTGCCGGAGTCGGACTGTAAGCCGGGTTTTGTCACCGCCCGAAGGCGGGAGACCGTCATTCCTCTAGGATGGCCGTTACCGACCACCTCAAGCAACCTACCCGAAGGCAATAGCCGGGCCAGCCTACCTTCCTATTTGGTCTTGCTCCGAGCGGGGCATGCCTAGCCGGACGTGTCGCCACGCCCGCTGGTGGGCTCTTACCCCACCGTTTCACCCTTACCCTCCGAAGAGGGCGGTTTGCTTTCTGTGGCACTTTCCGGGGATTTCGCCCCCTGGACGTTATCCAGCGTCCTGCCCTGCGGAGCCCGGACTTTCCTCCCGATACCGAAGTATCCAGCGATTGCCTGGCCGACTTTCCGGGGCGGATTATACGCGGCGCCGGAGCTCAATACGGCAACAGCCGATAAAGACGCAATTCGATGCACTGCGGCTCAGCGCCATCAGCTTCGCGTCGCGTTTCCAGGCGGCGCTCGGCGTGCGCCAGATCGATGGCAAAGCGGGCACGGTAAAGGCGGGTGATTTCTTCGGAAATTTCGGGATAACGGTGGTCGGCCTCTCCCTCTTCCGGATCCTCTGCGGTCACCAGGAAGACCGGACAATTTTCCGGCGTCAATCGGTGCATCTGCTCGACGTAGGCGCCGCGGGCACTCTCCGGCAGCGCCGTCAGCGCGGCTCGGTCATAAACGGCGGCGATCGGGCCGAGGTGTTCCGGTGTCAGGGCGAAGAAATCGCCGCAGTAGATGCGGATGGCGCCGTGCTCCCACAGCGTCAGCGGCCCCAGTGTCGTCCGCTTCGGCGTCAGTCGCTGCTTGCGAAAGAAGTCGCGAACGGCGACCGTGCTCAGTTCGCAGCCAATCACCTGGTGCCCCTGTTCGGCCAGCCAGACCAGATCGAGACTGCGTCCGCACAGCGGCACGAAGACCGTACCGCCCGGCGGCAGGCCGAGGCTGGGCCAGTAATGGGCGAGTAACGGATTGACCTCCGCCTGGTGAAAGGCCATCCGGCCATCGCGCCAGGACTGCTGCCAAAGTTCGTTGTCGGGGCTGCTCATCGCGGGTCCATGACCGGTAAATCCTGAGCCTAACACCGATTCGCCAGCCACCCGCGGCAAGCTCAGGCAAGCTCGAGCGGCAGCGCCGTGCGGTCGACCACCTTGCGCAGCACGAAACTGGTGTGCACGCCGGTGACGCCCTGGATGCGGGTGATCTTGTTGAGCAGCAGATCCTGGTAGGCATCCATGTCGCGAACGACGACCTTCAGCTGGTAATCGGACTGCTGGCCGGTGATCAGCAGACACTCCAGCACTTCCGGGATGCCCGAGATTGTCGCTTCGAGATTGGCGAAGCGCTCCGGCGTGTGCTGGTCCATCGAGATGCCGATCAGCGCCATCAACGTCAGGCCGAGCTTTTTCGCGTCAAGCAGCGCGCGGTAGCCGGCGATCAGCCCGGCTTCCTCAAGCGTACGCACCCGGCGCAAGCAGGGCGACGGCGACAGGCCGATGCGGTCGGCCAATTCCTGGTTGCTGATCCGCCCATCCTGCTGCAACAGGGCGAGAATTTGCCGGTCGTAGCGATCGATACTGATTGAATTGCCCATATATCTATATTTCCGCAATTTTCTGCCAATTGACGCGCAAATCATGCCACAAAACGCAATCACCTGCCGCCAGCTTTTGCTTAATATTTCGCCATCGCAACAGTTTTCCGGAGCCGTCTCATGTCGCAGCAAAAAACATCCAAGTACGCAGCCTTTCCGCCGGTCAAGCTCGTCGACCGCCAGTGGCCGAACCGCCTCATCGAGCAGGCGCCAATCTGGATGAGCACCGACCTGCGCGATGGCAATCAGGCACTCTTCGAGCCGATGAACGCCGACAAGAAGATGCAGATGTTCAAGACGCTCTGCCAGATCGGCTTCAAGCAGATCGAGATCGCCTTCCCGTCGGCCTCCGAAACCGAGTTCGGCTTCGTCCGCCGGCTCATTGAAGAAAAGCACATCCCCGACGATGTCAGCATCGAAGTCCTCACCCAGGCGCGTGAACACCTCATCCGTCGCACCTTCGAATCGATCAAGGGCGCCAAACAGGCCATCGTCCACGTCTATAACGCCACCTGCCCGAGCTTCCGCGACTTCGTCTTCGGCATGAGCAAGGCCGAAGTGGTGACGATGGCGGTCGACGCGGTCAAATTGATCAAGACGCTTGCCGCCGACATGCCGGAAACGAAGATCACGCTCGAATACAGCCCGGAATTGTTCACCGCCACCGAACTCGATTTCGCCAAGGAGGTCTGCGATGCGGTCACCGCCGCCTGGGGCGCGACGCCGGACAACAAGGTCATCCTCAATCTCCCGACCACGGTCGAGATCGCCACGCCCAACATCTACGCCGACCAGATCGAGTGGATGCACCGCAACCTCGAACGCCGCGACAGCGTCATCATCAGCCTGCACCCGCACAACGACCGCGGCACGGCGGTCGCCGCCGCCGAACTCGGCTTGATGGCCGGCGCCGACCGCGTCGAGGGCTGCCTGTTCGGCAACGGCGAGCGCACCGGTAACGTCGACCTCGTCACCCTCGCCCTCAACATGCACACCCAGGGCGTCGATCCGCAGCTTGATTTCTCGGACATCAACGCCGTCGCCCGCACTTTCGAACACTGTACCCAGCTCCCGATCCACCCGCGCCACCCGTACGTCGGGGATCTCGTATTCACGGCCTTCTCCGGCTCCCACCAGGACGCCATCAAGAAGGGGTTTGCCGCTCAAAAGGCGGATGAGCAGTGGGCGGTGCCCTATCTCCCGATCGATCCGGCCGACGTCGGCCGTTCCTACGATTCGGTGATCCGCGTCAACAGCCAGTCGGGCAAGGGCGGCATCGCCTACCTGATGGAGACCGAGCACGGCATCGTCATGCCGCGCCGCCTCCAGGTTGAGTTCTCCGGTGTCGTCCAGCGCCATACCGACACCCACGGTGGCGAAGTCAGTGCCGACGACATCTGGACGCTCTTCGCCCGGACCTACATCGACACCACGCAGCCAGTGCGCTACCGCGAACACCATCTCTACGAGCATGGCAGCGCCCAGGGCATCCGCCTGCAGGTCGATATCGACGGTACGCCGCACATCCTCACCGGCGAAGGCAACGGGCCGATCAATGCGGCGGTGCATGCCCTGCAGAGCGCCGGCATCAGCCTCCAGGTGCGCAGCTACGAGGAACGCTCGATGGTACCGATCGGCGAGGATGGCAACGCCCAGGCCTGTGCCTTCATGGAAGTCGCCGGCCGGGACGGCGGCGAGCGCTACGGTGTCGGCTTGGACAGCAACATCGTCACGGCATCGCTCAAGGCCCTGATCAGCGCCATCAACCGGATCGGCAGCGGCCAGGCCGGCGGGACGCTGGACCAGGCAGCCTGAGCCTGGCCCGCCCCCTCGGCTACGCTTGCCCCAGCGCCGCCCGCACGGCGGCGAGCAAGTTCGGCAGGCACTCGGCCAGCATGCTGACGAGCGTTTGCGCCGCCTCGCCATTGCCCTGCTTGAGCGCCAGATCAAGCTCGCTGGCCAGGGCATGGATGCCCGTGGCACCAATGGTGCCGGCGGCGCCCTTGAGGGCGTGGGCGATTTTTTCGGCGGCGACCAGATCCCCTTGTCGGAGCAGTTCGCCGAGTTGCCGCACATCCTCAGCATGGCCATCGACAAAGAGCTTGAGGATGCGTCGGTAGCTCGCCAGCTTGCCGCGAACCACTCTCAGGCCCGCCGCCATGTCGAGACCGGGGATGGCGGCCAGATGCTCGCTCAGCTCAGCTTCCGGGTCAGCGTCCGCGCGCTTTACTGGCGAGTCAGTTGAAACCTGGGCCAGCGCCGATTCGCCGGCAGCGATTTCGCGATCCGGCTCCGGCAGCCACTTGAGGAGCGTGGCGAATAGCCGCTTGGGATCGACCGGCTTGGCGATATGGT
>DDWF01000056.1:14617-33235 GCA_002345845.1 Betaproteobacteria bacterium UBA2293 | reverse complement strand
CACCGTCGACAACGGCATCGCCAGCATCGAAGGCGTCAATCGCGCCCGCGAACACGGCATCGCCACCCTGATCACCGACCACCACCTGCCGGCGGCGACGCTGCCGGCAGCCGACTGCATCGTCAATCCGAACCAGCCCGGCTGCGACTTCCCGTCCAAGTGCATCGCCGGCGTCGGCGTCATGTTCTACGTCATGCTCGCCCTGCGCGCCGAACTCCGCGCCCGCGGCTTTTTCGCCGAGCGCCCGGAACCCAATTTCGCCAGCCTGCTTGATCTGGTGGCGCTCGGCACCGTCGCCGACGTCGTCAAGCTCGACCGCAACAACCGCATCCTCGTCAGTCAGGGCTTGAAGCGCATGCGCGCCGGCCAGTTGCAGCCCGGTCTGGTGGCGCTGTTTAAGGCCGCCGGCCGCGACCCGCGCAAGGCGACGGCCATGGACCTCGGCTTCATCCTCGGCCCCCGCCTCAATGCCGCCGGCCGCCTGGCCGACATGCGCCTGGGTGTCGAATGCCTGCTCACCGACGACCCGGCCCGTGCCCTGAGCATCGCCCAGCAACTCGATACGCTGAACCGCGAACGCCGCGAAATCGAATCCGGCATGCAGGAACAGGCGCTGTTGCTGCTCGAATCACTGGATGCCGATGATGCCAGCGCCGGCATCGCCCTCTTCGACGAGGGCTGGCACGAAGGCGTCGTCGGCATCCTCGCCTCGCGCATCAAGGACAAGCTGCATCGTCCGGTGTTCGCCTTCGCCCCCGGCGAGGGCGGCCTGATCAAGGGCTCCGGCCGCTCGATTCCCGGCCTGCACCTGCGCGATGCGCTCGACCTCGTGGCCAAGCGGGCGCCCGATCTGCTCGTGCGTTTCGGCGGCCACGCGATGGCCGCCGGGGTGACACTGCGGGCCGAGAATTTCGCTCAATTCCGCGACCTGTTTGCCGCCATTGCCGGCGAACTGCTGGCCCCGGCCGACCTGACGCGGACGCTGGAAACCGACGGCGCCCTGGAAGGCGGCTACTACTCGCTGGAAATGGCCCGCCTGCTGGAGAACGAGATCTGGGGCCAGGGCTTCCCGGCACCGCTATTCTTGGACCAATTCGAGGTCGAACAACAGCGCGTGCTCAAGGAAAAGCACCTCAAGCTGCGCCTGCGCAAGGGCGATGCCCGCATCGACGCCATCCAGTTCAACTTCAGCGCCCAGCCCGGCCACAACGCCCGCGTCGCCTTCCGTCTGGCGATCAACGAGTACATGGGCGTCGAGACGCCGCAACTGATGGTCGAGCATCTCGAATAGCCCGCGGCCGCAGACTCTTACAAACCGGCGTCGTTGATGTAACAATCCCCGGCAGGCCGCCAGTGCCGGGAGGAGCATGACGAGAATGCCGACTTTTTCGCTGAGCAGCAGATTGTGGCTGGTGCTGGGGCTGGCCATCATCCCGCTGCTGGCGCTTACCCTCATCCACTTCCGCCACGATCGCCAGACAGCCATTCAGAACATGGTCATGGTCGCCGACAGCCTGCTGCAGGCATCGACCATCGAGGAAGTGGCGGCCCGCCGCCAGGTAGGGCAGTTGCTGCGCATCATGGCCGGCGCCGACAACATGCGCGGGCTTGATGCCAACGATTGCTCCGGCCTGGCACAACGACTGCTCGAGGCCAGCGAAAACATTGCCAACATCGGCGCCGCCCTGCCCGATGGCACGGTCTTCTGCGCCGCCCGGCCAATGAGCAGTTCAGTCAATATCGCCGACCGCAAGTGGTTTCGCGAAACGCTGAGCGCCAGCGATGTCACCACCGGCCAGTACCTGATCGGCCGCATATCCGGCAAGCCGAGCGTCACTTTCGGCATGCCCTTGCGCGACGACAACGGCAAGTTGCGAGCGGCTCTCTTCGTCGCCAACGACATTGGCTGGTTCGACCGACTGAGCACCAACCAGCAGTTGCCAGACGGCTGGACTTCCCTGCTCATTGACGAAAAAGGCAATGTCATCTCCCGTCACCCCGATCCCGACAGCTGGCGCGACAAGGCCTTTTCTACCGAGAGCCGTCAGCGGCTGCTCAGCGCCTTGCAGGAAGGTGAGGATCGCGTGGTGCTGGAAGGACTCGATGGCGTCGAACGCCTCTTCCTGTTCCGCCGGCTGGCCATTGCCAATGGCCAGTTACTCGCCGCCATCGGCATCCCGGAAAAGGCAACCTTGGCCGTCATCGAGCGCACCTTCGTTGTGCACCTGGCACTACTCGCCGCCGTCGCCCTGCTTTCCATCCTGCTCTCGCGCTTCTATCTCTATCAACTCATCGAACGCTGGGTCGGGCAAATCAAAACGGCAACCAGCACGGTGGCCAGCGGCAATTTCACGACTCGCCTGAGCGATGCCCGCCTGCCAGTGGAACTCACCGTACTCAACCAGCGCTTCAACGACATGGCCAGTGCCCTCGGTAAACGGGAGGCCATGCACGCAGCTGACCGCCAGGCCATCGAGCAACTCAATAGCGAACTGGCCGAACGCCTGGCCGCCCTGGAAATAGCCGAACAGAATCTGCGGCGGCTGTCCACGGCCGTCGAACAGAGCCCGACCAGCATCGTCATCACCGACGTCGACGCGCACATCACCTACGTCAATTTCGCCTTCTGCGTGAACAGCGGCTATTTCGCCGACGAAGTCATCGGCCAGAATCCGCGCATCCTGCANNTGCTGCCATCCCGGCGCCGGTTGATCAGCTCCCCGCGCCAGATGTTGCCGGCCGTCAGGGTTTTCCACATTTGGCGGTAGGTATCCGGCATCGTGAATCCGCGCATCCTGCAATCCGGCGACACGCCGCCGGAAACCTTCCGCCAGATGTGGAAAACCCTGACCGCCGGCAACATCTGGCGCGGCGAGTTGATCAACCAGCGCCGGGATGGCAGCACCTACATTGAGCGGGCGACCATCTCGCCGGTGCGTGACAGCGACGGGGCGATCAATCAATACGTGGCGATCAAGGAAGACATCAGCGAACAGCGCCGGATCGAAGCAGAACTGGCGGCGCATCGTCATCATCTTGAGCAACTGGTGGAGCAGCGCACCCACGAACTGGTCGAAGCCAAAGCCGCTGCCGAAGCGGCCAATCTGGCGAAATCGGCCTTCCTGGCCAACATGAGCCACGAAATCCGGACGCCGATGAACGCCATCATCGGCCTCAACTACCTGCTGCTGAAAAGTCCGCTCGATGCCGACCAGCGCGACAAGCTGCTCAAGGTGACCAGCGCTTCCGAACATCTGCTGCAGGTGATCAACGACATCCTCGATCTGTCGAAAATCGAATCCGGCAAGCTGGAACTGGAAAAAATGACCTTCGCGCCGGGCGAGCTGCTGCAATCGGTAGCCGAGGTCATTCGCGACCAGGCGCTGGGCAAGGGACTACAGGTAACGGTCGACGCCGACAAGCTGCCGACACTGGCCATCGGCGACGCCAAGCGCCTGCGCCAGGTGCTGATCAACTTTGCCGGCAATGCCCTCAAGTTCACCCGCGCCGGCTCTATCCACCTGTCCGGCGAACTGCTCGATGCGGAAGACGGAAAGCTGCACTGTCGCTTCGCCGTTGCCGACACCGGGATCGGCATCCACGCCGAAGACCTGCCGCGCCTGTTCAAACCCTTCGAACAACTGGATGCCTCGACCACGCGCGAATACGGCGGCACCGGTCTCGGCCTGGCCATCGCCCATCACCTCGCCGCCCTGATGGACGGCGAAATCGGCGTCGACAGTCAGCCGGACGTCGGCAGCACCTTCTGGATCACCGCCCGATTCGCCAGCGCCCGGGCGGACGCCGGCGCGAAGCCGGCAACGCCCGCCCGGCACAGCCTGCACGGCCACGTCCTGCTCGTTGAGGACGAACCGCTGAACCGCGAGATCGGCACCGACCTGCTGACCACCGCCGGTCTGGCGGTGAGTACTGCCGACGATGGCTTCGCTGCCATCCGGCGCTTCCAGGATGAACGTTTCGACCTGATCGTCATGGACATCCAGATGCCCGGCCTCGACGGCCTCGACACCACCCGGCACATCCGCAGCCTGCCCGGCGGCGAAACCATCCCCATCGTCGCCCTCACCGCCAATGCCTACAGTGAGGACCGCCGACGCTGCCTGGATGCTGGCATGAACGACTTCCTGTCCAAGCCGGTGGAACCGGATGCCCTGTATGCCGTTCTCGGCAAATATCTGAGTGCCGAAGCGAATTCCGGCGCCGAAGCGGAGCCCCTGGCGTCGACCAGCGCCGCGCCCGATCGCCAGTCGCTGGGCGAACTGGCCGAGTTGCTGCGCACCGGCGACGTCGATGCCGGCCCGCTCTTCAATCGCCTGCGCCTGCCGCTGAAAGGCACCTGGCCGGAGCAATACGAAGAGCTACGCCGGGCGATGGAGAACTTCGATTACGAAACGGCGCAGGCCATCGTCGGCAGGCTGCTCGGCCGTCTGCCATGAAAGCCTTGCAGCATTGACCCTGACAACGCAAGGCCATGCCAACCTTGTCCGCAACCCCACAAATCGGCGAAAATTCAGGGTTCTACGCCGCCTAACGCAGCAAACCCCATTTCCAAGGATTTTTCATGGCCAACGCCGAACAGCAAACCCCGGTCCAGCAAGACGAAAACCAGCTCATCGCCGAGCGTCGTGCCAAGCTCGCCGAATGGCGCAAGACGGGTAAGGCCTTCCCCAACGACTTCCAGCGCGAGAACACCGCGGCGAAGCTGCATGAGGGCTACGGCGAGAAAACGGCCGAGGAACTGGAAGGCATGCCGGTCGAGGTCAGGGTCGGCGGCCGCATGATGCTGAAGCGGGTCATGGGCAAGGCTTCCTTCGCCACCCTGCAGGACCTCTCCGGTCGCATCCAGATCTACGTCGCCCGCGACAAGGTCGGCGAAGAAAGCTACACCGCCTTCAAGGGCTGGGACCTCGGCGACATCCTCGGCGTCGTCGGCACCCTGATGAAGACCAAGACCGGCGAGCTGTCCATCCAGGCCAGCGAGATCCGCCTGCTGACCAAGTCGCTGCGCCCGCTGCCGGACAAGTTCCACGGCCTGGCCGACCAGGAGATGAAGTATCGTCAGCGCTATGTCGACCTGATCATGAACGAGGAAACGCGCTACACCTTCCGCGCCCGTTCGGCCATCGTCCAGTCGATCCGCAACTACATGTGCGGCCACGGCTTCATGGAAGTCGAGACGCCGATGATGCACCCGATTCCCGGCGGTGCCGCCGCCAAGCCCTTCGTTACCCACCACAACGCCCTGGACATGCAGCAGTTCCTACGCATCGCCCCGGAGCTGTACCTCAAGCGCCTGGTCGTCGGCGGTTTCGAGAAAGTCTTCGAGGTCAATCGCAACTTCCGCAACGAAGGCCTCTCGCCGCGCCACAATCCCGAATTCACCATGATGGAGTTCTACGAGGCGTACGCGAACTACCACACGCTGATGGACTTCACCGAAGGCCTGCTGCGCCACGCCGCGCGCGAAGCCCTGGGCAAGGAAGTGTTCATTTACCAGGGCCGCGAGCTGGACCTGTCCAAGCCCTTCCACCGCCTGACCATCAACCAGGCCATCCAGCGCCAGCACCCGGAATTTACCGATGCCGAGCTGGCCGATGGTGAATGGCTGAAGGCCAAGATCCAGGCCTTCGGCGAGAAGGTCAAGCCGGGCGGCCTCGGCAGCCTGCAGCTGCAACTGTTCGAAGCCTGCGCCGAAGCCCACTGCTGGGAACCGACCTTCATCATCGACTATCCGGTCGAAGTCTCGCCGCTGGCCCGTGCTTCGGACAGCAATCCGGAGATCACCGAACGCTTCGAGCTGTTCATTGTCGGCCGCGAGATCGCCAACGGCTTCTCCGAACTGAATGATGCGGAAGACCAGGCGGCGCGTTTCCATGAACAGATGAAGGCCAAGGATGCCGGCGACGAGGAAGCGATGTACTACGACGCCGACTTCATCCGCGCCCTGGAATACGGCCTGCCGCCGACCGGTGGCTGCGGCATCGGCATCGACCGCCTGATCATGCTGCTGACTGACTCGCCGGCCATCCGCGACGTCATCCTGTTCCCGTCGATGCGTCCGGAATGACCGCCGGGCGGCGGCACAGCTGCTGAAGCCCGGCTCGTGGACAAACTGGTCCCCGCCCGTCTCGAATTCGCGCCGGACGGCACCCCTTACTCCGCCAGCTTCGACGACATCTACCACTCGGCCGATGGCGGCCCTGGCCAGGCCCGCCACGTCTTTCTCGGCGGCAACGAGCTGCCGCGGCGCTGGCAAGGCCGCCAGCGCTTCGTCATCCTCGAAACCGGCTTCGGCCTCGGCCTGAATTTCCTCGCCACCTGGCAAGCCTGGCGCGATGATCGACAACGCAGCCGGCGCCTGCATTTCGTTTCCATCGAGAAGCATCCGCTCACTGCCGCCGATCTGGCCATCGCCCAGCAGGCCTGGCCGGAATTCGCCGGTCTGGCCAAAGAACTGCAGCAACAGTGGCCACCGCTGACACCGGGCATGCACCGCCTGTATTTCGACAATGATCAACTGGTGCTGACCCTGTTGTTCGGCGATGCGACGACGCAATTGGGCAGCATCGATGCCTCGGTCGATGCGTTCTACCTCGACGGCTTCGCCCCGGCAAAAAATCCCGGGCTGTGGACACCCAAACTGTGCAAGGGACTAGCCCGCATGGCCGCGCCCGGCGCGACGCTGGCCACCTGGTCGATCGCCGCCCCGTTGCGGGCTGCCTTGAGCGCCGCCCAATTCGATCCGGAACGCCGCCCCGGCTTTGGCCGCAAGCCGGAAATGCTGGTCGCCCGTTTCCGGTCGCAGCGGCCGGAACGCCGGCCGCTGCCGGCCGAACGGCGGGCCATCGTCATCGGCGCCGGCATCGCCGGCAGTGCCACGGCGCATCGCCTGGCCGCCGCCGGCTGGCAGGTCACCGTGCTGGAACAGGCGGCGGCGCCGGCCACCGGCGCCTCCTGCAACCTGGCCGGCATGCTGCGGCCGCTGCCCAGCGCCGACGACAACCGCCTATCGCGCCTGACCCGTGCCGGTTTCCTCAGCGCCCGCGCGCTGCTCGCCCGCCTGCCCGATGCCCGCTGGTCACCATGCGGCGTCCTGCATCTGGCCCGCGAAGCGGAACACGAGGCCCAGCAACGCCGGGCCGTCGACCAACTCGGCCTGCCGCCGGAAATTCTGCAATACGTCGATGCCGCCACGGCCAGCCGGCGCCTCGGCCAGCCAGTGAAAACCGGTGGCTGGTGGTTCCCCGGTGGCGGCTGGGTACAACCGCCGTCAGTCTGCCGGGCGGCGCTGGCCGCTTTTCCCGAGCGCATCGACTGCCGTTTCTCAACCGCCGTCGCCCGTCTCGAACAGCATAGCGATGGCTGGCACGCCCTCGCCGCCGACGGCAACCTGATCGCCGAAGCGCCGGTACTGATCATGGCCAGCGGCGCCGCCGCCACGGGTTTCGAACAATTTGCCTGGCTGCCGCAGCGTTCGGCCCGCGGTCAGGTCAGCCACCTACCCGCGACGGCGACGCCGGCCCTGGAGACGGTGCTGTTCCAGGTCGGTTACGCCATGCCGGAAGTCGATGGCGTGCGCCTGATCGGCGCCTCGCTGTCCTACGAAGACGACGACGCCGGTGAACGTCTCGCCGACCACAACGACAACCTCGCCCGCCTGCGCCTGACCCTGCCCGACTTCGCCGCCGGCCTCGATCCGGCGACGCTGAGCGGCCGCGTCGGCTGCCGCCCGATGTCGCCCGACCGTCTGCCCATCGTCGGCGCCATGCCACTGCCGGGCGCCGGCACCAACCGGCGCCTGCGCGATCTGCCGGCGCAACCCGGCCTGTGGTGCGTACAGGGCTTCGGCGCCCGCGGCATCGTCTGGTCGGCGCTGATGGCCGACCTCTTGCTCAGCCGCCTGGAAGGCGAACCGCTGCCACTGGAAAACGACCTGGTCGACGCCGTCAGTCCCGGTCGCTTCCTGATCAGGCCATCGGCCGGCACCAGCGCCGCCAGCATGGCGGAAGCGCCCGATGCCGATTGAGCCCGGGGGTTACTTGCCGCTGTCATTGACAGAAGGCAGCCCGTGTAATACAACCTTCGCCCATAACAGGATCACGTATCCAACAACAGGGCCGTCCCGCTTGGCAGACACCGGCCCCACTCCCCGACGCCGCCCGTCATGCTTTCCACCAGGAGTCCTGCGTCCATGCTTGGCAAACTCGTCCGCCTGATCCGGCCTGCCACTTCCACCGCCAAACAACACCCCTTGCTGCCGCGCATTCTTGCTGCCGTCGGCAACGACATCGCGGAAGTACCGAACTTCGCCGAACAACTGATTCCGGCAGCCGAAGAAGCACTGGCCTATTTCTCTCAGCAGATTTCCAGCATCCCCGGCCCCATCGAGCTGTCTGTCAAGAATCTCGAAAGCATTCCCCAACTGGCCAGAATGATTGCCGAAGAAGCCGACATTGATCGCGCCTTCGGGCGTAGCCTGGCGGTCAAGGAAGCGCTGCCGCATCTGTTGTCAGCGGGCCACGACGAAGTGCATGCCCTGCTCGGCATGCGCCAGAAGGCCGGCAATGGCCCCGAGGCGACGCCGATATTTGCCGACCACACGCTGCGCAGCCTCGCTGGCGACGCTGACGACACCCGCGAGATGCTGCGTTTAGCTGCCTTCGACCGTCTGCTGCTCGATTTTGCCGAACATGTCGGCAAGCTGCGGCGCAAGGACCGGATGCTGAAAATCGAATGGGAATGGAACCTGCAGCATGACGCTGCCCGCGTCATGGCCGGCGAGCCGCAACCCGAGTACGTCTATGCCGCCCGTGAACTGACCCCGGAAAATCAGTTGCACGGCCTGCTGACCTGGCTGTCCACGCCAAAATGCTTCTTCCAGTTGCAGGCGCCAGCCGGTGACAATCCCGCCACACCCGGCGAGTTGCCGCTGCTGCACTGCAGCGACCGCCGGCAATGGCAGGTCAGCCTGGTCCGCTTCTCGGCCAAGGAAGCCGCCGCCGCCCTGCAGCGCGAAACACACAATCATCGCTACATACTGATCTGAGTCGCTATCGATTTGCCGTCAAAGATTGCGCGTTCGGGGCGCCATGCGCCCTGCTAAACTTTCGCTCCCGATTCCAAAACCAAGAGAGACACGCGCATGAAGATCGAAACCCTTGCCGTACACGGCGGCTACAGCCCCGATCCGACCACCAAGGCGGTCGCCGTCCCCATCTACCAGACGACGTCCTATGCCTTCGACAGTACCCAGCACGGCGCCGACCTATTCGACCTGAAGGTCGCCGGCAACATCTACACGCGGATCATGAATCCGACCCAGGACGTGCTGGAAAAGCGCGTCGCCGCGATGGAAGGCGGCATAGCCGCCCTGGCCATGGCTTCCGGCATGGCCGCCATCACCGCCGCCATCCAGACCATCGCCGAGGCCGGCGACAACATCGTCACCTCGAGCACGCTTTACGGCGGCACCTACAACCTGTTCGCCCACACCCTGCCGCAGTACGGCATCGACGTGCGCTTCGCCGATTACCGCGATCCGGCCGCCTTCGAGAAGCTGATCGACGGCAAGACCAAGGCCGTCTTCTGCGAGTCGGTCGGCAACCCGTTGGGCAATGTCGTCGATTTCGAGAAATTGGCCGAAGTCGCCCACCGTCACGGCGTCCCGGTCATTGTCGACAACACCGTGCCCTCGCCCTACCTGTGCCGCCCCTTCGAGCACGGCGCCGACATCGTCGTCCATGCCCTGACCAAGTACCTCGGTGGCCATGGCAATTCCATCGGCGGCATCATCGTCGATAGCGGCAAGTTCCCGTGGGCCGAGCACAAGCAGAAGTTCAAGCGCCTCAACGAACCGGACGTTTCCTATCACGGCGTCGTGTACACCGAAGCCCTCGGCCCGGCTGCCTACATCGGCCGCGCCCGCGTCGTGCCGCTGCGCAACATGGGCGCCGCGATCAGCCCGTTCAACGCCTTCCTGATCCTGCAAGGCATCGAGACGCTGGCGCTACGCATGGACCGGATCTGCGACAACTCGCTGAAGATCGCCCAGTTCCTGCAGAACCACCCGAAGGTGAGCTGGGTCAACTACGCCGGCCTGCCCGAGCACAAGGACCACGCACTGGTGCAGAAATACATGGGCGGCCGCGCTTCCGGCATCCTCAACTTCGGCGTGAAAGGGACGAACTGCGGCGGCCGCGAAGGCGGCGGCAAGTTCCAGGATGCGCTGCAACTGGTCACCCGCCTGGTCAACATCGGCGACTGCAAGACCCTCGCCTGCCACCCGGCCTCGACCACGCACCGCCAGCTATCACCCGAAGAACTGGCCAAGGCCGGCGTCTCGGAAGACATGATTCGTCTGTCGGTCGGCATCGAGCACATCGACGACCTGATCGCCGACCTCGACCAGGCGCTGAACGCCGCCTGAGTCCAGCTCACCTGGACAGCCAACGAACCCGGCCCGATGCCGGGTTCTTTTTTGCCGGCGAGCCTGACGTGCCGGGCAATTCGGTACTATATTTATAGTGTCTTCCAGTGATATCAAACTTGCTCAAAATATAACAATCAACGCCCTGGAAGTGAGGCGCTTACAAGTCCGCATCGCGCCAGAAGTGTGTATGACCACAGCAGCAAAAAGGGGGAGGTGGAAACATGCGCAACAATCAACCCGTGACCTCGGTCGAGACGCTGTTACCCGAGAATCTGTTCATTTACTCGACCACCGACCTCAAAGGCGTCATCACTTCGGTCAATGACGCCTTCGTCGACATCAGCGGTTTTACCCGCGACGAACTCGTCGGCAAGCCCCACAACATCGTCCGCCACCCGGAGATGCCGGCGGACGCCTTCGCCGACTTGTGGCGCGACCTGAAAGCCGGCCAGCCTTGGTGCGGGCTGGTCAAGAATCGGCGCAAGGATGGCGGCTTCTACTGGGTCGAAGCCAACGTCTCACCGATTCGCGAAAACGGCACGGTCGTCGGCTACGGCTCGGTGCGACGGCGCCCTTCACGTCCCGCCGTGCAAGCGGCCGAAGCCTTCTACGCCCGACTCAGAGAGGGCAATGGCAGATTGGGCGTACTCCACGGCCAGCCCTCGGCCACCGGCTTGTTGGCGATTTTGTCCCGCTTCGGCCTGATTGCCCGAATACGGCTGGCCCTGCTACTCGGTCTGGCTGCCAGCGGCGGCCTGCTCGTCGCCCCGCAACTCGGGATTCCCGGTCTGCTCTGGGGAAGTGCCGGCCTGTTGCTGACGGCCCTGGCCATCCCACTGCTGATCTGGCTGCCGCGCTTGTTCAACGACCTGAAGGGCGTGTCCGAGGATGTGAACAGCATGCAACGCCATGGCGACTTCTCGGCCCATGTTGCGGTCAAGGGCCAGGGACTGCTGTCCACGGTAGCGCAAGGCATCAACGCCCTGGCCATCGACGTCGAAACCGTGCTCCATGAAACCCAGTCCGGCGCCCAGCGCGTGGCCGATGGCGCCAACGGCCTGCAGCAAGCCATGCAGCATGTGAGCGAGGCGCAAACCAGCCTGGGCAACGCATCGTCCGCCGCCGCCGCGACGCTGCAGCAAATCACCGTCGCCATCAATGAGGCGGCGCTGAACGCCCGCGAAGGCGTCGACGCGTCCAGCGAAAATCAACGCACCTCCGCCGCGGCCGGCCACGCCGCCGAGGATGCCGTCGTCGAAATCGGCCAGATCGCCAACCGTGTCCGTGCCGCCGGCGACGCGGTATCAATGCTGAACCAGCGTTCGCAGGAAATCGGCAGCATGGCCGGCGTGATCAAGGACATTGCCGACCAGACCAACCTGTTAGCGCTCAACGCGGCCATCGAGGCCGCCCGCGCCGGCGAGCAGGGGCGTGGTTTCGCCGTGGTCGCCGACGAAGTGCGCAAATTGGCGGAGCGCACGGCCAAGGCGACGATGGAAATCGATAGCACCATCCAGGCCATTCAGAACGAGATCGGCAGCGCCGTCAGCACCATGCAGGAAAGTTGCAGCCTGATGGGCGACGGCGTGCAGCAGGTTCAATCGGTACGCGACGCGCTGTCGCTGATCCAGACCACATCGCAACGTGCCCTGGAGCGGGCCCAGGCGATTGCCGACACGTCGAAGGAACAAGGCGTGGCGGCCAACGATATCGCCCGCAATGTCGAGCATATTGCCCAGGCGATCGATGCCCAGTCGGCCGACATCGCCGCCATCGAACAACTGACCGCCGACTTCCAGAAAACCTCGGCGGTCCTCCGCCGCAAACTGACTCACTTCAGGCTTAACGGTTGATTGCCGGAGGCCGTCCCGCAACTCGGCCCCGACGCGTACGGTCAGGCCTGCGGTTCGAGTTGGCGGAGCAGCTCCTTGTCGGCACCGAGCATGTGCTGAACGATCAGCTCGTGGGCAACGAACTGGAACAATGCGCCGATATCGACTGTCCCTGACTGCAGGCCCTCGCGCATCGCGATAGCCCGATTCACCAACTGCTGATGCGCCGCCACGTGTTCGGCAGCGCCGGCCAGGCCGCTCGCCAGGATGATCGCTTCCTCGTCCTGAAAATGCCCGGAGACTTCCTGAATCAGGGCATCGAGCATCTCGCTGACCTCATTCGCCGGACGCCCGGCCAGGATCAGACCCAGCAGATTGTTGGCGTGACTGAAGAGGGCACGGTGCTGATCGTCGATCAGCCCGCTGGCGCAGGCATGGGCTTCCTTCCAGACCAACTGGACGGGGTTCTCCAGGTTGATCCCGGCTCCGCCTGCAGCCGGCGGCGCATCTTGCGCCACCCGAACCTGATTGCGGCCATCATGCTTGGCTTGGTAGAGCGCCTGATCGGCCAGGCGCATCAAGGCCTCGACGCTGTTTTCCGGCCCGTTCGCCATGGTCGTCACGCCAATGCTGATCGTCACCCGGCCGGCCGACGATTGCTCGTGGGGAATGGCCAGGGCTTCGACGGCCTGGCGCGCCGCCTCCGCCATTTGCTGGGCGGCACCACTATCGGTATTCGGCAGGACCAGTGAAAACTCTTCGCCACCGTAGCGCGCCACCAGATCTGTGGCCCGCCGCGCGCTGCCCTGCAAGGCGTCGGCGACCCTTTTCAGGCAGGTGTCGCCGGCCGGATGGCCATAGCAGTCGTTGTAGCTCTTGAAATGATCGACATCAATCATCGCCACGGAAAGTGGCACGCCGTCCCGCCGGCAGCGGGCCATTTCGCGCTCCAGCGTACTGTCCAGATAGCCCCGGTTAAAGAGTTTGGTGAGCGGATCATGGGTTGCCTGCTCGCGGAGCTTGACCTGCAATTGATCAATCTCCTCCAGACTCTGCCGCAAATCCAGATTCGCCGAAAGCAGCTCCTGCTTGCGTAGCTCCAATGTCTCCCGGGTCTGCCGCAGCCGACTATTGCGCAGGAAACTGAAATTGCTCATGGCCAGCAGATAGGCGGCCAGGCCGACCATGCAGAGGATCGTAGCCGACCATTCGGTATGCGGCGAGAAACTGAACCCCATGATTGCGATCCACAGCCCGGCGCCGCCGAGCACAGCAAGAACCGCTTGCAAAATGCCCTCACGGCCCTTGTTGGCGGCGCTGTTACTCAGCGTGCCGAGGATTGCCGTGAACGCAAGCCACTGAGAAAAGCCCACGGCGGCAACGAATATACCAAGCAGCAAGGAATCGACAGTCAGGCTGTGCATTTCCGCCCGTACCGGATCATCCAGGCGGCGAACCCAGCGGTATTGGAGCTGCGGGTAGATCAGAAACAGCACCGCCAAAAGGACCCACCCGGCAAGGCTGAAGTCCGTGCCGGCGACATGCAGTCCGGTCGCCACGAACAGCATCGCAAACGACGCCGAACGCATCCAATGATGCATGCGAATCAACCAGGGTTGCGTCATGGTGCTTGATGCAGCGCGTCCAGTGAACGGATGGGGTGAATTCACTGTAGGCCACTTACTACGGCGGGGTGATGGAAAAATTCACGGTTTGCCTCATTTGGCCCCCGTTGGCTGCGGGCGCCGGGAGCGGTCGTGGCGCCCATGAGTTGCGCCGGGCGGCTTATCATGCAGGCTCCCCACCACGGCCAGCCAAGCGGACGGGTGTAAGCATTTGCCACCGCGCTCCGACCAATTGGCAAGACCAACAGGAAACCACCATGCTCGATACCCTGCCCCTGCTCCGCCAAACCGACTTCCCGCCGCTCAGGCGCGGCCGGCTGACCACGCTGCAGGCCAATCTCGGTTATCGCTGCAATCAGGCCTGCCTGCACTGCCACGTCGCGGCCAGCCCGAAGCGCACCGAAACCATGAGCTGGGCAACGATGGAAACGCTGCTGGCCTTCGCCGAACGCCACGCCATCCGCCAGCTCGATCTGACCGGCGGGGCACCGGAACTCAATCCCGATTTCCGCCGCCTGGTCGACGCCGCGCGCGCCCGCGGCATCGCCGTCATCGACCGCTGCAACCTGACCATACTTGGCGAACCCGGCCAGGAGGATCTGGCCGAATTTCTCGCCGGCCATCAAGTTGAAATCGTCGCCTCCCTGCCCTGCTACCTCGAGGAAAACGTCAATCGCCAGCGCGGCGATGGTGTCTTCGCCGCCAGCCTGGCCGGCCTGCGCCGCCTCAATGCCCTCGGCTACGGCCAGCCCGGCAGCGGCCTGACGCTGACCCTGGTCTACAACCCGGGCGGTCCCAGCCTGCCGCCCGAACAGGGTGCCCTCGAAGCCGCCTACAAACGCGAACTGGCCAGCCGTTACGGCATCGTCTTCAATCAGTTGTTCGTCCTCGCCAACATGCCGATCAAGCGTTTTGGCAGTGAACTGCTCGCCGGCGGCCAGTTCCATAACTACATGACGACGCTGAAAGCCGCTTACCGGGCAGAGAACCTGCCCGGCGTCATGTGCCGTTCGCTGATTTCAGTCGGCTGGCGCGGCGAAGTCTTCGATTGCGATTTCAACCAGATGCTCGACCTGCCACTGGGTGACACTGGCCAGCCGGTATTCCTCGCCGAATTGCTGCATGAAGACCTGGAAAACCGGGCCATCCATGTCGCCGACCACTGCTACGGCTGCACCGCCGGCCAGGGTAGTAGTTGCGGCGGCGCCCTGGCGCCCTGATCGGCCAAACAGCGATGAAGCGATTCGCCCCGCTAACCCTGCTGCTCATGTTCATGGCAACGGCCGACGCCGAGCCGCTCTGGGTTGGCCGCTTCGGCGGCGAAGGCGCGCTGCCGGCCGGCTGGCAGATCGAACACCTGAACAGTAAGTTCCCGCCAACCGAATACCAACAGCGCCAGTGGGACGGCGTCGCTGCCGTCGAGGCCCGGGCCGTGGCCAGCATGGCCCTGCTCGCCCGGCCATTGACGGTCGACCTGGAGAAGACACCGATCCTCTGCTGGCGCTGGCGCATCGATGCGCCGTTGCGCAAAGCCGATCTCGCCAGCAAGGCGGGCGACGACTATGTGGCCCGCGTCTATGTCAGCTTTGCCGTGCCGCCGGCGGCCCTCGGTCTGGCCACCCGGGCCAAGCTGGCACTGGCGCGTTCGCTCTGGGGGCCGACGGTCCCGGATGCGGCGCTCAACTACGTCTGGGACAACAAGCATCCGGTCGGCACCCTGCAGCCCAACGCCTATACCGACCGCGCCCGCATGCTGGTATTGCGTTCGGGGGCCGGCGAGGCCGGCGGCTGGGTCAATGAGCGCCGGCATCTGGGCGCTGACTTCCGCCGCGCTTTCGGCGACTTGCCCGGCCGGCCGAACGGTCTGGCCATTGCCAGCGACACCGACAACACCGGTGAAACGGCCCGGGCCGGCTTCGCCGATTTTCACTTGGTTGCCGAGGGCGCTCCCTGTGCCTTTCCCTGAACAGTGAAACACCTGGTCTTCGCCGGCGGCGGCCACGCTCACCTGCACGTCCTGAAGACGCTGGCCGGCCAGCGCTGGCCGGATGTCGAGGTGACACTGGTGACACCCTATTCCCGGCAGATCTACTCAGGCATGGTGCCGGGCTGGATGGCCGGCCACTACCGCCTCGACCAATGTGCCGCCGCCCTCGGCCCACTGGCCACGGCCGCTGGCGTGCGCTGTCTGATCGACAGCGTCACCGGCATTGATGCAGCGCGCCGGACGCTGCGAACCGCCAGCCATGGCGAGATCAGCTACGACGTGTTGTCACTCGACGTCGGCGCCCGCGTCGATAGCTCGATGCTGGCGGACAGCGGTGCCAGCCTGCTGGCGATCCGGCCGCTGGAGGAATTCGTTGTCGCCTGGCAACGCTTCGTCGACGCCGCCGGTGCGCGCGGTGCGGCCAGACTGGCCGTCGTCGGTGGCGGTGCCGCCGGCGTCGAACTGGCCCTCGCCGCCCGCTACCGGCTGGCCAGGGAGATCGGTGCGGCAGCGGCTGACGTCATTCTGGTGACCGGTTCCGGACTGTTGCCCGGACACGGCCCGGCCATCGTCGGCATGGCCGGCAAGGCGTTGGCCCGGCACGGGGTGACGGTCGTTGCCGGCTATGCGGCGGGGAGCCGGGAAGGCTTGCAACTGGACGACGGCAGTAGTCTGGCCGCCGACGGTATCATCGCCGCCACCGGTGTCCGGCCGGCTGAGTGGCTGGCCGGCAGCGGCCTGGCGTTGGCCGCCGATGGCTTCATTGCCGTCGGCGACGGGCAACAGAGCGTGTCGCACCCGGAAGTTTTTGCGGCCGGCGATGTCGCCAGCCGCATTGATGCCCCGCATGCCAAATCCGGCGTCTATGCCGTGCGGGCCGGACCGGTACTCAGCGCCAACCTGCAACGAGCCCTCGCTGGCCAGCCCATCCAGCCTTACCAACCGCAGCGGCGTAGTCTTTACCTGCTCGCCACCGGCCCGCAGGAAGCCATCATGTCCTGGGGTGGCATCGCCGCCGGCGGCGCCTGGGCGTGGCACTGGAAAGACTGGATCGACCGCCGCTTCATGCGCCAGTACAAGGAGCTCGCCAGCGCTTAGGCCATCAGAGCGGCGGATCTTCTACCGGCAGCACCGGTTGCGGCACACTCATCGCGTAGCAGACGGCCGCACAGAAACCGAAAAAGACTGAGACCGCCAACAGGCTGGGCGTCCATGTATCGGCCAGGCCGCGCGTCTGCCACAGCCAGATGAAGACGGCAAAGGACGGCAAGGTCATGACGGCACAGGCGATGGACAGACCCAGGGAAATTTTCTGCCCGGTGTGGCGCGGCTTTCTCATTCGACTTCCTCTGTTGTTCATCCGATAGCACGGTTTTTGCGCACACTGGCGACAAAACGCTCCAAGGCATCCGCCAGCGGCTGCGTCAAGCCCTCCAGATCAGCAGCAGCCACCTCCGGGCGGCGGGCGGCGTCCAGCAGATCATTGGCCAGGCCGCTGACCTGCCGGGCCCCGATGTTGCCTGCGGCCCCCTTCAGTGCGTGGGCCAGATGTTCCAGTTCGCTGCGCTCGCCGCGGCAGGCCAATAGTCTCAGCGCCGCGGGATCGTTTCCATGATGTTGAACAAAAGTCACGAGCAAACGCGCCAGAAATTCAGGCTTATTGCGACACGTTGTCAGTCCTGACGACAAATCCAGACCATCGATGCCGGCCAGTTGGCAAACGAGGTCATCACCGGCAACCGATGCGGCGGCGGGCGCCACCAGCTGCCGACCCGGATTGCTTGGCGGCAGCCATTGACGCAGCAGTTCATAGAGCCGATCGGGATCAAACGGTTTGGCCAGAAAAGCGTTCATGCCGGCAGCCAGACAACGTTCCCGGTCGTCGGCAAAGGCGTTGGCGGTCATGGCAATGATCGGCAAGTGCCGGCCGTTCGGCAATTCGCGAATCTGCCGCGTCGCCTCGACGCCGTCCAGTACGGGCATTTGCATGTCCATCAACACCAGGTGATAACAGCCGCTCTGGACCTTTTTGACAGCCTCCCGGCCATTGACCGCAACATCGGCGTCCAGCCCTGCTGCCTTCAGCGTTTCCAGCACCACCTCACAATTGATCTCGTTGTCTTCGGCGAGCAGGATGCGGGCGCCGGCACAACGCCGGGCCAATTCATCAGGCTCGGGGATCACGGCCGGCACCTTCGGCTCGTTGGCCGACGGCTGGCCGAGCCCGAGACTGGCGGTAAACCAGAAGGTACTGCCTTTTCCCGGCTCGCTGCTGAGACCCGCGTCGCCGCCCATGAGCTGCGCCAGGCGGCGTGTGATGGCGAGTCCCAGGCCGGTGCCGCCGTATTTCCGGGTGGTCGATGCATCGGCCTGCTCAAAGGCCTTGAACAGGCGGTCCACCCGATCGGGAGCAATGCCGATGCCGCTATCCTCGACCTCAAAGCGGATCTGAAGCACCTCGCCATCGTCCGCCAGTTGCCGGGCGCGCAGCGTAATGCTGCCGTGCTCGGTGAACTTGACGGCATTCGCGGCAAAGTTCAGCAGCCCCTGGCGCAGCCGTGTCTCATCACCGCGCAACCAGGTCGGGGCATCGCCCCGTTCGACCTGGAGGACGAGGCCCTTGCGGGCGGCCGACTCGGCAACCAGCGAACGCACCTGGCCGAGAAAATCATCGAGCGAAAAATCCATCTCTTCCAGTTGCAGGCGCCCGGCCTCGATTTTCGA
>DDWF01000056.1:7320-14518 GCA_002345845.1 Betaproteobacteria bacterium UBA2293 | reverse complement strand
CTCATGGCTCATGTTGGCCAGGAAGCGGCTCTTGGCACCGCTCGCCTCCCTGGCCTGCTCCATCGCTTCGGTGCGTTCCTGAAGCAAGGTTTCCAGATGGTCCCGGTGCTCGCGCAGACTGTCGTCCCGACTGCGTATTTCATGCAGCATGGTGTTGAAACCATGGGCCAGGGTATCGAGTTCGCGGATTTTGCTCGGCTTGGCCCGGACGTCGAAATCGCCGGCGTCCGATACCAGCTCCATGAGCGCGGTCAGTTCCGCCAGCGGCTGCAGTGCCGCCCGACTCAGGCGGTTGGAGAAACGGTGGCCAAGCAGCAGCGCCAGCACTGCCGCCGACGCCGTGATCAGCAGGTACATCAGCAGCTGCCAGTAAAGCGAAGCGAGGCCTACCTGCAGGTAGAGCCGGCCCAGAAGTTGTTCCTTGTGGCGGATCGGATGCACGACGGCGACATGGGTGAGGCTGTAGTCGATCCCCTGAGTCGCCGGCGAAGTCAGCGGAATGCCGATGCCGGCCGCCGAATGCTGGGCGAAAAGCTGTTGCCTTTCGTTGTAGACCGCTGCCAGTTGTACATCGTCGGCGTGCCCGAGCGATTTCAGCAGTTCGCCGGCATCGTCGGCATTGCTGAACAGCAGGCTGGCGCTGAGATTCTCGGCGAGAATCGCCGCCCGGCTCTGGGTGGACTCCAGCAGGGCGACAATGCCGATGACGAAACTGCTGACGATGACGATCAGCGCAAAGACAGCGAGCACACTGGCCAGGATGCGCTGGTTGATGCGCGCCAGGCGCTGGCCCAGCGGAATGGCGACGGGCAGGCTCACTGGATCACCTCACTGGCCAGACGAAGCAGCTTGGAACTGAGGAGCAGGCCGGCGGCACGGGCGACCGGCAGATTGGCCTGGAATTTGACCTTGCCCTGCTCCAGTTCCATGTTCAGCACCACGCCGGCATTGCCGCCAGGCGCATCGGCCACGGTCAGCACCGGGCGCAGGCCGATTTCGTCGAGGACCCGCGGCAGATTGCCGAGTACCGGCTGGCTGACGAAGACGACCTGGCAGCGCGCCAAACCGCTGGCGCTATGCAGCGACAGCACGGCCAGGCGCAGATCCCCGACTTTCTTCCCGGCCAGTTTGCCGAGTTCACCGGCAAACGGATCCGGGCCATAAACGCAGACATTGAGTACCCCGCCGAGCGGTTCCGGCCAGGTGGTCAAGGCGATGAAGTTATAAAGCACGCCGGCTTTCAGTTGATATTCGGTGAAGCTCTGCGCCACCGCCCGTCCCGGCATGCCGCCAGAGAACAGCAGCAGGCTGGCGAGGGCGCAGACAGCGGGCAGGCGAACGGACCAGCGCATCAGAAGCGGTAGCCCACGCTGAGCATGACGTCGCGCCCATCCTGCTCAAGTCTGTTCTGCCAGTTGGAATCGGCGCCCGGGTGGTGATAACGCTGGTCGAACAGATTGCGCACCCCGAGCGAAACCTCCATGCCGCGTAGCCATTTGTCAGCCACCAGATTGACGTGCGACAGCGCATAAGCATCGAGCATCGAGCCGTCGAGCGTCTTTCGCCGTCCTTCGTACTGCAGTTCGTAGCCGAGGCGCAGACCCAGCCACGGCAGGGGATAGATGACATTGAGCCGCCCCAGCCAACGCGGTGCATTTTCCAGTTGTCGTCCGTCGGCATACGCCAGGTGCTGATAGGCGACGCTGCCGCGCAGGCGAACGCCGGACGCCCATGACCGGGCCAACGACACTTCCACCCCCCGGGCGTCGATGCTGTCGCCGGACTGGTATTGGGTCAGCCCGGAAAACGCATCGGTATCGAGGGTGATGATGTTGCGTAAGCGCCATTGATAAATCGAGGTCCGCAGACTGAAATCGCGGGCCAGTCGATGGTCGGCCAGCAACTCGAGCGTGTCGACGGTTTCGCCACGCAGCCCCGGATTGGCGACCTGAGAAATGCCGTCATCGTAATCGCGCTCGTAGGCGTTGGGTGCCCGATGGGCCCGGCCGTAAAGGACTTTCAGGGCAGTTTGCGGCGAGGCCTGCCAGATCAGCGCCGCCCGCGGACTGAGGCGTGTCGGGGCGAGGCTGCCGCGATCGATGCGCAGCCCGAGCACGGCCGTCCAGGCGTCGGCAAATCGCCATTCATCCTGAACATAGAGACCAGTCCGCGATCCCGAATCGCTGATCTTCAGGTCCAGACCCGGCGTGCTGCGATCGTCGTTGCTCTGCTCGATCCGGCTGTTGCGCTGCACTTCCAGGCCGATGGCCAGTTTGTGGCGGCGAATGCCGGTATAGAGCAGGCGCACTTCCCCGCCATACCAGTCACTCTCGCCGCGGGCGAAATTGACGACGCCGCCATATTGATAACGGGAGGAATAGCGCTGGCGACCGTGAAACAGGCGGCCCAGGACGTTCACGGTATCGGCGGCGAAATTGTCCTGATACTGCAGTTGCGCCAGCCGGTAAGCATCGCGCTGGTAATGTCCGGACGCCAGCGCATCAGAAAAGAATGCCGCCGTGGGATCGTCCTTGCGCCGATCGCCGGCTATGAAGTCGGCACTCCAGGCACCATGACCGAGGCGCGCCATGAATTCCCCGTCGCGCTCGCCATCCTGGCCGAGCGCCCGACCGGCGACATCGCTGCCGCCGGGACCGGCCCCGGGGTACGCCATCGACAAGTCATCGCCGTGCGCCCGCATGCCGGAAGCCGAGAGCAGGACATCGGTCCCGTTGTCCAGGCGCTTGCCCCAGCTGACCCGCCCTTCGCGCAAGGCCGCAGCACTCTGCCAGCCACCCGCCAGTTCGCCCCCGTCGAGCATGGCACCATTGCGGGTGATGATATTGACCACGCCAAACATGGCGTTCTGTCCGTAGATGGCGCCGCCCGGGCCGGCAATGAATTCGATGCGTTCGATCAGATCCATGTCGACGGGAAAATCACGACCGATCGCGCCCGCATCATAAACCGCGTCGTTGACCCGATTGCCATTGATGGCAACCAGCACGCGGGTGATGAAATCGCCGGGCAGGCCGATGCCTCGGGTGCCCAGGGAACTGTACTGGCGATCGTAAGAAAGATGGAGACCGGGCAGGCTGGCTAGCGCCTGATCCAGCGTCCGCCAGCCGAAGGCCTTGATTTCGTCGCGCGTGATGACACTGACGGCGGCGGCCACCTCGCTTTGTTTCTGCTCATACTTGGCGGCGCCGGTGATCCGGGTTTCGAGCAAGTCCTCCAGGCTGAATCCGGTCAGGTCGAGCGATCCGCTTTCGGCTCCGACTGGCAGTGCGATGAATGCCAGCGCAAGAGCGGACAGCGATATGCGGAATACGTTGGTCATTTGCAGAAAGCCTGTGCGTCGAATCCGGCGAATAGAGGAATTGCAAATTCATGATAAGTCAAAACCGCGCGGCAAAACCCAACAAATGTATCAACCCGTTTGATCTGGACGGGGCGTTTGCCACGCCCGCGGCCTCAATCCAGCGCTTCGACCTGCAGCCAGATTGAGCGCGCTTCCCGGCGACTGCCGGTGCCGACACTGAAGCTCCCGTCGTCCTGGCTCCGCACCTGCTCACCGCTGCCGCCGAGTTCGATCCAGTCGCCGAGACGGCCGGAGACGGTGGTTGCCAGGCGCTGCGAGCGGCTGCCGCCGGGCACCCGGAAGTCTTCCTGCTCGGATTGTTGCGATATTTCCAGCGTCACCCGCTCACCATGGACGCGTGGCTGGGCATAGAAGCCGCTGCCAATATCCCGATAAACCACCGTTTCATTGACCACCGCGCCGCCCGGGCCGACGATCACCTGGCGCATCGGCACGGCCAGCGAACGGCCGACGCGAATGAAGGCACGGCCACCATCGACGGTCTGCACCATCTGCCCGGCATTCTCGCTGCCGGCGCTGCGCGTGTCCCAGACGCTGACGCGAGCGTCGGCCCCGCGCCGGCTGCCGACCGTCACCTCGCCGCTGCCCTGGGCGCCCCGCGCATCTGCCGCACTCTGCCGGTCGGTGGCGATGCGGATGATCAGCCGCCGTTGCGCCTTGTCGATCGCCGCCAGCGCTTGCTTGATCTCGGCCCGGTTGCGCGGCGACGCCTTCAGGAACAGCTGGTTGTTCATGCCGGTCAGCGTGCCGCCGGGTTCGACCAATGGCAGCAGCACCGGCAATACTTCATCCACCGTCTTGCTGTGCAAGGGGATGATTTCCATCTGCTGGGCCGCCAGCAGGCCGAACCACAGCGAGAGCAGCGCGGCCAGCAAGACCTTGACGGCAGATTTCATGACTTTCCTCAGGGGGCGACGATATGGGCCAGCGCCAGGTATTCCCGCGAATTCATCTCGGTCAGCCGGCTGACGGTGCGCTTGAACTCGCTGGCTTGGGTGCCGTCGGTATACAACTGGTCAGCCGGACAATCGGCGGTGGCAATCAGCTTCACCTTGTTGTCGTAGAAAACATCGACCAACCAGGTGAAGCGGCGCGCCTCGGAAGCCTGGTGCTGGGTCATTTTCGGGATGTGCGAGAGAAGCACGGTGTGATAGCCGCGCGAGATTTCGAGATAGTCATTCTGCGAACGCGGCCCGCCGCACAGGGTGCGGAAATCGAACCAGATGACGCCATGGCCGCGGCGCAGGGTGGCAATCTCACGGCCGAGCACCTCGATGTGCCCCCCCTTCTTGCCTTCCTCGCCAGCGACCATGCGAAAGTAGTCGAGCATCTTCTTCTCGGCTGCCTGGTCCGCCGGATGATGGTAAATCTCGACCTGCTCGAGGGCACGCAGGCGATAGTCGACACCGGAATCGACCTCGAAGACGTCGAGATGTTTCTTCAGCAGGGCGATGGTCGGCAGGAAGCTTTCCCGGTGCAGGCCATTCGGATAGAGCATGTCCGGCGGATAGTTGGAGGTCATGACGACGATCACGCCGTTGGCGAACAGACCGTCCATCAGGCGCCCGAGAATCATCGCGTCGGCGATGTCAGAGACGTGGAACTCATCGAAACAGAGCAGGCGGACATCCTTGGCAATAGCAGCTGCCAGCTTCAGCATCGGATCGGCTTCCCCCTTGTACTTCTCCAGATCGCGGTGAATCTGCTGCATGAAGGAATGGAAATGCAGACGCTTCTTGCGCCGATAGGGGACGGAGTCGTAGAAGCAATCCATCAGGAAGCTCTTGCCGCGACCGACGCCGCCCCAGAAGTACACCCCTTTCGGCGGTTTGGGCGGTGCCAGCAGGCGCTTCAGGGTGCTGCTGCGGTCAACCTTGAACGACAGCAGGTTGGTGTACAGCGACTGCAAGGCGGCCGCCGCCGTCAGCTGGGCAGCATCGGCCATGTAACCGCGGGCATCGAGCAGGTTCTTGTAGGCGTCGAGCATGCCCTGGGCGGCGACATTCAGTTTTCTGTGTGGCATCGGGGGAAAGCGTGAGGGGAAAGGCGTATTCTGCCAAAGAAAAAAGGCGGGTGCGTTGCCGCAACCCGCCTTTTGGCGAAACCGCTCAGCTGATCAGAAATTCAGCGTCCGCTTGTCGCAGGCCAGGGCGGCCTCATGCACGGTCTCCGACAGGGTCGGGTGAGCGTGGCAGATGCGTGCCAGGTCTTCGGAAGCACCGCCAAATTCCATCGCGACGACGGCTTCGGCAATGATTTCCGAGGCGTTGGCGCCGATGATATGGACGCCGAGAATGCGATCGGTCGTCTTGCAGGCCAGCATCTTGACGAAACCGGACGGATCGCCCATACCCAGCGCCCGGCCATTGGCCAGGAAGGGAACCTTGCCTGTCTTGTAGTCGACGCCCTCGGCCTTGAGCTGCTGCTCGGTCTTGCCGACCCAGGCGATTTCCGGCGAGGTGTAGATGACCCAGGGAATGGTGTCGAAATTGCAGTGACCTGCCTGGCCAGCCATCAATTCGGCAACCATGACGCCTTCTTCGTGCGCCTTGTGCGCCAGCATCGGGCCACGGACAACGTCACCGATTGCCCAGACACCCGGCAGGTTGGTCTTGCAATGGCCGTCGACCGCGACAAAACCGCGCTCGTCCAGTTGCAGGCCGACCGCTTCGGCATTCAGGCCATCGGTGTTGGGAACGCGACCGATGGAGACGATCAGGCGATCAGCGTCCAGCTTCTGTTCCTTGCCATCCTTGTCGGCGTAAGCGATCGAGACGCCCTTCTTGGTCGTCTTGATGTCGCCAATCGAGACGCCCATCTGGATGTTCAGGCCCTGCTTGACGAACAGTTTCTGCGCTTCCTTGGCGACGTCGACATCGGCAGCCGCCAGGAAGTCCGGCATGGCTTCGAGGATGGTGACTTCGGCACCCACGCGACGCCAGACCGAACCCATTTCCAGACCGATGACGCCGGCACCGATGATGGCCAGCTTCTTCGGCACGGATTCCTGATTCAGCGCCCCTTCGTTGTCCATGACGATCTTCTGGTCGACCGGCAGGTTCGGCAGATGCCGGGCCTTGGAACCGGTGGCAACGATGACCTGCTTGGCCAGCACTTCCTCGGCACCAACCTTGACCTTCCAGAACTCGCCTTCCTTGGCGACAAAGGAACCGTGGCCGGCGAGGAAGGTGACCTTGTTCTTCTTGAGCAGCATCTTGATGCCGCCGGTCAGCTGATTGACCACGCCATCCTTGCGCGCCTTCATCGTCGGCACGTCGATGGTCGCCTTGCCAACCTTGATGCCCTGGACTTCGAAGCTGTGATTCGCTTCCTCAAACAGGTGCGAGGTATGTAGCAGGGCCTTGGACGGAATGCAGCCGACGTTCAGGCAGGTGCCGCCAAGGCGCGGCTCGCCCTTCGGATCGGCGTAGGGGTTGGATTCGGCACAGGCGGCCGAAAAACCGAGTTGGGAAGCGCGAATGGCAGCGATGTAGCCGCCGGGGCCACCGCCGATGACGAGGACGTCAAATTGCTTGGACATGGGTAAACCTTTCAGATTTCAGATGTGCAAAAGCGCCAGCGCCCGGAAAGGGACACTGGCGCCGGCAGACGTCTATCAGACGCCGAGCAGCAGACGGGAAGGATCTTCCAGGGCTTCCTTCATGGTCACCAGGCCGAGGACGGCTTCGCGGCCGTCGATGATGCGGTGATCGTAGGACATGGCCAGATAGTTCATCGGCCGCACGACGACCTGACCATTTTCCACCATGGCACGATCCTTGGTGGCATGGATGCCGAGGATGGCCGATTGCGGCG
>DDWF01000056.1:0-7305 GCA_002345845.1 Betaproteobacteria bacterium UBA2293 | reverse complement strand
CGCCGTTGGAGATCGAGAAGGTGCCACCGGTCAGGTCTTCGATGGTCAGTTTGCCATCCTTGGCCTTGCTGCCGAATTCGGCGATCTTCTTTTCGATGTCGGCGATCGACAGCTGGTCGGCGTTACGGATGATCGGCACGACCAAGCCGCGCGGCGAACCGACGGCGATACCGATATCGATGTAGCCATGGTAGACGATGTCATTGCCATCGACCGAGGCGTTCAGGACCGGGAACTTCTGCAGGGCGGCGCAAGCTGCCTTGACGAAGAAGCCCATGAAGCCGAGGCGGACGCCGTGGGTCTTCTCGAACTTCTCGCCGTACTGCTTACGCAGGGCCATCATCGGACCCATATTCACTTCGTTGAACGTGGTCAGGATGGCATTGGTCTGCTGCGACTGCAGCAGACGCTCGGCAATACGGGCACGCAGACGTGACATCGGCACGCGCTCTTCCGTACGGTCGCCGAGGGCGACGCCGGACGGCGGCACTGGCAACGAGGACAACGCGGACTTGGCGGCAACCACCGGACCAGCGGCAGCAGCCGGCTTGGCCTTGGCAGCAACTGCATCTTCCTTGGTGACACGACCACCGCGGCCGGAACCGGCGACGTCAGCGGCAGCAACACCCTTTTCGTCGAGGATCTTGCGGGCGGACGGGCTGGCCGTACCGGCCGGGGCGGCGGCAGCGGCAGCCGGTGTGGCGGCAGGAGCCACAGCCTTCGGTGCTTCGGCAGCCGGGGCAACGGCGCCGGCAGTCGCGGCAGTGTCGATGCGGGCAATCAGTTCGCCGGAGACGACGGTCTCGCCATCGCCCTTGACGATTTCAACCAGCACGCCAGCAGCCGGTGCCGGAACTTCGAGGACGACCTTGTCGGTTTCGATATCGATCAGCACTTCGTCACGGGCGACGGCTTCGCCAATCTTCTTTTTCCAGGATGCGAGCGTGCCTTCGGCGACGGACTCGGAGAGCTGGGGAACTTGAACTTCAATAATGCTCATGGTGACTCCACTCTGCTTTAGTTATCAGTACTCGATCTTGCCCAGTGCGGACTCGATCAGTGCCTTTTGTGGCTCGTTGTGCTTGGCCAGATAGCCAACCGCCGGTGACGAGGATGCCGGGCGGGAAACCAGCAGCATCTTCTGCTTGCCGCTGATCTGCGAATCCAGATGATGACGCGAAGCGATCCAGTACCAGGCGCCCTGATTGCGCGGCTCTTCCTGGCACCAGACGATTTCGCTCGCCTTCGGATACTTGGCCAGTTCCTTCTCCAGGGATTCCTTGGGGAAGGGGTAGAGCTGCTCGACACGGACGATGGCAATGTCGTTGATCTTCTTTTCGCGGCGGGCATTGACCAGATCGTAATAGATCTTGCCGCAGCACAGGACCACGCGTTTGACCTTCTTGCCATCGAGTTGATCGACTTCACCGATCACGCGCTGGAACTCGCCATTGGCCAGTTCGTCAAGCGTGCACGCAGCGTCCTTGTGGCGCAGCAGCGATTTCGGCGACATGACGACCAGCGGCTTGCGCTGCATGCGGACAGCCTGGCGACGCAACATGTGGAAGACCTGGGCAGCCGTGGTCGGCACACAGACTTCCATGTTCATCTCGGCACACAACTGCATGAAGCGCTCCAGGCGGGCGGACGAGTGTTCCGGACCCTGACCTTCGTAACCGTGCGGCAGCAGCATGACCAGACCGCAGGCACGGCCCCACTTGGCCTCGCCGGAAGCGATGAACTGGTCGATGACGACCTGGGCACCGTTGGCGAAGTCGCCGAACTGGCCTTCCCAGATCACCAGTTCGTACGGGTTGGCCGAAGCGTAGCCGTAATCGAAGGCGAGCACGGCCTCTTCGGACAGCACCGAGTCGTAGCACTGGAAACCGGCCTGTTTTTCCTGCAGGTTCTTCAGTGGATGGTAGGTACCGATATCCCAGTTGGTGCGGTTCTGGTCGTGGAAGGCAGCATGACGGTGGAAGAAGGTACCGCGACCAACGTCTTCACCGGAAATGCGCACGCCGTAGCCGGAAACCAGCAACGAAGCGTAGGCCAGGTTTTCAGCCATGCCCCAGTCGACCGGCAACGTGCCCTCGCCCATCGCCGCACGATCCTCGACGATCTTCTTGACGCGTGAATGCAGCGAGAAGCCTTCCGGTAATGTCGTCAGGCGCTGCGCCAGGCGCTTCAACTCTTCAGCCGGAACGCGGGTATCGCAGGTCTCGATGTAGTTCTTCGTCAGGAACGGCGTCCAGTCGATGGTCATCGGGTGCTTGTAGCCGGCGAGAACCGGGTTGTAGAGCAGCTCGCCCTTGTCCAGATGCTCGCGGTACTCCTTGATCATCTGATCCGGACCGTCGGCCGCCAGCGTGCCTTCAGCGATCAGCTTGTCGCCGTACAGCTTGCGGGTACCCGGATGCTTGGCGATGATCTTGTACATCAACGGCTGGGTGACCATCGGCTCGTCCTGCTCGTTGTGGCCGAGCTTGCGGTAGCAGATGATGTCGACGACGACGTTCTTGTGGAAGGTCTGGCGATATTCGACAGCCAACTGGGTAACCAGCGCCACCGCTTCCGGGTCATCACCATTGACGTGGAAGATCGGCGCATCCGCCATCTTGAAGATGTCGGTGCAATAGTGGCCGGAACGGTAGTCGCGCGGATCGGAGGTGGTGAAACCGACCTGGTTGTTGACGACGATGTGCAGCGTACCGCCGACACCGTAGCCGCGAGTCTGCGCGAAGTTCAGCATTTCCTGGTTGACGCCCTGACCAATAACGGCGGCATCACCGTGCACCAGGATCGGCATGACCTTGTTCTTGCTGCCTTCGCCACGACGAACCTGGCGGGCATAGACAGAGCCTTCGACCACCGGATTGACGATTTCCAGGTGCGACGGATTGAAGGCCAGCGTCAGGTGGCAGGCGCCGCCCGGGGTGCTGACGTCGGACGAGAAGCCCATATGGTACTTGACGTCGCCGGCGGAGAGATCGCTCTTCTTCTTGCCTTCGAATTCGGCGAAGAGCATCGACGGCGCCTTGCCCAGGGTGTTGACCAGGACGTTCAGACGACCGCGGTGGGCCATGCCGACGACTACTTCGTCAACGCCCATCGAACCACCGGTGCGCACGGCTTCGTCCATGGCGACGATCAGCGATTCGCCACCTTCGAGCGAGAAGCGTTTCTGGCCAACGTACTTGGTGTGCAGATAGCGCTCGAGCGTTTCAGCAGCCGTCAGGCGCTCGAGAATGCGCTTTTTCTGCTCGGCATTGAAGGAGGGACGCGAACGGATGTTTTCGAGACGCTCCTGCAGCCAGCGCTTCTCGTTGTAATCCGTCATGTACATGTACTCGACACCGATGGTGCCGCAGTAGGTCTGCTTCAGTGTCTCGAGGATCTCGCTGAATTTGGCATTTTCCGGCAGCCCCTTCAGCGAACCGACATTGAAGGTCTGGTTCAGGTCGGCATCGGTGAAGCCGTAGAAGGACGGCTCCAGTTCGTCGAGCTTCGGGCGCGGCAGGCGCTTGAGCGGATCGAGATCGGCCCAGCGGGTACCCAGCGAACGGTAAGCCGTGACCAGCTGGCCGACGGCCGACTGCTTGCGGTGCTCGGTCGTCGAGGAAGCCGGCGCGCTCGGGCGGAAACCACCATCCTTGGCCAGTTCGGCAAATGCAGCGATAACCGGCGCATGCGCAACGTCGCGGGCGACAAAACCGGGCATCTGGGCCAGATGGTCGAAATAATCACGCCATTCGGCCGAAACCGAAGTCGGGTCATTCAGGTAATTTTCGTAAACTTCTTCAACAAACGGCGCGTTGCCACCGAAGTACAGCGTGCTGTCGAATTTTTCATTCATCGTAGTCATAGGCGTCCCCACCTGGGTCTTTCCGTCTTGGTCTCTGTTGCTGCGGGGCCAGCCGAAAAGGCCTCGCATGAAAAAAAGGGCGGCACGCAGCCGCCCGATTCTTTATTAGCCGCGCTGGGCCAGCGGTACGACGTTGCGCTTGGCTGCGCCCATGTACAACTGGCGCGGACGACCAATCTTGTATTCCGGATCGGAAATCATTTCTTCCCACTGCGTCATCCAGCCGACCGTACGGGCCAGCGCGAAGATACAGGTGAACATCTCGGTCGGAATGCCAATGGCCTTCTGCACGATGCCGGAGTAGAAGTCGACGTTTGGGTAGAGCTTCTTCTCGACGAAGTACGGATCTTCCAGAGCGATCTTTTCCAGTTCCATGGCCAGCTTGAACAGGCGGTCGTTTTCCAGGCCCAGTTCGCCGAGAACATCGTTGCACACCTTGCGCATCAGCTTGGCGCGCGGATCGAAGTTCTTGTANNGTCCTTGGCGCGCTTGATGTACTCGCCAACGCGCGAAACGTCGCCGATCTCTTCCAGCATCTGCAGGCAGGCCTCGTTGGCGCCACCGTGTGCCGGACCCCACAGGCAGGCAATACCGGCCGAGATACAGGCGAACGGGTTGGCTCCCGACGAACCGGCCAGACGGACGGTGGAGGTCGAAGCGTTCTGCTCGTGATCGGCATGCAGCGTAAAGATGGTATCCAGCGCATTGACCAGCACCGGATTCGGCACGTACTTCTCGCACGGATTGCCGAACATCATGCGCATGAAGTTGGCGGTGTAGTCCAGATCGTTGTCCGGGTACAGGAACGGCGCGCCAGTGTTGTACTTGTAAGCCATGGCGACGATGGTCGGCAGCTTGGCAACCATGCGGTTGAAGCTGATGTTGCGGTGCTCGGCATCCGAGTAGTCCATGGCTTCGTGATAGAAAGCGGACAGGGCGCCGACAACACCAACCATGACGGCCATCGGATGGGCATCACGACGGAAACCGTTGTAGAAACGGGTCAGCTGGTCATGAACCATCGTGTGCTTCTTGATGGTGTTTTCGAAACCAACCTTTTGCTCGCCATTCGGCAGTTCGCCATTCTTCAGCAGGTAGGCGACTTCAAGGAAGTTACAGTTTTCGGCCAGCTGTTCGATCGGGTAGCCGCGATACAGCAGCTCGCCCTTGTCGCCATCGATGAAGGTGATCGTGGACTTGCAGCTGGCGGTGGACAGGAAACCGGAGTCATAGGTAAACAGGCCGGTCTTGGCGCCCAGAGTACGGATATCGACGCAGTCATTGCCATGCGTCGGGGACATGATCGGGAAATCGACGGGGGCTTGTCCGTCGATAGTCAGGGTTGCCTTGCGTTCGGTCGTCATGGGTTTTTCCCTTTTCAGGTGTTGGTTATCACTGCACTGCCAAAATACGGTCAACGTTCGAAAAATAGCCCGCCAACCTTACTCAACTCTTACGAAGCAACGCCACTATGGCTGCACATCGGGGATCATCGATCTCTGCCTTGCCGGTCAGCAAATCCCAGAGATCGTAATCCTCCATATCGGCAAGCTCCACAAACGCCTGTTGCTGCTCGTCGCTCAACTTCTCGAATTCGCCGCTGTCGAGAAACCGGGTCAGGGTGATATCGAGTTCGAGAAGTGCCCGACGAATGCAGCGCCAGCGCAGGCGTTCATAGGCCGCCCGCTCCATCAGACGGCGCGGCGGACCATCATGTCCTTGATCTTGCCGATGGCCTTGGTCGGGTTCAGACCCTTCGGGCACACGTCAACGCAGTTCATGATGGTATGGCAACGGAACAGACGATACGGATCCTCGAGGTTGTCGAGGCGCTCGTTGGTCGCCTGATCGCGCGTATCGGCGATGAAGCGGTAGGCCGCCAGCAGACCGGCCGGACCGACGAACTTGTCCGGATTCCACCAGAAGGAGGGACAGGAGGTCGAACAGCAAGCACAAAGGATGCACTCGTAAAGACCATTCAGCTCTTCACGATCATCCGGCGACTGCAGACGCTCGCGCTCCGGCGGCGGATCGTTGTTGATCAGGTAGGGTTTGATCGAGTGGTACTGCTTGAAGAACTGGGTCATATCGACGATCAGATCGCGGATGACCGGCAGGCCGGGCAACGGACGCAGAACGATCGGCTGCTTGAGCGAGTCGATGTCGGTCAGACAGGCCAAGGCATTCTTGCCGTTGATGTTCATCGCATCAGAACCGCAGACGCCTTCGCGGCAGGAACGACGATAGGAGATCGTGTCGTCCTTGGCCTTCAGCTTGGTCAGCGCATCCAGCAGTTTGCGGTCGGTCGGATCGATGTCGACCGAGATGTCCTGCATGTAGGGCGCGTCATCCTTGTCCGGATCGTAGCGGTAGATGCTGAACTGAACTGTACGTTTGCTCATTTTCAACTCCAATTAGTACGAGCGCGTCTTGAGCGCGACAGGCTCGACGGTCAGGGGTTGCATGTTCACCGGCTTGTAGGTGATCGAGTTGTCGACCGGCGAGAACAGCGTGTGCTTCAGCCATTCCTTGTCGTTACGGCCATTCGGGAACTCAGCGGTATCCGGAGCATCGTCGCGGACGTGAGCGCCGCGCGATTCCTTGCGGGCCTCGGCGGAGATCATCGTCGCCTTGGCGACTTCGATCAGGTTTTCCATTTCCAGCGCTTCGGTCCGTGCCGTATTCCAGGCCATCGACTTGTCCTTGATCTCGAGCTGACGCGCCGCCTTCTCGACTTCGAGGATCTTTTCGACGCCCTGCTTCAGCATGTCGCCGAAACGGAAAACACCGGCGTGGTCCTGCATGGTGCGCTGCATGGCCAGACGGGTCTCGTGCACATTGGCACCACCCTTACGGTTATCGAGTGCGGCGATGCGGGCCAGCGTCTTGTCGGCAACATCCTTCGGCAGATCGCGGTGGGCGCGGCCAGCCTTGAGGTCCTCAACCGCGGAGTCACCTGCCGACTTGCCGAAGACCAGCAGATCGAGCAATGAGTTGGTACCGAGACGGTTGGCACCGTGCACCGAGGCACAGGCACACTCACCGCCGGCGTAGAAGCCCGGCACGACGGCATTCATGTCGCCACCCTGCGGCATCACGACACGACCGGAGTAATGGGTCGGGATACCGCCCATCTGGTAGTGACAGGTCGGCACGACCGGCAACGGTTCCTTCAGGCAATCGACACCGGCGAACTGCAGACCGATTTCGTGGATGCCCGGCAGGCGCTTCATGATGGTGGCCGGATCGAGGTGGGTGATATCGAGTAGGACGTAGTCCTTGTTGACGCCACAGCCACGGCCTTCCTTGATTTCGGTCGCCATGGCGCGCGAAACCACGTCGCGCGAAGCCAGATCCTTGGCGTTCGGCGCATAGCGCTCCATGAAGCGTTCCTTGCTGGAATTACGCAGGATGCCGCCTTCGCCGCGCACGCCTTCGGT
>DDWF01000116.1 GCA_002345845.1 Betaproteobacteria bacterium UBA2293 | reverse complement strand
ACCGGCTCCGGCAAGACCTTCACCATGGCCAACATCGTCCAGCAGGTGCAGCGGCCGACCCTGGTCCTGGCCCACAACAAAACCCTCGCCGCCCAGCTCTACGGCGAGTTCAAGGAGCTGTTCCCGAACAACGCCGTCGAATATTTCGTCTCCTACTACGACTACTACCAGCCCGAAGCCTACGTCCCGACCACCGATACCTTCATCGAGAAGGATTCGTCGATCAACGAGGAGATCGACAAGCTGCGCCACAGCGCCACCCGCTCGCTGCTGTCGCGCCGGGATGTTCTCATCGTCGCCTCGGTCTCCTGCATCTACGGCCTCGGCTCGCCGGAGGCCTACTTCGGCATGCTCATCCGCCTCGCCGTCGGCGACCAGCTCGACCGCAACGCCCTGCTCAAGCGCCTGGTCGAGATCCAGTACACGCGCAACGATATCGATTTTCACCGCGGCACCTTCCGGGTGCGCGGCGACAGCGTCGAGATCTTCCCCGCCTACGAGGAGAAGCGCGCCCTGCGCATCGAATTCTTCGGCGACGAGATCGAAACCATCAGCGAGGTCGATCCCCTGCGCGGCATCGTCCTCGGTCGCCTGCCGGCGACGGCGGTCTTCCCGGCCAGCCACTACGTCGCTACCCGGCCGACCCTGGAGCGGGCGATCAAGTCGATTCAGGATGAGCTGCAGCAGCGCATCCAGTTCTTCCGCGCCAACAACCAGCTGGTCGAGGCGCAGCGCATCGAGCAGCGCACCTTGTTCGACATCGAAATGATGGAGGAGATGGGCTACTGCCAGGGGATCGAAAACTACTCCCGCCTCCTCGACGGCCGCGCTGCCGGCCAGCCACCGGCGACCCTGTTCGACTACTTTCCCGATGACGCCCTGCTGTTTATTGACGAAAGTCATGTCAGCGTCAGCCAGATCGGTGCCATGTACCGCGGCGACCGCTCGCGCAAGGAGACTCTGGTCGGCTACGGCTTCCGCCTGCCGTCGGCCCTCGACAACCGGCCGCTGACCTTCGAGGAGTTCGCCGCCCGCCAGATCCAGACCGTCTACGTCTCAGCCACCCCCGGCGACTACGAGCTGCAGCAGTCGGGCGGCGTCTTCGTCGAGCAGATCGTCCGCCCCACCGGCCTGCTCGATCCGCCGGTGGAGGTGCGCCCGGCCCTGACCCAGATCGACGACCTGCTGAGTGAAATCCGCGCCGTCGTCGCCAGCGAGCAGCGGGTGCTGGTCACCACGCTGACCAAGCGCATGGCCGAAGATCTCACCAGTTACCTCGCCGACCACGGCGTCCGCGTCCGCTACCTGCACGCCGACATCGACACCGTCGAACGCATGGTCATCCTGCGCGGTCTGCGCCAGGGGCTGTTCGACGTGCTGATCGGTATCAACCTGCTGCGCGAAGGGCTCGATCTGCCCGAAGTCTCCCTGGTGGCGATCCTAGATGCCGACAAAGAGGGCTTTCTGCGCAGCACCCGCTCCCTGATCCAGACCTGCGGCCGCGCCGCCCGCAACGTCGATGGCCGCGTCATCCTCTACGCCGACCGCATCACCCGCTCCATGCAGGCCTGCCTCGACGAAACCGCCCGCCGCCGCGCCGTGCAGAGCGCCTACAACCTTGAGCACAACATCACGCCGGAGACGGTGAAAAAGTCGCTGCGCAGCATCCTCGAAGAGGTCGCTCAGCGCGAGGAACAGAGCGAACTGGCCCAGGTCATGGAGAGCGCCAGCGACTACGGCAGCCTCGCCGAACTGGGTCGCGCCATCGACAAACTGCGCAAGCAGATGCTCAAAGCTGCCGCCGATCTCGACTTCGAAACCGCGGCCGAGCTGCGTGACCGGCTGCTGCGACTGGAGAAGGCCGAGCTGTTGCGGCGCAAGGATGCGCTTGTTGATTAGACCGGTTGTGATGACAAATCCCGCTGTGCTAAATTGTTGCCCTCAAAAATTGCAGACGCGGTGGAGGTGAGGGGGAGATGACAGAAAACGAATTCAATCGCTTTGAAACCATGATTGTCCGCGCCGTCGGCTCAGCCGTGGCAAGTGCGGTGCCTAAAGCGGTAGATGAAGCCGTTGCCCGAGCAATACCAGATGCCGTAAACGTGGCCGTTGCTCGTGCCGTGCCGAAAGCCGTTGATGCAGCGCTGGTGGTTGCCGTACCGCGCGAAGTTGCCAAGGCGGTCCCCCTGGCGGTCGATGCCGCAATGGTGAAATCCTTACCCCGTGAAGTCGATCGCACCGTTCCTGTCGCAGTCGATGCGGCAGTTAAGCGCTCTCTTGGCGTTTATTCTGAAGATGCCCAACACAAGTTCGAGATTCTTGCCGAGGGTCAGCAGATGCTTTCGGAGCAGATGCAGCGCATGGGCGGGGAATTGCGTGACGAGATCCGCATGGTAGATCAACGCGTCACCCACGTCGCCGCCGATCTCTCCGCCCATCGCGCGGATACCGAAGCGCATCGAGGTGTCTACGGAGTACGTGAAGACTGAATCAGGGTTTACCACCCTGATTGACATCAGAAACCATCACCATTGCCCTGACTGCCAAAGCACAAACATTACTTGCCATGGGTTAGCAAAATGGCAAATAGCATTGGCCGTACTGTTTTTGGGCGCTTTGTTCCTGTTTCTCAAACGCGACTATCACCGCAATGATTGTCAGCACAAGTGGAGTTCCTAGCCAAATTTTCAGGATACAGCATAAGCGGAAGGCCATCGCAGGCCACCTTCAACAACTCAAAACACCCCGCAGAAAACCCCTTTACACCACTACCCCATTCATGTATTTTAGCCAGTCTGCGGAGAGGTGACCGAGAGGCCGAAGGTGCATGATTGGAAATCATGTGTACCGCAAGGTACCGGGGGTTCGAATCCCCCCCTCTCCGCCAGTATCAATTCCTTCACGTCTGCCCCCCTGGCAGCGTTACCGTTAGAAGTGACAGCCGGGTCCCGTGCAACGGAAGGCCGCCAACCCCGTCAGGCCCGGAAGGGAGCAGCGGTAACGGTNNGGTGCCTGGCTGTCACTTGTGACGGTAACTTTGCGCCGCACTGCTTCCTGACCGACCAGCCCATGGAGCGCTCCATGTCGTATCTGGTTCTTGCCCGCAAATGGCGTCCGCAAACCTTCGCCGACCTCGTCGGCCAGGAGCACATCAGCCGGACGCTGACCAACGCCATCGCCGCCGGCCGGGTGCACCACGCCTTTTTGTTCACCGGCGCCCGCGGCGTCGGCA
>DDWF01000299.1 GCA_002345845.1 Betaproteobacteria bacterium UBA2293 | reverse complement strand
CAGGATCTGCTGCAGGAAGGCATCGGCGATGGAATCCTTGATGATGATCTCGCGCCCGCTTCGCGGATTCTGGAACTTGCACCACGGCCCGCCATCGATCAGCTCGGCGCCGAATTCCTCCTGCGCCAGCTTGTAGGCCGTATCGCGGAACAGGCCCTCGGTGAACTTCATGATGTTGCCCTTGTGCACGATAGTCACCGACTTGCGGTCGTTGTCCACCGCATACTTGATGGCGGCGCGCACCAGGCGCTGGGTACCTTCGATGGAGATCGGCTTGATGCCGATGCCGGAGCTTTCCGGGAAGCGGATTTTCTTGACGCCCATTTCCTGCTGCAGGAAGGCGATGACTTTCTTGCCGGCCTCGGTGTTGGCCGCCCACTCGACACCGGCGTAGATGTCCTCGGTGTTCTCGCGGAAGATGACCATGTTGGTCAGTTCCGGATGCTTCAGCGGCGATGGCACGCCCTTGAAGTATTGCACCGGACGGACGCACTGATAGAGATCAAGCTCCTGGCGCAAGGCGACGTTCAGCGAACGGATGCCGCCACCGACCGGTGTCGTCATCGGCCCCTTGATCGACACCGAGTATTCCTTCAGCGCATCGAAGGTCTCCTTCGGCAACCATTCGTCCGGGCCGTACAGGCGAGTCGATTTCTCGCCGGCATAGACCTCCATCCAGTGGATCTTCTTCTTGCCGCCGTAAGCCTTGGCGACAGCGGCGTCGATCACCTTGATCATGACCGGGGTGATGTCGATGCCGATACCATCACCTTCGATGAAGGGAATGATCGGATTATCGGGGGTCGGCTGCCCCGGCACGATTTTCGCGCCACCTTGCGGAACCTTGATGTGAGAAGTCATTTTCACTCTCCATGCGTTGTTATGGGGTGACGCATCAAGCGTCGACTCCCCCTTTGGCGGGGGCGCCGGCCAAAGCGTCTCCTCGGTCCGGCAGCCCGGCGATTATGCGGCAAAAGCTGCGCCAGTGTCAGCCATCAACCTTTGGCCTAGTACCAAAGAAAAGGCCCGGCGGACCGGAAACCGGTCGACCGGGCCTTGGTGAGCAGAGTGCTTAGATGCGGGCGGCCTTGAGCGCGGCGTTCAGCGTCGGACTCGGACGCATCACCGCCTTGGTCTTCTCCGGATCGGCCTTGTAGTAGCCGCCGATGTCGACCGGCTTGCCTTGCACCGTCTTCATTTCGGCAACGATCTGACCTTCGTTGTCAGCCAGAACCTTGGCCAGCTTGCTGAAGTGAGCGGCCAGTTCGCCATCTTCCTTCTGCGCCGCCAACTCCTGCGCCCAGTACATGGCCAGGTAGAACTGCGAGCCACGGTTGTCCAGCTCACCGGTCTTCGGCGACGGCGACTTGTTGTTGTCGAGCAGCTTGCCGGTGGCGGCATCCAGGGTCTTGGCCAGCAGCTTGGCGCGGGCGTTGTTTTCCTTGATGCCCAGTTCTTCCAGCGACACGGCCAGGGCCAGGAACTCGCCGAGCGAATCCCAGCGCAGGTGGTTTTCCTGCGTCAGTTGCTGCACGTGCTTCGGGGCCGAGCCGCCGGCACCGGTTTCGTACATGCCGCCGCCATTCATCAGCGGCACGATCGACAGCATCTTGGCCGAGGTGCCCAGTTCCATGATCGGGAACAGGTCGGTCAGGTAGTCGCGCAGGATGTTGCCGGTGACTGAAATGGTATCGAGGCCACGGACAACCCGTTCCAGCGTGAAACGCATGGCGCGGACCTGGCTCATGATGTGGATTTCCAGACCGCTGGTGTCGTGATCCTTGAGGTAGGTCTCGACCTTCTTGATCAGTTCGTTTTCGTGCGGACGGTACGGATCCAGCCAGAACACGGCCGGCATGCCGGAGTTGCGGGCGCGGGTGACGGCCAGCTTGACCCAGTCGCGGATCGGCGCGTCCTTGACCTGGCACATGCGCCAGATGTCGCCGGCTTCGACGTTCTGCGTCAGCAGCACTTCACCGCTGTTGTTGTCGACGATGTTGGCGATGCCGTCTTCGGCGATCTCGAAGGTCTTGTCGTGCGAGCCATATTCCTCGGCCTGCTGGGCCATCAGACCGACGTTGGGGACGGTACCCATGGTCTTCGGATCGAAGTTGCCATGCCATTTGACGAAGTTGATCATCTCCTGGTAGATGCGGGCAAAGGTCGATTCCGGCATGACGCACTTGCTGTCGTACTGCTTGCCGTCGGCCCCCCACATCTTGCCGCCCTGACGGATCATCGCCGGCATGGAGGCGTCGACGATGATGTCGTTCGGCGAGTGGAAATTGGTGATGCCCTTGGCCGAGTCGACCATCGCCAGACGCGGACGGTGTTCCTGGCAAGCGTGCAGGTCGCGGATGATCTCGTCGCGCTTGGATTCCGGCAGCGTCTTGATCTTCTCGTACAGATCGACCATGCCGTTATTGACGTTGATGCCCAGCTCGTCGAAGGTCTTGCCGTGCTTCTCGAAGGCTTCCTTGTAGTAGATCTTGACGCAGTGGCCGAAAACGATCGGGTGCGAGACCTTCATCATCGTCGCCTTGACGTGCAGCGAGAAGAGGATGCCGGCCTGGCGGCAATCTTCCAGCTGCGCTTCGTAGAAGTCGCACAGGGCCTTCTTGCTCATGAACATCGAGTCGATGATCTCGCCGGCGAGTAGCGACAGCTTCGGCTTGAGCACGGTGATCTTGCCGCCCTTGGCGATCAGTTCCATGCGTACTTCGCGCGCCTTGTCCAGGGTCAGCGACTTTTCGCCGTGGTAGAAATCGCCGTGTTCCATGTGTGAAACGTGGGTCTGCGACCACTGTTTCCATTCACCCATGGAGTGCGGACGCTTCTTGGCGTAGTTCTTGACGGCACCCGGCGCGCGGCGGTCGGAGTTGCCTTCGCGCAGCACCGGATTGACGGCGGAACCGAGGCACTTGCCGAAACGGGCCTTGAGCGCCTTCTCTTCATCGGTATTGGCGGCTTCCGGGTAATCAGGGATGGCGTAGCCCTTTTCCTGCAGTTCCTTGACGCAGGCCTTGAGCTGGGCGACGGAAGCCGAAATGTTGGGCAGCTTGATGATGTTGGTTTCCGGCTCCAGGCACTTCTTGCCCAGTTCCGCCAGCGTGTTCGGCAGACGCTGCTCTTCGTTCAGGAATTCGGAAAACTCGGAGATGACGCGGGCAGACACGGAAATGTCGGCCTTCTCGATTGCGATGCCGGCCGGCCCGGTGAAGGTGCGAATGATCGGCAGAAAGGCACAAGTCGCCAGCAGCGGCGCCTCGTCGGTGAGCGTGTAGATGATCTTGGACTTGCCTGCGGACATGCTGACCTCTTCTCGTTGGTTTGGGATATGCGCGCCGACGATACGCCGGCACCCTTGCGCGATGCTTACAAATAGCCTCGGGAGTATCCGCAACCATCCGCCTCCGGTCAACGGCGAAATGGCTTTTCACATCGTGGATGAACCGCCGCCGCGTGGCGCCCGGTGCTAGAATTTTCCGCTCATCCGGGAGGGGGACAATGAAGATTTCGGTCGGACTGTACGGCACGAACGCCCACCAGATTGCCCTCGCGCTGATCCAGGGTTTCAACAAGCACTACACGCTGTTCCGCCAGACCTGCCGGGAAGCCAAGACCCGTTTCGAGAACGGCGACTGGCCGGCGGTGCAGCGGGCGGTCAGCGAGCGCATCCGCTTCTACGACGACCGCGTGGACGAATGCGTCGAGCGCCTGCGCGACGATTTCGATGCCCAGCACCTCGACGACACCACCTGGCAGCAGGTCAAGCTGCTCTACATCGGCCTGCTGCTCAACCACAAGCAACCGGAACTGGCCGAGACCTTCTTCAATTCGGTGACCACCAAGATCCTGCACCGGACCTATTTCCAGAACGATTTCATCTTCGTCCGCCCGACCATCTCGACCGAGAACCTGGAGGCCGACGAGGCGCCCACCTACCGCAGCTACTACGCCGACGCCCGCGGCCTGCACGGGGCGATCCGCCACATCGTCCGCGATTTCGGCTGGCAACGACCGTTTGCCGATCTCGAACGCGACGTTTCCTACGTCTACCACGCCATCCGCCGCTACCTGCAGGGCATGCCCAGCCGCGAATTCAATTTTCAGATTCAGGTGCTCGGCTCGCCTTTTTATCGCAACAAGGCGGCCTACATCATCGGCAAGGCGATCAACGGTGCCGTCGAATACCCCTTCGCCATTCCTGTGCTGCATGACAGCGGCGGCAAGCTATTCCTCGACACGGTGCTCCTCGACGCCTGGCGCATCGGCCTGCTGTTCTCGCTGTCGCGCGCCTACTTCATGGTGGACATGGAGGTGCCCTCCGGCTACGTGCAGTTCCTGCGCGCCATCATGCCGAACAAGCCGCGCTCGGAGATCTACATCATGCTCGGCCTCGGCAAGCAGGGCAAAACCATGTTCTTCCGTGACCTGATCTATCACCTGCACCATTCGGAAGACAAATTCATCATGGCCCCCGGCATCCGCGGCCTGGTCATGCTGGTGTTCACGCTGCCCTCCTACCCCTACGTGTTCAAGCTGATCAAGGACGTCTTCGGCAGCTCCAAAGACATGGACCGGGCAACGGTCAAGAAGAAGTTCATGATGGTCAAGCAGGTCGACCGCGTCGGGCGCATGGCCGACACCCTGGAGTTCTCCAACGTGATGCTGCCACTCAACCGCTTCAGCGATGAAGTACTGGACGAGTTGCAGCGCCTGGCACCGAACTGCTACGAAATCGACGGCCAGCAATTGATCATCAAACATGTGTACATCGAGCGGCGGATGGAACCACTGAACATTTACCTCGAACGCATGGACAAGACGAACAATATCGATGGCCTGGAACACGCCATCCGCGAATACGGCAGTGCCATCCGCGAGCTGGCCCAGGCCAACATCTTCCCCGGCGACATGCNNTTCTACGACTACGACGAGATCGAGTACATGACCGACATCAACTTCCGCAAGATGCCGCCCGCACCGGACTTCGAGACCGAGATGTCAGGCGAGATCTGGTACCCGGTGGCGCGTGGCGACGTCTTCCCCGAGGAATTTGCCACCTTCCTGCTGACCTCGCCGCAGGTCCGGAAGATTTTCATGAAACACCACAAGGACCTGCTCAGCCCGGCCTTCTGGCAGGATGCCCAGGAAAAGATCCGGGCCGGCCATGTCGAGGATTTCTACCCTTATCCGCAGGAACTGCGTTTCGTCAACAGCCGCCCGGCGGCCGACGAAACCACGCAGCCAGCCTGAACCACAGCCCCCGGCAGCGGTCCTTTGATAAGTGATGCTTATGCCAACGGTCAGAAATCCTGACTGTTTCAGCAATAACAACTCCCTTATCTTTGCCGGGAAAAATTAAAGCGAAAATGACCAATTCGATAAAACGCTTTAATGCTTAGCAGAATCGATCATATCCAAGGAGAGTCATGATGCCGCTGACCCTGGCGGTTGCCCGCGAAACGGCCGACGGTGAAAACCGCACGGCGCTTGTTCCCGAGACAGCCAAAAAATTTGCCGCCCTCGGCGCCCGCCTGCGCATGGAGCAGAGCGCCGGCATCAGCAGTCACTTTCTCGACCCGGATTACAGCGGTGTCGACTTCGTCAACGGCCGGGCCGAAGCCTACGTGGGCGCCGAAGTCATCCTGCGCGTGACCCCGCCGTCGCCGGAAGAAATCGCCGCGCTGCCGGAGGGTTCGGTACTGATCGGCCTGCTCAAGCCCTACGACAGCCGCGAACGCCTGGCGGCGCTGAATGCACGCAGGATCACCGCCTTTGCCCTCGAGCTGTTGCCGCGCATTTCGCGCGCCCAGAGCATGGACGCGCTGTCCTCGCAAGGCTCCTGCGCCGGTTACCAGTGCGGCCTGATCGCTGCTGCCCGGTGCACCAAGTTCTTCCCGATGCTGACCACCGCCGCCGGCACCATCCGTCCGGCCCGCGTGCTCGTCATCGGCGCCGGCGTCGCCGGCCTGCAGGCAATCGCCACCTGCAAGCGCCTCGGCGCCATGGTCGAAGCCTACGACGTGCGTGCCGCGGCCAAGGAACAGATCGAATCGCTCGGCGCCAAGTTTGTCGACACCGGCGTTTCGGCCGATGGCGCCGGCGGCTACGCCCGCGAACTGACGGCCGAAGAGAAGGCGGCGCAAACCGAGAAACTGGCCAAGGCCGTGGCCATGGCCGACGTCGTCATCAGTACGGCGGCGATTCCCGGCAAGAAGGCGCCGGTGATCATCACCACCGACATGATCGGCCGCATGAAGTACGGCGCCATCATCGTCGACATGGCCGCCGAATCGGGCGGCAACTGCGCCCTGACCCAGCCCGGCGAGCATGTCATCGCCAACGACGTGAACATCCACGGGCCGCTCAACCTGCCGTCGCGCATGCCGACCCACGCCTCCGAGCTGTACGCCAAGAACATCTACAACTTCCTCTCGCCGTGGATCAAGGATGGCGTACTGAATTTCGACTGGAGCGATGAAATCGTCGCCGGCACCCTGCTGTGCAAGGACGGCGCCACCGTTCACCCCATCGTCAAACAAGTTCTGGGAGAAGCCTGATGGACGGCCTGCTCGCGTTGTACATCTTCATGCTCGCCGCCTTCACCGGCTACGAGATCATCGCCAAGGTGCCGGTCATCCTGCACACGCCACTGATGTCCGGTTCCAACTTCATCCACGGCGTCGTCGTCGTCGGCGCCATGATCGTCCTCGGCATGGCCGAGACGGTGCTGCAGCAGGCCATCGGTTTCTTCGCCGTCGCCCTGGGCGCAGCCAATGCCGCCGGCGGCTATGTCGTCACCGAGCGCATGCTGGCCATGTTCAAGAAGAAGGAGGGCGGACAATGAGCGCCCCCTTCTACGTCCAGGGCGCCTGGTTCATCGGCGCCGCGCTGTTCATCTTCGGTTTGAAGGGCATGAGTTCGCCGGCCAGCGCCCGCAAGGGCATCGTCATCGCCGGTTACGGCATGCTGCTGGCCATCGCCGCCACCTTCATCATCCCCGGCCTGCAGAACCTCGGCCTGATGGCCCTGGCCTTGGTCCTTGGCGGCGGCGGCGCCTGGATCTCGGCAAAGAAGGTCAAGATGACCGACATGCCGCAGATGGTCGCCATCTACAACGGCATGGGCGGCGGCGCCGCAGCGGCCATCGCCGCCGTCGAGTTCGCCAAGGGCGAGATGCACGGTCTGGTGGCCGCGACGCTGGCGACGCTCGGGGCGCTGATCGGAGCCGTCTCCTTCACCGGCTCCTGCGTCGCCTGGGCGAAGCTGCAGGGCGTGCTGAAGAAGGCCTACCGGCTGCCGGCGCAGAATGCCGTCAATGTGATTCTGGCGCTGCTCGCCATCGGCCTCGGCCTGGCGGTGATCGTCCTGGCGCCGCAGCAGCCGGAACTGGTCATCGCCTTCTTCGTCGTCGCCCTGGTCCTCGGCCTGATCGTCACCCTGCCCATCGGCGGCGCCGACATGCCGGTGGTGATCTCGCTGTTCAACGCCTTCACCGGTCTGGCCGTCGGTTTCGAGGGCTATGTCCTCGGCAACCCGGCGCTGATCATCGCCGGCATCGTCGTCGGTGCCGCCGGCACGCTGCTGACGCAACTGATGGCCAAGGCGATGAACCGGCCGCTGTCCAACATCCTGTTCACGCCGCTGGCCGCCAGTGGCCCTGGTGAAGCGATCAACGGCACGATGAAGGAAGTAGGCCCGATCGATGCGGCGGCGATGATGCGCTACGCCTCCAAGGTCATCATCGTGCCCGGCTATGGCATGGCCGTGGCGCACGCCCAGCACAAGGTCTGGGAAATGACCTCGATCCTCGAGGAAGCCGGCGTCGAGGTGAAATTCGCCATCCACCCGGTGGCCGGGCGCATGCCGGGCCACATGAACGTGCTGCTGGCCGAAGCCGGCGTGCCCTACGACAAGATCTTCGATCTGGAGGAGATCAACGGCGAGTTCGCCCAGGCCGACGTGGCGCTGATCATCGGTGCCAACGACGTGGTCAACCCGACCGCCCGCACCGACAAGACCAGCCCGATCTACGGCATGCC
>DDWF01000252.1 GCA_002345845.1 Betaproteobacteria bacterium UBA2293 | reverse complement strand
TCATTCCCGACACCTGTGTCCTCCTCGACATCGTCCGCGCGCCGGTAAGACGAGAATTCTCACAGGACAACGCGCTAGCCGTTCTTGAATTCCTTCGCCTAGTCCGCTGCGGCACTGGCGCAGTGCAACTGATTGTCCCGCCAGTCGTCCGGGAAGAATTCGATCAAAACCTTGCCACGGTCGTCCAGGATGCGACACAGGAGTTGGAACGAATTTTCTCGACCCACGCACATGCGAATGCAACCCTTGATCTGCTGTTATCGCGGGAGGAGCATCCACGGAGTGCTGGCGCAATGCAGTTGATCAATCGCTGCCGTGAGCTCGCTTCGGAAATCCTCGGCCAGGCCAAGCAAATGGCAACCATTGACAAGGACCTTACTCTGGCAGCCCACCGATCCATGCGGGGCCATGCACCGGCCAAACGGGGAAAGTCCAGTCTGGGGGATTGCCTGATCACCGAATTTTCCCTGCGATTATCCAATGAAAACAGTGGATCCGGCGATCCATCAGTCATCCTCATCAGCTCAAACACCGCTGATTATTGCCATGGGCGGCGCCTCGTCGATTCTCTTCAGGTGGAATTCGATGCCGCAAGGCTGGGCTACTGCCGAAACTGGGCAGAGGCCCGCTGGTGTATTCCGCCCTCTTAAGGTCACCAATTCCAGGAGCCTGCGCCCTGTGGGATTGCAGGCTAACGCCGAAGAGCTAAAATTTGGATGGCATATCGGTAAACCCAAGCCACCTCAGTGCGCTCCTCGCCCTGCCTTAATCGGACTGGCTCTCACCGATGTCGCTGGGCTATAGTTCTGCGCTTTCATGCTCGACCAGAATCATGGACACCATCGACGGAATCTCAGCGCCCCCCTTTTCCTCATCAGCGCCATGCAGCCATGCAACCTCTGCGGCAAGGAGAACATGGTCGCCGCCTTGGCCACCAATAATCTTTCCGCCGAAGAAGAGCAGGAGGAAGACGGGTTCCTGTTGAGCTACGTGGAGGAACTGCCCGCGGAATTGCTTGGTGAAATCCTCAAGCATCATCCGAATTTTGCCATTCGTCACAGCATGACTGCCGGCGACTCGTACTTCATGACGGTTTGCGAGTGTGGCGGCCATTTTGGTGACCATTACGTTCACAAGCGCTTACTCAACCTGGCTTTCCGTACGCCGGACGAGATCTCGGTACAAGAACTGCCACTAGACGGCACCTGCGTGATCCCCTGCGCTTATAGCCAAAGCATCTCGGTCAGTAAGTTGCTGGATCGGACGAGAATCTGGACTGCGAACCAATGAGTCGGCGGCTAACCGCCCTCGTCATCGGCAACGGCGCCTATGAGGACGCCGGCGAACTCGAGAATCCGGCTAACGACGCCGAGGATGTTGCCGCGAAGCTCGAGGCTTGTGGTTTCACGGTGATCAAAGTAATCGACTGCACAGCCGCGGCAATGGACCGCGCCCTCAAGCGATTCAAGGGAGAACTACCAGACAACGATGTCGGCCTTTTCTTCTTCGCCGGGCATGGCATGCAGATCGAAGGCGAGAACTATCTGGCGGCGGTGGACACCGACACCACCGGTGAAGTTGAGGCCAAATACTCTTCGCTGCCCTTGAACCGGGTCATCGCAACCATGGAAAAGGCGGCAACCTCGACCAGCATCATCATCCTGGATGCTTGTCGCGATAATCCGTTTGAACGGGCCTGGCATCGTTCTACGGCAACTCGCGGTCTGGCTCCCGTGTATGCCCCCAAAGGAACCTTGATCGCCTATGCCACTTCGCCAGGCCAAACAGCCAGCGACGGGCACGGACGCAATGGGGCGTATACCGCTGCATTACTTCAACATATTTCTACTCCCGACTGCTCGATCGAGAACATGTTCAAGCGGGTCCGCAACACGCTCAGTGCCGCCACACATGGAAAACAGATTTCTTGGGAGCATACCTCGCTATCGGGCGAGTTCTTCTTCAACCTGAGCCTTGGGACTCGCATTGACGACTACTCCGACAGCGCGCTCAGCGACGGCCTGTTCGTGCCGGACGAAGCCAAGGCATCCCATCGGATCATCAAGGCGCTGAAAAGCCTGACTTGGCCGGTGCAGAATCCGGCTCTTGACGGGTTCTCGTCCGATATCGCCAACAAGGCGTCGCTGGACTCCCTGTTCGTTCTCGGGCGGAACATCTATCAGGCGGCATGTGGCGGATCGAACAGTGCCATTGCCTACCTGGGTGACTTCCCAGCCCGCACCCAGGCGGCCAAACCCGAGAAACGAAAAGCGCTACTGGACGGCATGCTGTTCGAAGTCTTCTTCGACCCCAAGGCAAAGCTCCGAAAAGACTTCAAGACCCGCCGGTTTGAGGATTTATTTGCCCTCCAGCAGCACAAGAACCTCTCCTCCAGCTTTGACGTTATCACCGAATGTCTGCTTCCCGAGGCCGGCCGTTTCTACTTGATTCCCGGCAGGAAACATCCTATGGTGGCCGATGTCGCTACGACTAACGATAGCGCAGCCAATACGCATCGACTCAAGTCGATCCATTGCGGCGGTGCCAGCATCATGTGGCTGGAGGATGAGGACTACGCAGTCGAAGCGGGGGAAGTCCCGAATGCTGAAAAGCTGACCATCGCCAAATTTGAGGCGCGGCTAGCCGAACAGATGGTGGTTCCCTCCCATTTACTGACCATCAATTACCTTTCGTTCGACAAACAGGGCCATGAACGCATCCTGTTCCCCTATGGCTGGACGGTCCGAAAACACTAATTTCGCGTGAAGCGATCCCGGTGCCGAGCGCTTGCTGGTGGCAAGAGACTGAACAGCCTTGAGCCGAAGACGTAACCAGCACCATACTGCAAGGGCTTTCTGTGGACATCGTGTCTGCACAGCCTTCATCGGCGACTCCGCTCGCCCTGAGGTCCAGCCTAGCTGGCGTCGCAGTCGTTACCTGCCTTAAATACCCGATTACCGTCGGGTCCGGCCGTTCACTTGGCCGGGAGTACTGTTCAGCGGTCAGGCTGGATGTTGTGTCCCGCCGCCATTCGACCTTCGGGTTGATAGGCATTGAACGAAGGCCCTGTTCGCAAGAACCGTAGGCCGTCATCCTGCGCATGCCGCCTGGCATGCCTTGAGCCGCTCTGCCAATCTGGGCGGAGCATCCCGAACGGGGAACCCCAAGTTCCCTGCCAGGGACAGGTGTTCCCTTTCATTCCCGAAGGAGAACACCATGTTCGCAACCTCTGTGACCCAAACGTCGCGCCCAGTTGCTGTGCTGTTGGGTGGTTCCGGGTATGCCCGGCCTGCCACACGCACACAGGCCGTACCGGCGTTGTTGAAACCGCCGCCGATCATCCCCGGACGATCGGGCAGCGTTTCCGAGCCTCCTGCGGTGGGAGCCTGATCATGCCGATCAGCCTCTACCGCCAGCGCATTGCCGCCACCGTGATTCAACTGGCCAAGGACGATCCATCCCTGGTCAAGGAGGTCATCGCCCGCTTGCGAGAGTCGGGCGAGATCGAAGTCGACGACCTGGTCTATCTGGACCGGATCGCCGACCGCTGGATCGGGATTGCCGAGGAGAACAGCAAGGCCGCATCAGCGTACCCGCGTCAAGCGTGCGGGTAGTGGGATGCCTTTGGCCTTAGCCAGTTCCATAGCGATCTTTTCCAGCAGATTCGGACGTTCGTCGTTCAGCGTATTGGCCCACCAGGTCAATGCCTGTTCGATGTCGTCCGGTGTTCGCGCCCCGTCGAAGTCGAGTCCGAGTTTTCGGAAGTCCTCGATTTCGTCGGGCGTGAACCGTAGTCCGTTGCCTGCACGCAGCATGGTGTTGGCACATCTTGTCTCGTGTGGGCATTCAGCTTAGCAGCGCCACATGTCCGTGCAACCCCGGGGAGTCTACCGCTTCCCCGACCGGGGACAGGTGTTCCCTCTGTTCACCTTTGGAGATAACACCATGTCAATCGAGAAGTCTCGTCCTCGTCCGCGGCGCGCCAGCCTCGAATCTGAGGAAGAACGTGCTTGGGTTGGTTTTTACCAGCGCGTCGGTCGGGATCCGGCCATCGCTAGCGAAGTTCTGGCCCAGTTGGAGTCTGATCCTGAAATGAAGCGCAGCCATCTGGCGCTCTACCTATGCTGCCGGGAATCCCTGCGCCAGCAAAAGGCCCGCCAGGCGCGCCACAAGCGGATCGGTCAGTTCGTCCGCTGGCTGTGCGTCGGGCTGTTCATCCAGCCACTGCGCGGTCTGCAGAAATTGTGGGGGCACGGTAGCGACATCGCTGTCGAATGCCTACCGGACGTGACCAAAGAACCGGCCGTCGCCCAGGTTCGCCGCCTGGCTCGGGAAGCCGAGTTCAAAACAACGCGCACGGCCGCCTGACCCGAGAAGCGCTGGACCAGTATCGGTCTAGCCTGCAATGCGGCGCCACCATCACCGCATCCGGATCGCCGAGCGCCCACGCCCACGCCCACGCCCACGCCCACGCCACCAAGCGTGAGCATGCGGCGCTCGTTCCGATCCCTACCCAATTAATCGAATACCCGTAAGCGTCGGCCAGACGAACGCACGTGCCGCGAAACCTGACGCCACACCATCACACTCCCGCCCGCCGTCTTGCCCCGGCATGCCGGCCTTTTTTCAGCAAGGAATCCATTGATGAGAACCGTTACTGAAATCCTGAATGCCATGGAAGCGCATGCCGAATGCGCCATCGTCCAAGAACTTCTCCGCATGAAAAAAGAAGTCCGGCAACTGCGCCCATCCCTGTGCCCGGATGACAAGGAGCACGCCAACGCCCTGCTGTTGAAATTGGAGCGTCTGGTATCTGACCAGATGGTCGTCGTTCCCAAAGACGCAACCTTGGAAGAACGCTTCCAATCTGCCGCGCAAGCAGCCTAAATCGCGGTTGACGTATCGGCTGCCAATTCAACAGACAGCCGGCTACCCAGCACCCCGTGGGGTTCACGCCCAGTGGGGTGCGGGCGCCACGGGTTTTTGAAAGGAACCCGAGATGAACAAGATCAGCATTAATGCTGAACAACAACTCTATGTGATCGATTGCGGCGAGGGCTACTCCTGCTTCGGTTTTGCCAACGCCCGCGATCATGCCGATCAGATCGCCAAAAAACTGGGCCGAGCCGACCTCGCCTTCACGGACGAGGACTATGCCGCTCTCGCCGGTTACGAGAAGTATTGCCGTGCCGTCCAGGCCTGGAGGCAATCGCCGCTGACGCGCACAACCTACTTCGACCCAGGCACCGATGCCCGTGCCGCCAAGGTTCTCGAGTTCTGTCGGACTCACGAACAAAAGATCCGTCTGATTCTGGGCGACACGCTTACCGGCGAACCCTGGCTGGAAGAGCACGATGTCGTCGGTCAGATTGGCCGCTCGATCGGAACCCTGAAAGTCCCACTTCTGATCGAACCTGGCGAACATGGCGGCAGCGCCATTCTGTGCGCCTGCATCCTGGCCATCGTTGACTGGGCGTCCGGCAATTTTCTGTACCGCCATGACGCTTATCGGGAAGCCGAGTTGAGCATCAAGCCGTCAGCCGATGCCGAACGTCCATGGGACGTACTCCGGCGCGAAGAAGTCGTCGCCAGTTTCCGGGATATCGGCCAGGCCGGCGCCTACCTCGCCTTCATGCGCGGGGCGACGATCGAGCTTCGCGTCTTCCGCTGACGTCGCCAAAGCAAGTCCATGGGGAAAGTTCTCGCACAACACCCTCATCGATAGCGCTATACATAATCGATCGAAATCCGACCAGCTTGCGCATGGCTTCTGCTACCAACCCATTGAAGCCCAGAACCCGACGCGAGAAACTAGCCACGCCTCAATGCATTCCATTGTGGAATGTCACCCGGCTTCTGGCCGGCGTCGCAGTCGATACCTGCCTACTTGTCTTGCCGACTGTTATTTTTACATTCGTCCGCACCTTCATCCCAAGCGGGGACCTCGTCCCCGTCGGAATGGGCGTTCCCGCTTTTCCCATTTATAGAGGAGAACGCCATGAATATGTCTATCCTGTCCCGCGCCGACCTCGTCCGCGAATTACTCGCGCCCGCAGTTTGTGCATCGAGTGCCCTACCCTTGCATGTCAGCGACGCTGTTGCCCACATGGGCAACCTGCCCGAAACTGAGTTGGCCCACCGCCTGGACGTGGCGCGCGAACTGCTGTTGCGCGACTTGCGCGAGCAGATGTGCAACAGTCCGGTGATGTCCTCACCGCAAGTACTGCGCGACTGGTTACGTCTGCACTGCGCTGGCCTGCAGCATGAGGTGTTCCTGGTGATTTATCTGGATGCCCACCATCGCCTGATCGAGGCTGAAGAACTGTTCCGGGGAACCCTGACCCAGACCTCCGTCTACCCCCGGGAAGTGGTCAAGGGAGCGCTAACCCGAAATGCTGCAGCGCTGGCCCTTGCCCACAATCATCCCTCGGGCGAAGCCGAGCCCTCGCGGGCCGATGAACTGCTGACGCAAACCCTGAAGTCGGCACTGAGCCTGGTGGACGTGCGGATCATCGACCATTTCATCGTGGCCGGCGACAAAGTCGTTTCGTTTGCCGAACTTGGGTTGATCTAGCGTCATGAGTCGCCCATCTTCCGTGCTGAGTCCAATCCGGAAGTACTTCTCCGAGGCTCCCGGTCGGACTTCAACAATTGCTTTGTGAAGGGGGAGTAGCGATGACTTCCACTTCACGTTGCCCACTCTGCGCAGGTGATGGCATCCCCCTGGGGACGCTCGGATGCCTGCGCTGGTTCCGTTGCCGCGACTGCGGCATGACTTACCACCGTCGAACTGGCAAGCGCTCGAAGACCAGGTCGACGCTCACTCAAAAAGAAGGAGACCCGCATGGAAAGCACTTCCGTGACATGCCTGAGAACACAGGCTGAACCCCTGGCCGCAATTTCGCTCTCGCATCTAAGTCCGAACACGCGCCTGAAACTGGCCGACAACGATTTGTCGGTCAACGCTTATCCAACCGACTGCGGCGGCATCCTCTACGTCGGTGCGCCGCGCCACCGGATCCCGACTGAAAGCGACTTGGCCGCGATTTTCGAGATTGCCAAGTTGGCCGGCATTGTCTGGCTGAAATTTGACAGCGAAGCGCCTGTAATCGACGGCCTAACTGTCTTCACGATGCCAGACCCCCTATCATGAGCCGGCACTACATTCAGCTCATGCAGGCCGGCCCGTTTTGGTGGTGGCCGGCCATGACCGGCCTCTACGCGAACTATTCCTGCTGGTATTTCGCTGCCAAGAGAACGTGCTCCCTGGCGAGGACGAGATCGTCTACGACAGACTCAATGAGCAGGCGATCATTTCTATAATCGGAGAGCTGGCTGCACTTGTGTCACATTGATACAATGAATGCTTTATGCCAATTTGATCAGGCATCCACTATGAAACGCTGTGTTGTCGGTATTCGTCGTTCTGGTGATGCAGTAAACGCAAGCAGCGGCACGGATATTCCCACGGTATGGTTCCCATCGATGGCGACAATGGCCGCCGTGCTTTCCGAGGATAACCAGGCACTGCTTCGCGTCATTCGGGATGCCAAGCCAAAAACGCTGACCGAGTTGGCTACGCTGAGCGGGCGGCAGGTGCCGAATCTATCGCGCACGCTGCGAATGATGGCGGGCTACGGGCTGGTTGAACTTAAACGTAATGTACGTGAGGTGGAACCGATTGCCCTCGCCACCAGTTTCAAAATTCTGATTGATTGAGGGACAGAGATGACCGGAGCGGCAATGCGAGAACGCGTGATGACTGAAGCTGACACCTGCCGCGAATTCGTCACGCCCCGACTCGTCGAGTCCGGATGGTCAGTTGCCCCACACGCCATTGGCGAACAGCGCACATTCACCAATGGCCGCATCATCGTCGCTGGCGGCAAGGTGCGTCGCGGCAAGCAGAAACGCGCCGATTTCCTGCTTTACTACCGCCGCGATTTCCCGTTGGCGGTTGTCGAGGCCAAGGAAATCGGTCTGCCGGCTGAATCCGGTGTGCAACAGGCGCGGGAATATGCGGAGATACTTGGACTCAAGTTTGCATACGCCACCAACGGTCATCGCATCATCGAGATCGACTACACCACCGGCACCGAGCGCGAGGTGGATCGGTACGCCACACCCGCCGAACTGTTTGCCCGCCTGACGGCGGAAACACCTTTGTCGCAGGACGCCGCCACGCATTTGCTGGAACCATTCAATATCGTTTCTGGCAAGGTGCCGCGCTACTACCAGCAAATAGCCATTCACCGCGTGATCGAAGCCATTCTGCTCGGCCAGAAGCGCATCCTCGCTACCCTGGCCACCGGTACCGGCAAGACTTGTGTGGCTTTCCAGATCTGTTGGAAACTTTGGAACAGCCGTTGGAATCGAACGGGTGAATATCGCCGTCCGAAGATACTGTTCCTGGCCGACCGCAATATTTTGGTTGATGACCCGATGGCCAAGATGTTCGCGCCGTTCGGTGATGCCCGCCACAAGATTGCCGGCGGCGACGTGAGCCAGAGCCGGGACATGTACTTTGGCATCTACCAGGCCCTGAGCACGGCCAGCGAAGACGTGTTCCGCCAGTACCGCCCAGACTTCTTCGATCTGATCATCATCGACGAATGTCATCGGGGCTCCAGTCGTGACGAGAGCAGTTGGCGCGCCGTGCTGGACTACTTCGAGCCTGCCGTGCAATTCGGCATGACAGCCACTCCGCTGCGGGAGGAATCCCGCGACAGCTACGAGTATTTCGGCAATCCTGTCTACACCTACAGCTTGCGCCAAGGCATCGAAGACGGATTCCTGGCACCGTATCGGGTTCACCGGGTCATCACCACGGTGGATGCCGCCGGGTGGCGGCCCAGCAAGGATGAGTTGGACCGCTATGGCCGCGAAGTGCCCGACGAGGAATACCAGACCAAGGATTTCGAACGTGTCGTCGCACTGCGTTCGCGCACGCGGGCAATGGCCCGCCATCTCACCGACTTGCTGAAAGGCACCGACCGCTTCGCCAAGACCCTGGTGTTCTGTGTCGATCAGGAGCACGCGGCCGAACTACGGCAGGAGCTACTCAATCTGAATAGTGATCTGGTCAAGCAGTACCCGGACTATGTCTGCCGCGTTACCGCTGACGAGGGCTCCATCGGCCTGACGCATCTGGCGCATTTCCAGGACGTGGACAAGCCGACGCCGGTCGTTCTGACCACTTCCCAATTGTTGACCACCGGCGTTGACGCCGAGATGGTCAAAAATGTCGTGCTAGCGCGCGTCGTCGGATCACGTTCGGAATTCAAGCAGATCATCGGGCGAGGCACGCGGCTGAAGGTCGACTACGGTAAGGAATACTTCAACATCATCGACTTCACCGGTACTGCCACGCGGCATTTTGCCGACCCGGATTTCGATGGCGACCCGGCGCGCATCGAGGAGGTTACGGTCAATGAGAGCGGCGAACAAATCGAAGTGACCGAGATAGAAATTGAAACGCCGCCCGATGCGCCGCCGACCGAGTACGAACTGCCAGAGGAACAAATCGGACCGGATACCGGCATCCTGATCAATCAGCCACCGGAGGAACCGCGAAAGTTCTACATCGATGGTGGCGAGGTTGAAGTCATTGGTCACCTGGTCTACGACCTCGACACCGACGGCAAGAAACTGCAGGTCGTGCGCTATACCGAGTATTCAGGTCGAGCCGTGCGCACCTTGTACCCGACGCGCGATGCCTTGCAATCCGCCTGGGCCAACCCTGACACGCGGGCCGAAGTGCTGCGCGAGCTGACCGAGCGCGGCATCAGTTTCGAGGAGCTTGCGGCCAGTAGCGATCAGCCCGATGCCGATCCGTTCGATATGCTCTGCCATCTGGCATGGAATGCACCGCTATTGACCCGCCGCCAGCGCGCAGAACTGGCCAGGCGCCAGACGCAGGATCTGTTCGCCCAGTACGGCGACACCGCCCGTGAAGTCCTGGCGCTACTTCTCGACAAGTACATCGAGCGCGGCATTATCCAATTCAATGTGCTGTCTGACCTGATGAAGGTGCAGCCCTTCGACCGCTTTGGTTCCCCTTCCGAAATTGCCACGCGCCATTTCGGCGGCGTGAAAGGCCTGAAAGAGGCCGTATCGCGGCTGCAGGCCGCCATTTACCAATAAAGAAAACTCGTCCTTATGGCCAAAACCGCCAAACCCGTCGCGCCCGAAAAGAAACCGCGCGTCTCCCGCAAAATTAAAGCACCGCTGACCACCCGCGAGAACTTGTCCGCGCTGATCGGCACGGCGCGCAAGATTCTTCGCAAGGACAAGGGGCTGAATGGCGACGTGGATCGCCTGCCATTGCTCACCTGGGTCATGTTCCTCAAGTTCCTCGACGACCTCGAAGCCGTCCACGAAGAGGAATCCGAACTCGACGGCAAACCCTATCAGCCCATCATCGAAGCACCGTACCGCTGGCGCGATTGGGCCGCCCGCGAGGACGGCATTTCTGGCGACGAACTGCTGGCCTTCATCGGTCAGGAAGTCGCCATTCGCGCCAATGGCAGTAGCGGCCAGGGACTCTTTGCCTACCTGCGTGGCCTGGCCGGCGAGGGTGAAAAAGGCAGTCAGCGCGAAGTCATCGCCAACGTCTTCAAGGGCGTACAGAACCGCATGGTCAGCGGCTATCTGCTGCGCGACATTTTGAACAAGATCAACGGCATTCATTTCAGTGCCAGCGAAGAGATTCACACCCTCTCGCACCTCTACGAATCGATGCTGCGCGAAATGCGCGATGCGGCGGGCGATTCCGGCGAGTTCTATACGCCGCGTCCGGTGGTCCGCTTCATGGTTCAGGTCAGCGACCCGCAGTTGGGTGAAACCGTGCTCGACCCGGCTTGCGGCACCGGTGGCTTTCTCGTCGAAGCCTACGACCACATCGCTCCGCAGGTGACGACGCCGGATCAGCGCCTGACCTTGCAGCGTGACACCCTGTATGGCCAGGAAGCCAAGCCGCTCCCCTACATGCTGGTGCAGATGAACCTGCTGCTGCATGGCCTGGAAGCGCCGCAGATTGCCTATGGCAATACGCTGGATCGGCGGGTCAACGAAATCGGCCACAGCGAGCGCGTCGACGTCATCCTCACCAACCCGCCCTTTGGCGGCGAAGAGGAAGTCGGCATCAAGGCCAATTTCCCGCCCAATATGCAAACGGCGGAAACTGCACTGCTCTTCCTGCAATACATCATGCGCAAGCTGCGCGTCGCCGGGGCGCCGGTGCCGGGCGGCAAACCCGCCAGCCGGGGTGGTCGTGCTGCCGTGGTCGTCCCCAATGGCACCCTGTTTGGCGATGGCATCAGCGCCGTCATCAAGGAGGAAATGCTCAAGGAATTCCGCCTGCACACCATCGTGCGTCTGCCGCAAGGGGTGTTCGCACCCTACACCGACATTCCGGCCAACCTGCTGTTTTTCGAGCGCGGCGGCCCCACCGACACCATCTGGTATTACGAACTCCCTCTGCCCGAGGGGCGCAAGAAGTACAGTAAGACCGCGCCCCTGCAGTTCGACGAATTCGCCTCGGCCATGGCCTGGTGGAACAGCCGCGAAGAAGGTCCGCAGGCATGGAAGGTGGATTTCGCCTCCAAGCGCGCCGCGGCAGTCGACGCCGCTACGCCGCACTGGCAAAACGCCGAGGCCGAACGTGCGTCGGCACTGGCGTTGGGCAAAGATATCCGTGAGGCCGAACAGGGCATTGCTACGGTCAACGGCGAAAAAAAGGAAAAATCACAAGCGCGCCTGCGCACGCTCAAAGCCCAACAGCAGGCCCATGAACTGGCGGCCAAAACAGCACAAGCCCAAGGCGACGCCCTCTACTGGCCGATTTACAACCTCGACCAGAAAAACCCCCACGCCAAGGCGGGCCTCGAACATGCCGACCCAAAAGACCTGATCGCCCGCATGCGCGGCCACGAGGCCGAAGTGATTCGTCTGTTGGGCGAGATTGAAACTCTGGTCAATGAGGTTGAGCAATGACCGACATCGTGCCGAACACCGCCGGTTACGACGGTATTCGCAGCGACATTGTCGCGCTGCTGGAAAGCGCCCGTCACGCCGCTGCACGCAGCGTCAACGCCCTGATGACCGCGAGCTATTGGGAGATCGGCAGGCGCATAGTTGAATTTGAACAAGGTGGCGAAGATCGGGCAGCCTATGGTCAAGCCTTGCTCAAGCGTCTGTCAGGAGACCTGTCAGCCAGCTTCGGTCGTGGTTTCGGCGTGGGCAACCTGCAACAGATGCGTAATTTCTATCTAGCCTGGCCTGCGGAGCAGATTTATCAGACAGTGTCTGACAAATCGTCAGCGCCGAGAAAATTGCAGATACCGTCTGCAATACCTGCCGACCGGCAGAATTCCGAATCACTGCTCCGGAACTCCATTGACCTGCCGTTGCTAGCCAAGGCGTTCCCTTTACCCTGGTCAGCCTACGTCCGTCTGCTCTCGGTCAAAAACGAGATGGCCCGCGCCTTTTACGAAACCGAGGCCCTGCGCGGCGGCTGGTCGGTACGCCAGCTCGACCGGCAGATCGGTAGCCAGTTCTACGAGCGCACCGCGCTGTCGCACAACAAGGCGGCGATACTGCAAAAAGGCGAAGCCAGCGAACCCGGCGACATGCTCACCCCCGAGCAGGCCATCAAAGATCCCTTCGTACTCGAATTCCTTAACCTCAAGGACGAATACTCCGAATCGGATCTGGAAGCCGCGCTGATCCAGCATCTGGCCGACTTTCTGCTGGAACTGGGCGACGATTTCACTTTCGTCGGCCGCCAGCGCCGCCTGCGCATCGACGACAACTGGTTCCGCATCGATCTGCTGTTTTTTCACCGCCAGCTCAAGTGTCTGGTGGTCATCGACCTCAAGGTCGGCAAGTTCAGCTACGCCGATGCCGGACAAATGCACCTGTACCTGAACTACGCCCGCGAGCACTGGATGAAGCCGGGCGAAAACCCGCCGGTCGGCCTGATTCTGTGCGCTGAAAAAGGCGCAGCTGAAGCCCATTACGCGTTGGAAGGCCTGCCCAACAAGGTGCTCGCTGCGGAATACCAGATGGTGCTGCCCGATGAAAAACTGCTGGCCGACGAACTGGACAAGACGCGACGGGAGTTGGATGCACGGCGTTTAGGCGATGCGGAGGGGGCGGAATGAAGGCTTGGCCCCGCGTACCGCTCGCCGACATTGCCCCAATTGTTCGTAGGGCCGTGGACATTCAACACGATCAAGCCTACCCAGAGCTGGGCATCCGATCTTTTGGCAAGGGAACCTTCCACAAGCCGCCACTCGCTGGCGCAGACGCCGGCACCAAGCGCTTGTTCCGGATTGAACCGGGTGATTTGGTATTCTCCAATGTCTTCGCATGGGAGGGCGCAATTGCAGTCGCATCGCCCCAGGATGGCGGGCGTTTCGGCTCGCACCGCTTCATCACCTGCGTTGTAGATTCATCGCGGGCCAGTGCCGCATTCCTGAAGTTCTACCTGACAGCTTCCGACGAAGGGCAGGAACAGATTCGACGTGCATCGCCGGGCGGCGCGGGCCGCAATCGCACTCTCGGAGTGGAAAAGCTGGGACAAGTCCAAGTTCCTCTGCCTCCCTTGGCGGAACAACAAGCCCTCGTCGCCCGCATCGACGCACTGGCCGAGAAAACCCGACAACTCGAAGTGCATCTGGATGCCGCCGACAATGCTTCTGCTGCCCTGCTCTTGAGCCTGCATCACAGATTGGGCGCGGACCGGACGGTTCGTTTAGGCGACATCATTGAGCTGCACGAGCTTGCGGAGCCAATCAGGCTTGAAAGCCAATATCCGCAGGTTGGCGTCCGTGGTTTTGGTGGCGGCCTGTTTGCCAAAGCGGCAATCGCCGGTTCGGACACGGCCTACAAGACCTTCAATCGCCTTTACACCGACGCCATCGTGCTGAGTCAGGTCAAAGGCTGGGAAGGTGCCATCGCGCTTTGTCCTGCCGCACTGGACGGGATGTTTGTTTCGCCGGAGTACCGCACTTTCCGATGCAAATCGACGGAGGCCAGCCCCGCCTATCTCGGAGAACTATTTAGAACCGAGTGGTTCTGGTCTCGGCTTCAAGAAGCGACCCGGGGGGTTGGTGCTCGAAGAGAGCGCACTCGGCCAGAGCAGTTTTTGAATATCCAGTTGCCCATGCCAGGGCTGGTCGATCAATTGAAGATTGCCGAGATATTGGCCAAGCAAGTTCCACTGAAAGCCAAGCACACCGCCATCCGCGCCGCCAACGCCGCACTGCTGCCCGCAACGCTGGAGCGCTTATTCCAATCAAGAGAGACGAGCCATGCCTGACGCCCCCCTGCAGTCCTCACTGTTCGAGGAAGACTACCTGTTGCGCGAGCTCGGCCAAGTAGCCCACGTCCCGCAGGTGGCGCTAACCGAACTGGTGGCCAATGCCTGGGATGCCGGTGCGACGCGGGTAGACGTGGTGCTGCCCAGCGAGATCGAAGGCACGCTGACCGTTACCGACGACGGTCACGGCATGAGCCCGCAGCAGTTCCGGCGACGCTGGATGACCTTGCGATACGACCGTTTGAAGCATCAGGGCGCGAATGTCGAATTTCCTGCTGACCGCCCCGCACGACCGCGCAAGGCTTACGGGCGCAACGGCGTAGGGCGGCACGGCCTGTTGTGCTTTGCCGATGAATATCAGGTCGAGACCTGGCGCGACGGCCAACTGGCAACGTTCGTTGTCGGCACCGAGTCCGGCCCCAGCCCGTTTGTGCTGCGCAGTGAAACAATCGGCACGCGCACCGGCAATGGCACGCGCCTTTCCGTGCAGGTAGCACGCAAACTGCCGGATGCCGACGAAATCCTCACCGTGCTGGCGGCGCGCTTTATTCACGACCCGGAGTTTGAAATCCGCGTCAATGGCGTGCTGCGCTCGTTTAGCGAGATCGACGGCAGGGTCAGCGAATCGACGCTCGATCTTGGCTCGGGACGCAGCGCAACAGTGATCGTCATTGATTCCACACGCCTCAATCACTCCTCCGTGCATCAGGGCATTGCCTTCTGGGTGCAGCGCCGGCTGGTCGGCACGCCATCATGGGCCATCGGTCAGGTGGCCAATTTCGATGGACGTACCCGTTTCGCGCGGCGCTACAAGGTAATTGTCGATACCCAAGGCTTCGAGGGGGGCGATGTCGAACCCGACTGGACCGGGTTCCGCGCCACGGATGCGGTGCGCGAGTTGTACCGGGTGACCGCCGAACATATCGGCAAGGTCGCCCAGGAACTGGCCAGCGAGATTGTGGAAGAAGCCTCGGCCGATGCCCTGACGCAAAACCGCAGCGAGTTGTCGGCACTGGGGCAAGGCGCGCGTCTGGAGGTGGCCGAGTTCACCAAGGCCATCGCCCAGGCGCACCCAACCATTTCACCGGATTTTCTGGCAAGCGCCGTCAAAGCCGTCATCAACCTCGAAAAATCCAAGAGCGGCGCGGCCTTGTTGCACAAGTTGTCGACCCTATTGCCGGATGATGTCGACGGGCTGGATCAGTTGCTGACCGAATGGTCGATCAAGGACGCGCTGCGCGTGCTGGATGAGATCGACAGCCGGATCAGCGTCATCGAGACCATTCGCCGGCTGGCCGACGACCCGCATACCGATGAGCTGCACACCCTGCATCCGCTGATTCTGCGCGCCCGCTGGTTGTTCGGCCCCGAGTTCGAGTCGCAGGAATACTGCTCGAATGCCACGCTGCAAACCGTGGCGCGCGAACTGTTCGATAGCCGGGAGGCACAGTTCATCAATGAAAGGAATCGCCCCGACATTGTGGTGCTGCCGGACAAGACATCCTGCCAGCTAACCGGCATCGAGGCATTCGATCCGGCGGACCCGACGCTCACGCAGTTGCAGAACATTCTGTTGATCGAATTGAAGAAAGGCGGCTTTGAACTGACCCGCAAGGAGGTCAATCAGGCAGACGGTTACGTTCAGGACATCGCCGCGTCGGGTGCCGTATCCGGCACCCCGTATATCTGCGCCTGGGTGGTCGGACAGAAAGTGGCCGCCGGTGTCGCGAAAGACAAAACGCTGCGCAATGAAAGCCGGGACTACGGCCGCGTGCGGGCCACTACTTTCGGCACGCTGGTTGATACCGCCAACCGCCGACTTCTCAAACTGCGCGATGTGTTGGCGACCCGGTACGGCAGCGTTTCAACGGATGCGCTGTTGAACCGTGTCTTTGCCCAGCCAGATCAGGGGAACATCGGGATTTGAATGCGGAGGACAAACAGAGCAGATAGTTCATGCTGGCATCTGTGCGCAGACCTCCAAATCGATCACCGCATCAGCCATGGCGGTCAGTTCCGGTGTCTGGGAGACAAAGAACTCCCGCTGATAGCCACCCAGACAAAGCACCGCCCGTTTCATCGCCATGAACATGCGCTTGCGCTCGGGGTCCAGCGGCCCATCGGCTTCGTCCGAGAACAAGGCGCCATAACGGCGTCCCGTGCTCTGGCAGAGATACAGTGCCACCGCCCGGATCAAGCACTCATTGATCCACACCCGTTCGCCGCCGCTCATCAGGCCGACGCCCTTGCTTTCGCCCGAGTCGCCGTCGTGCACCTGGATGTCGAAACCTTCCTTCTGTTCGCCCTTGACGGTCTCCACCTGCGTCAGGATGGAGACCGTGAAACGGGAACCGTAGGAAGCAAGCAGCAAATCGTTGGCCAGTCCAGCCAAGGCGGGTCCGGCATCATCAATGGCCAGGGCGATCAAGCCATCATTGCTCATGCATTTGGCGAATAATGTCCAGTCGCCCAACTCGGACTGGACCTTGGCGATACGGCTCGCCACCTGCGCCCGACGAGTAGCCAAGGCTGTTGCCTGCTGCGTCAGGACAGTGAAGTTTTCGGCATCCCGCACGTTGCTCAGGTAATTCTGTTCGGCTGTAGCGACTAACTGCGCAGCATCTTCCATTTCTATGCCCGATTTGCTCAAACGCTGCTCGTCGTAGGGTGGAGGCAAGGCCGCCAACACCTGCTTGAGCCTGTCCAGTGTGGCGCGGTAGTGCTTGGCCTGTTGTTCGTGCTGGGCTGCAATCGCTTGCCGCGCAGTGCCGATTTGTTGGCGCTCGGCCAACTCATCCGGTGTTCCAGCCCCTTGCTGGCAGGACGACATTTCGTCACCTAACGCCGCCAGTTCCGCCTCAATCTCGGCGAACGCGTTCTTCGCTCGTGCCTGTTCTCCCGCCTTGGCTGCCAGTAGCGCATACCGCGAGCTTCTCGCGCCAGCCACCTCGGCACGTTGTTCGGCCCACGCCAGTTTCTGGGGCGCCGCAGCAATCCCTTCGTACTGCCTGCCAAGAACCGCCAACTCCTCTTGTGCCGCTGCCCTTTGGTCCGCCAGGCGCTTGATGGCAGCCTGGGCACCGGGAACCAGTGCCTGGGCTTCCCGCGCATCCCCCAAAAGCTGGCACTGCCCCTGCAGGTCGGTACCGGCACAGGGCACCACGCCAGTAAGGCCGAAGCGCCGCGCCAACTCTTCGGCTTTGAGCGCCGCCTGCCCGGCCTCACGCTCGATCCCCGACAATCTTTGCCGGACCAAGTCCTCGGAAGCTTTGCACTGGGTCAGGCGCTGAGCCTGCTGGCGCCAGTGGCCGACCCTCGCCAGACGCAGCGACAGGACCTGTTCAGCCATGGGTAGACGGGCCTCAGCTTGCCGTACGGTCAGTGCACTGGCCAACACCTTGAGGCATTGTTGACGCTGATTGTGCAAAGCCAGCCGACGGTTGCGCTGCTGGGTCAGGCGTTGGGCGATACGCTGCTCCAGTCGTTCCAGGCGCTGAGACTCGCCATGCTCCTGGGCCTTCAAGGCTTCGATGGCCTCGGTGCCAGCCTGGATCACCGCGCTGCATTCGCCCTGAAGCTGCGCCCGACGCAGTTCAACACTCTGCGACTGCTCCCGTTCGGCCGCCAATTGCGCATGCTGGCTTCGGGCTGCTTCCAGGGTGGCCTGAGCCGCTTGGCGTGCCGCCAAACTCAGGGCGATGCGGCCCGCAGCGCCCTCAAGCCGTTGCAGTTCCCCGCCGATCCGTTGCGCATCATTATCTAGTCTGGACTGCTCCTGCCATATCGCCGCCAGACCAAGTTTGAGTAGCCGCGCCGTTTCGGCTGCCTTCTGGCCCAGCACCCGGATTTCCTCCTGCCCCAACAGATCAGCCAGCAGCGTCTTGATCTCGGCATTACGATAGGCGCTCAACTGCCGTTTGCCCTGGGCGGAAAACACCGAGGTGAAGAAGGTGTCGGCATTGCCGCAGATCGCCTCAACGCAGCGGGTATAGGTCTCCACCTTGCCATCCGCAACGGTGCCATCTTCCAATACCATGGGTTTCCACGCACCATCATCAGAAAGAGCAAACAGGAATGCTTCAGTCTTGCGCCGGCCGGTGAGACGGATCACCACCTGCGAACGGTAGGTTCGGCCAGCGTGCGACCACACCAGGTCCTTCTCGTTTTCCGGAAGGCAGACGTGATCATAATAGGAAAAGCCGCCCGGACCCGCCGTCGCCGCCCGCGATGGCATGGTGAGATAGGGGTGCATATTTTCCATCACGGTGGTCTTGCCGCGCCCGTTGGTGCCGGCAATGGCGACCAACTCGGCACCGTCGGCCAGTTGCTCGAAATCCAGGGTGAGGACATCGCGTCCCAGACCGGCGCGGATACCGCGAAAGCCTTTGAGCGTTAGTGAAAGCGGTTGCATGAATGGACTCCAACTAGGTCACCAGAACAGTCTGCGATACAGACAAAGATCGGCAAGCTGCTCAGGTCAGAACAGCGACACGGGCTCAATATCGGTCATTGGCTCGACCATGGCGCTGCTCTCGCCACAGGGAATCTCCTGGCCCCGTAACACATGCTCGACTATGGCTTCGGGCTCCTGACCGGAAAGAGTCTGGAGGCAGGCGAGCAACGGTTCCACCCTGGCCTCGGTTACCTGCGCCCAGACCCGCACCTTGTCGGCCAGATGTGCCAACTGCGAAATTCCTGCCGCCCTGGTTCGCACCACCGGCACGATGCGTCCCTCCAACTTGGTTTCCGCGGCGCTCTCCAGCAAGCGCTCAATTGCGCTACGGTCGACTTCATGACGGTCTTCATCGGCAACCGTCCAGCGCACGCGCACGAAGGCACCGGCGATGTCCTGTTGGGCGACGGCAGCGCGGAGCGCGTCGAGGTCTGGTTTGCCGTCGAACACAACGTCGACCGTTCGGCGTGCCGGCGTCGCCTCCAGTGCAAAGCGCGCCTGATCGGCATCGACTTCCCACACCAGAAACCCCTTTTCGCCTTCCTCGCCGTAGTGAAAACGGCCGATGGAACCGGGATAGGCAATGCACTGCCGCCCGGCCCTGCCCTCCTGCTCCCAGAACTGATGACGATGGATATGGCCAAGCATGAAGGCCTGCGTCTCAGCGGCGAACAGCGCCCCGGTGGTGAATTCATGATCGAAACCCGCCATTGGCACGTCGTGCTCGCTCAGGCAGCCGAATACGGTACCGTGCGAGACGCCGATGCTGGGCAGGCCTTGCAACCGCGCCGCCCGATTGGTCGGCACAAAACCACGCAACAGGATGGCCAGATGCTCGCCAACCGCCTGTGCCGCATCCGCCGCACCGACTGCTGCGGCAACCGCCGCCTTGTTCACCGTCGGCACGCAGGAGAACAAGGCACGGGCACCGGCCGGCAGTTGATCGAAGCACCAGCCCGTCGAAACCAGCCATTGCCCCTGGGCGGTGAGTGCCACTTGTTCAATACGCTCGGCTACATGCACTGGATAGCGGCCGCCCAGCAGCTTGAAGATCGCCAGCGTACCGGGCGGCTCATGCGAAAACGTGCCCTGCAACATCAACACCGGGCAATGGTCGGCCAGTCGCCGCACTTGGGCGAACAATCGTTCGGCGGCCGGCGCGTGCAAGTCCAGCGCATGGTCGGTGGCATCACCTGACAGCACCGCTGCTTCTATCCCCAGGGCAATGGCCCGATCGATGGCGGCGCCAAAGCAGCGATCCGCCTCCATCCGATTTTTGGTGCCGTAGTGCAAATCGGAGAAATGCGCGATGCGGATCATGCCGTTCTCCCTCGGGACACCAACTGCATTTCGCTCTCGATCTTGTCACGGTAGCCCTGCGGATCGTTGCCGTAGCGCTCCAGTTCATTCCAGGCCTGGGCACGGCCATGTGGGTTGATCTTCCAGCCCGCTCCCCAGCGCCGGTCGGCGTAGGCCCGGTACTGCTCAGGCAGGATGTCATAAGCCAGCACCCGCGCCATCAGTTGCTCGAAACTGGGATGCCCGCTCTGGAGCAACGGCTCGTCGACAGACGAGACATCGACCATTGGGGATGACCGGACCTCGCTCTCAGCAGATTGCACGGGCTCGGCAAAGGACTCGCCCGTACTACCTTGCAGCACCTGCGTCGCCAGTTGTGCCTGCACCACGGCCGTCTCGGTGTCCTCGTTCTCGCGCAGCAAAGCGGTGACATCCACCGGCGCCTCGAGATCGATGATCCACTGCGGTACGCGTACTGCCCTGCCCTGTTCGTCGATATGAGCTACCTCCATAAGTCTCTTGGTCAGGTAGAAAGGCGTGCGTTGCCGATCCAGGAAACCGGAGATACGTCCGCCGCGCAAAAAGCCCACCGTCTCGAACTTCTGGATCGCCGCATTCATCGCGTAAAAACTGTTGGTGTGCAGTTCAAAGGCGCTGATCGAGCGGATGCCGGGTATGAAAAACAGGAAACGCCCGGTCAGGTTGCACTGACGCGCTTGATATTCGCGGCAGGCCTCCGGTTCGCACAGGCCATTGTTCTCCTCGCGGACCATTGTCTTGCGCCCACCGAAGAGACGAATCGTGCGCCGCCCCGTATCGTCCACCGGCACCGGCGCATGGCACATGCAGTGGCGCACCCGACCATCAGCCGAGTATTGCGACCAGTAGTGCTTGTCGTGCATTCCCCAGGCCGCCAACTCGTGCGGCATCACGGTCTGCCAGTAGTCGGAAGGAAATACCACGGGAAAGCGGTACAGGTGCCGCCCCTCACCCCGGTCTTCGCTGTAGGCCGCCAGAATTTGCGCAGCGATTTCGGGATTGGGGAAATCCTGGCCCCGCACCGAAAACCACGGCACATTACGCGGTATCAATGGCGTTTTGAGGGCGGGTAGCACCTCGGTAATAGCGCGTTCGATCTGCTCGAAGGACTGGCCAGCGGCTACGCCCTGATCGTAGATGGCCTTGGCCTTGGGCTGCTCGGCGGCTTTCTTCGTCAGCACCTTGATACCGGCGCGGATTTTGCCGCCGGTCGGAATACGGGCGGGGCTTTGCCCGAGCAGGGTTGGTGTGATGCCGCCACCCGGTACGGCAACCGCTGGATGTGGGTTGAGATGGACCATGACGGCGCTCCTCCATGAAAGTCGGGATATTTCGACAATTCATGCTCTCGCGACTTCCCTTCGTTTCAACCCCAACGGAAACACTCCCGGCAAAAGCATCCTCTTGGCCGACGGTCATCTCAGTCTTAAAATATCGCCATGACCCGCTCCGAACTCATCGCCCAACTCGCCGAACGCTTTCCACAACTGGTGCAGAAGGATGCTGAAATGGCGGTGACAGAGATTCTTGGGGCCATCCACGCGGCGCTGGTTCACGGTGACCGGGTTGAGATTCGCGGGTTCGGCGTTTTCTACCTGAACCACCGCACGCCCCGCCAGGCACGTAATCCAAAAACAGGTGAACCTGTAGCGGTACCGGCAAAATGGGTTCCCGCCTTCAAGGCCGGGAAGGAATTGCGGGAACGGGTGATAGATAGCTGCGGACGGTAGTCTATTTAGCAGAGGAGCCATTTGCGCGACCGTTTGCCTCACTGAAACCTGTCGGGAAGCCAACGCCAGCAACTCGGCCATTGCTGCCTTTCAGCTCCTACATACTGAGCGGCTGGTTTTGGACGCCAAACAGACTCCACAGTGGCTACGAAATCCGGGTCGATTCACCCGTCAAAAGCAATAAAATGGGTTTTGCAGATCGGACAAGAGAAATGTGGTGATCCGTAATCTGAACTGCCCCACGCTTCCAAAGTCGCTAGATCAAACGAACCGCCAAGATGTAACCCCCAAAGTCCTCTCCCGTATTGCTAATACCAGGAAGTAATATCAAAATATTCGGCGCGATTCGATGCTAGAATCAACATTGCTATTGGGTATCCGCCACTAAAATATTTATTGGCGGATTTAAACGGGAAGCCGGTGCACTACGAAAGTAGTAATTCCGGCGCAGCCCCCGCTGCTGTAGGCCTGACGACTCTGCATTTGCCACTGTGTTCGCACGGGAAGGCGCAGAGAAGGATGAAGGTAAGCCAGAAGACCGACCTGAAAGCACGTAATGCCATTCTCCGGGGTGACGGGAGCGGTTATTGACACGACCCATGGATTCACCATGGGGCGCTTTCATTGATCCGTGACTGGTTTCCCCGGTGTTTTTAAATGCTTCGGGGATGAAGTCATGCATATCATGGAAGGTTTTCTTCCAGTTGAGCACGCGCTCGGCTGGACGCTGGCCTCGGCGCCGTTTGTCGCCTGGGGTGTTTCTTCGGTACGTCGTCGCCTGCAAGCGCAGCCGGAACAACGCATGTTGCTCGGCGTGGCCGCTGCTTTCGCTTTCGTCCTCTCCGCCCTGAAACTACCATCGGTCACCGGCAGTTGTTCGCATCCGACCGGCGTCGGGCTCGGCGCCCTGCTCTTCGGGCCGGTGGCGATGGTTCCGGTTGGCCTGGTTGTCCTGTTATTTCAGGCCCTGCTGCTGGCTCACGGCGGGCTGACCACGCTCGGTGCCAATCTTTTTTCGATGGCAATCGTCGGCCCTTTCGTGGCGGCCGCGCTTTTTCGCCTGGGCCGCCGCTGCGGCCTGCCGTTGGCGGGATGCGTCTTCACGGCGGCCTGCCTGGGCGACCTGGCGACCTATCTGACTACCTCGATTCAGCTGGCCTGGGCCTTTCCTGATCGTGCCGGCGGCTTTGTCGCCTCGCTGGCCAAGTTTGGCGGCATTTTTGCCATCACCCAGATTCCGCTGGCGATCAGCGAAGGGCTGCTGACCGTCTTGGTGGTCAATACCCTGGCGCGCTTCAATGCCAAGGAATTGAAAGGCTTGCCGATCTTTGCCCGACGTGAGGCCCGCGTATGAAAAAGCAGAACTGGTGGATTCTAGCTGCCGTTGTGCTGTTAACCGTGCTGCCGTTGTGGCTGGTACCCCGTCTCGGCATCGGCACAAGCAACGCACCTGACGGCCAGCCAGCCGAAATTTTCCGGGGATCTGACGACAAGGCGCAAAAGGCGATTGGCGACGTCGCACCCGACTACAAACCCTGGTTTGCCCCCTTGATGGAACCGGCCAGCAGCGAAATTGCCTCGCTGCTGTTCGCCCTGCAGGCGGCCATCGGTGCCGGCGTCATCGGCTACTGGCTGGGCAGCGCAGTCACCCGGGACAAGTTGCGCCGCGAAAGCCGGAACAAAGACCCCCATGCTGATTGAGCAAGCGGCCTATAGCAACCGCTGGCGCCAGGTAAGCCCTGAAGCCAAGGCCTGCTTTGCTCTGGCCGGACTGATCGCGGCCTTTGCGGCCGTCACGCCGAGCGCTGCCTTGCAGGTAGCCGTGCTTTCGGCCCTGATTACCTGCTTCGGCGCCGGGGTGTCGGGCCGGCTATTTATCCGGGTTGCAGCGCCAGCCACCGGCTTTTTGGCGCTGTCCTGCCTGAGCTTGCTGATCGCGGTCGACGCCGATTTGATCTGGCGCTGGGCGCCGGAGGCCCAGCCCCGGGTTGCCGCACTGGCCGGCCGCTCACTGGCAGCGCTAGCCGCCTTGCTGGGGCTGGTGCTGACCACGCCGCTTTCCGACCTGATTGCCCTGCTTCGCCGCCTGCGCTGCCCCGAGGTCATCCTAGACCTGATGGTGCTGTGCTACCGCATGCTCTTCGTGCTGACGCAAGCCTTGAACGACACACGAACTGCCCAGCAGGCCCGTCTCGGCTATGCCACGACAAGGCAAAGTCTGCGCTCCCTGGGCCAGATCACGGCCAATCTGGCCATTCAGGTCTGGCAGCGGGCGCATGCCCTGCATCAGGCGGCGCAGGCGCGCAACGGGGATGGCAGCTTGCGTTTTCTGACACCGACTTTCACCCATGCCGGCCGCGAAACGGCGCTGGCTGCAGCGGCTGGCGCCATCCTGATCGTGCTGGCGAGGTGGTCGGTTTGATGCTGCTCGAAGCCCTGTCGCTCAGTCATTACTATGCGGAAGGCAGCCGGAGCCTGGACGACTGCTCGCTAGCCATCCGCCAAGGCAGTCGCAATGCCTTGCTGGGCGCTAATGGCTCGGGCAAGACAACGCTGCTGCAGCACTTCAATGGCCTGCTGCGGCCGCATGGCGGCAGCCTGCGCTTTGCCGGTGCTCCGCTGGATACCAGCCGGGCAGGACTCACCGCCTTGCGGCGGAGGGTCGGACTGGTTTTTCAGAACCCGGACCGCCAGCTTTTCTCGGCCAGCGTGGTCGAGGACGTTTCCTTCGGCCCGCTCAATCTCGGCCTGGACGATGCAACGGTGCGCCACCGGGTCGCCGAAGCTCTCGCTGCGGTGGGCATGACCGACTACGCCGACCGGCCTGTGCACCATTTGAGCTTTGGTCAAAAGAAACGTGTGTGCATCGCCGGTGTGCTGGCCATGCACCCGGATGTACTGCTGCTCGACGAGCCGATGGCCGGACTCGATACGACCATGCAAGCCGAGCTGTTAACCGTGCTCGGCCGCCTGGCCGGACAAGGCATCACCATCGTTTTGTCGACGCACGATGCCGATTTTGCCTACCACTGGGCCGACGATATTCACCTGCTGACCAAGGGCCGATGTATCGCTTCATTCCCGGCCAGCGAACTACCGGCGCAAGCCGCCGCCATGCATCAGGCCGAACAAGCCATGCCCAGCGTTGTTGCCCTGCACCGGGCGCTGGCGGCTCGTGGAGTGGTCAGCGGCAACGTGCCACGCAGCCTCGACGCCCTGCTGGCCACGCTATCCACTCAGGAGACTTTATGAAATTTGCCCGTTTTTTCTGGTTGACCACAGCAGGTGCCCGCTCATGAGCGGAAAGATCTGGTTTGTCGGCGCCGGGCCCGGTGACCCCGACCTGATCACCGTCAAGGGCCGCAAGCTGCTCGAGCAAGCCGGCGCCGTGCTTTTTGCCGGCTCGCTGGTCGATCAGGCGGCAACGCTGTTTACGCCGGATGGCTGCGACATCCGCGACTCCAAGGACATGACGCTGGAGGAGATGACCGACTGGCTGATCAGCGCTGCTCAAAAGCACGAAACGGTCATCCGCCTGCAAACCGGCGACCCCGGCCTGTATGGCGCGCTGATCGAGATGACCCGCCCGCTCACTGCCGCCGCTATCGAGTGGGCCGTGGTGCCGGGCGTATCGTCGGCCATGGCCTCGATGGCCGCAGCCGGCGAAACGCTGACCCTGCCGGAAGTCACGCAAACGGTGATCCTCACCCGTGTTGCCGGGCGCACGCCGATGCCGCCAGGCGAGGAGCTTGAAGCTCTGGCCGCGCACAAGACCACGTTGTGCATCTACCTCTCGATCACGCTGCTGCACAAGGTGCAAGAAGCGCTGCTGGCCGCTGGCTGGAGTGAGGATGCACCGATTCTCGTCGTGCAGAAAGCGAGCTGGCCGAACGAAGAAAAAATCGTGCGCGGCACGATCAAGGACATCAAACGCAAGTGCCAAGACGAAAAGATCGCCAGCCAGGCCATGATCGTCGCCAGCCCGACGCTGGGCGCTGCCGACTGGCCAGACCTGATCCGCTCCAAGCTCTACGACCCCACGTTCACGCACCGCTTCCGCAAGGCTTCGGAAGCCCAGGAAAAACTCGCCCATGATCAATGACACCACCATCCTGCTGGTCGGCCACGGTTCCCGCGGCCGCGAAGGCAACACCGAAACCATTAACTTTGCCGCCCAGTGGCGTGAGCGGCACCCGGACTGGCGCATCGAAGTGTGCTTCATCGAGCATGCCGAGGTGCTGCTCGACGAAGGGCTGGACCGCGCTGCCAAGGGCGCCAGCAAGGTCATCGCCATCCCCTTCATCCTCAATGCCGCCGGCCACGTCAAGATGGAGTTGCCGCATGCGCTGGAAGAAGCGCGTGAGCGTCACCCCGGCGTCCAATTCATCGTCACCCGGCATCTCGGCATGGGACGCGAGATTTTTGCCGTGCTGCAAGGCCAGCTTGACCGCCTGATGAAACAACTGGCCATGCCCGACCCGATGACCACCGGCGTCATCCTGCTCGGTCGCGGCTCCTCCGATGCCGGCGCCAACGGCGAACTGGCCAAGATGGCACGCTGGATTTTCGAGGACAACGAACACGAACTGGTCGACCTCGCCTTTACCGGCGTCACCTGGCCGCGCCTGGAAGCCGCCGTCCAGCGCCAGATTCGGCTGGGCATGATGCAGATCGCCATCGTCCCGGTGTATCTGTTCACCGGCGTGCTGATCGAACGCATCCAGGCGCAGGTCGCGCGCCTGAAGCAACAATATCCGCAGATTGCCTTCGCGCTCGGCACCCACTTCGGCTTCGATCCCGGCGTTTTTGCCCTGCTCGACAGCCGGGCCGGCGGCGAGCAAAACGAAGGCGCGATGCTCGAATGCGATGGCTGCAAATACCGCGAGCTGGCCGAGGCCGAGCACCTGCACGATCACAGCCATACCGCCATCGCCGGCCCGAGTGCTGGCTGCGCGCATGGCCACGAGCACCACGCTCACAACCACCACGGCCATGGGCATCAGCACCCCCACGGCTGCGCCCACCAACACGACTGATTCGCGAGGATACCCATGACCATCAGCACCACCGCCAATACCGTCACCGAACAGCTGACCGAAGCCGGCCGTGCCATCGAGCACGATTCCTTTGCCGTCATCGATGCCGAAGCCGGCCCGCACAGCTACACCGACGAGCAATGGCCGCTCGTCCGCCGCATGATCCACGCCAACGCCGACTTCGAGTTCAACGGCCTGACCGCCTTTCACCCGGACGCCATGCAGGCCGGCATGAAAGCGGTGCTCAAAGGCGGCACACCCATCGTCGCCGATGTCGAAATGATCTGCGTCGGCCTCTCCAAGCCACGCCTGCAGCATTTCGGCCTGACGACCCACCACTACATCTCCGACGCCGATGTGATCGATGCCGCCAAGGCCGAGAACAGCACCCGCGCCGTGCAGGCCATGCGCAAGGCGCACCGTCTGGGCAAGCTTGATGGCGCCATTGTCGGCATTGGCAACGCGCCGACGGCACTGATCGAACTGGTTCGCCTGATCCGCGAAGAAGGCGCCCGCCCGGCGCTGGTCGTCGCCATGCCAGTCGGTTTTGTCTCGGCGGCCGAATCCAAGGACCTGATGATGACCGTCAATGAGGTGCCGTGGGTTGCGATCACGGGCCGCAAAGGCGGCTCAACGCTGGTCGTCGCCGCCATCCACGCCATGCTGTCGCTGGCTGAGGCAGAACAGAAAAAGCGCGCATGAGCGAAGAAAAACCGGCCAAGGTTCGCAAAGGCGACGCCCGACGCGAGCGGGGCAATCGCACCGGCTTTACCACCGGCGCCTGCTCGGCCGCGGCAGCGCGGGCGGCCACGCTCGGCCTGCTGCTCAGCGAAGTGCCCGAAACCGTCGTCAGCCGATTGCCCAACGGCCAGGAACACGCCTTTGCCGTGACCGATGGCAGCGTCGAGGAAAGCGCCGGGCATGCCCACGCCGTCATCATCAAGGATGCTGGTGACGACCCGGATGCCACCCACGGCGCGCACATGACGGCCGATGTGCGCATCCTCAAGCATCGGGCCGGTGAGGTCGTCCTCAAGGGTGGTTTTGGCGTTGGCGTCGTGACCAAGGACGGTCTGGGTCTGGAAGTCGGCGGGCCGGCCATCAATCCGGTGCCGCGCCGCAACATCATCGACAACGTCCGCGCCGTCGGCGGCGAACTCCTTGAAGATGACGGGCTGGAAGTCACCATTTCCGTCCCCGGTGGCGATGAAATGGCCAAGAAGACGCTCAATGCCCGGCTTGGCATACTCGGCGGCATTTCCATTCTGGGCACCACCGGCATCGTTCGCCCCTATTCGACCGCCGCCTTTCGCGCCAGCGTCGTGCAGGCCGTGGATGTGGCCGCCCGCCAAGGCCAGACCAGCGTGGTCTTCACCACCGGCGGCCGCACCGAAAAATTCGCCATGCGTCAGTTGCCGGAACTCGACGAGTCCTGCTTCGTGCAGATGGGCGACTTCGTCAAAGCCGCCTTCACCAGCGCCATCAAGCGCCAGATGCCGCACGTTTATGTCGGCGCAATGGTCGGCAAGCTGACCAAGATGTGCCAAGGCTTAGCCGTCACCCATGCCTGGAAGGCCGAGGTCGACCGCGACATCCTGGCCGATTCGGCCCGCGAAGTTGGCGCCCCGGACGATCTGATCGAAGAAATCCGCGCCGCCGAAACCGCCCGCTTTGCCGCCGAACGGCTGGCCGCGCTGGGACTGGCCGAGGCATTCCATCGCCAACTGGCCAAGAAAGCCATTCGCAGCCTGAAAGCGCACTACCCCGGCGACTACCGTCTGGTGGTGCTGGTTTGCGATTTTGAAGGACAGTTTATTTGCCGAGTCAATGAAGATGAAACCACTTGAACCCTGCACCCTCCTCGGCATCCTCGATGATGGCTGGGGCGGCTTATCCGACAGCGCGCGCCAGCGCCTGGCAACGGCCGATCTCGTCATCGGCGCCGGCCGCACGCTGGAACTGGTCCGCCCACACCTCGCGCCCAGCGCCGAATGCCGGGACATGGACGGCAAGCTGGGCCAGGTCAGCGCCTGGATCATCGCCGCCCGCACCGAAGGTAAATCCACCGTCGCCCTGGCCACCGGTGACCCGCTCTGCCACGGCATCGCCAGCTGGCTGACCGGCAAACTCGGGCCCGACGGCTTCACCATCATCCCCGCCGTTTCCACGCTGCAACTGGCCTTCGCCCGCTTCAAGACGGCCTGGCAGGATGTGGCGATTGCCACCTGCCACAGTGCCGATGCCGGCGAGTGGTTTGTCGGTGCCACGCCACAGCACGGCCTTTACAAACTGATGCGCAGCATTGCCCGGCACCCGCGTGTCGCTTTGTTCACCGGCCCGGAAAACACGCCCGACCGACTGGCCCGGGCGCTGATCACGGCTGGCTATGGGCAAAATTCGGGCGACGAGGTCCGGCTGTCGGTGGCCTGCCGCCTGTTGTTGCCCGACGAAACGGTTTTCGCTGACCTCTCCGTGCATGAAGCGGCGACCATGCAGTTTCCGCAACCCAACGTGGTGTTGGTTGAACGCACCCCGGATGCCTCGCGCCCGTTCTTCGGACTCGACGATCTCGACTACATCCAGCGGTCGCCGGAAAAAGGCCTGATCACCAAGCAGGAAGCACGCGCCCTGTCGCTGGCCAAGCTGCGCCTGACCCCGGACAGCGTGGTCTGGGACATCGGCGCCGGCTCCGGTTCGGTCGGCCTCGAATGCGCCCGTATTGCCGGCAACGGCCATGTCTGGGCCATCGAAAAGAACGAAGGCGATGCCGCCAACGCCCGTGCCAATGCCGCGAAGTTTCGCGTCAGCAATTACACGCTGTGCGACGGCAAAGCCCCAGCCTTGCTTGACACCTGGCCGGACCCGGATGCCGTTTTCATCGGCGGTTCCGGCGGCGAGTTGGCCGAACTGATCCGACTCATCCTCGCTCGCCTGAAACCCGGCGGCCGACTGGTGATGAATTTCGTCACGCTGGAAAACCTGGCCACGGCAACAGCCACGCTGCAGGAAATCAGCGCCGGCTGGGATGTTGTGCAGCTACAAGCCAGCCGCAGCCAGCCCATTCTCGACATGCACCGCATGGCGGCGCAAAACCCGGTGTGGGTGGTCACCGCCTGGAACGACACCAAGGAAAGCAAATGACTGAACCTCAAAACGCCCATAAACGCTACGGCAAACTGATCGGTGCCTCCCTCGGCCCCGGCGATCCTGAGCTGATTACCCGCCGCGCCTGGCGCGCCCTGCAATCCGGCGCCCGCTGGCTGTATCCGGTGAAGAAGGCCGAGGAATCGTCCTATGCGCTGTCCATCGTCGAGCGCGGTGGCATCGCCATCCCGAGCGACGCGGTTGAACTGGTTTTCCCGATGACCCGCGATGCCGACATTCTGGCCAAGGCCTGGGTGCGCGCGGCGCAACAGACCGTCGCCCTGCTCGGCGAAGGCCGCGATCTGGTCTTTCTGGTCGAGGGCGATGCGTCCACCTTCGCCACCTTCGGCCACCTCGCCCGCGTCGTGCGCGAACTGGTGCCGGAAGTCGAGGTGGAAACCATTCCCGGCGTCTCGTCCTTCGCAGCGGCGGCGGCCACCACCGGCGTCACCCTGGCCGAGGAAGACGAAACCTTTGCCATCATCCCCGCCGCTTATGGTGTGGAAGTCATCAACCACCTGCTCGACGAGTTCGACACCCTGGCCCTGCTCAAGGTTAAGCCGCTGGTCGATGAAGTCATCGAACTGCTGGAACAACGCGATCTGCTGGACACCTCGGTATTTATCGAAAAAGTCGGTTCACCGGACGAGCGCATTGTGCGCGACGTGGCCAGTCTGAAGGGCGAGAAGGTCAATTATCTGTCGCTGATGCTGGTGCAAAACCCCAAGCGCGTGCGCGGCGAGTTGCGTCGCGGTTGTCGCAAACGCAAAGAGGCCGTCGACGCCACCGCCATGCTCTGCGCCTGATTACGTCAAAACTAAAAATCACGGCTGACCCCACGCTCCACCGGAAAAACAATCAATAAAACGAAGCTTTCACCGAGCCCTCCAATATGAAAATCGCAGTAGTTTCCATCACCAAACACGGCATCGCACTGGCCGGCAAAGTCGTTGCCGCCCTCCCCTGCGCCCAACTTTTTTGTCCGGAAAAATTCCGCACCGAAGCCGGGCATGCCGCCCCCGGCGCCTTTCATTGCTACGAAGGCAAGGTCGGCGACCAGGTGCCGGCCCTGTTCGCTGCCTTTGACGGCATCGTTTGCATCGTCTCGCTCGGTGCCGTCGTGCGCCTGATCGCACCGCACCTGAAAAACAAGGAAACCGACCCCGGCGTGGTCGTCATCGACGAGGCTGGCAAATTCGTCATCCCCATGCTCTCCGGCCATCTCGGCGGGGCCAATCAACTGGCCGGCCACCTCGCCACTGCCCTCGGTGCACAGGCCGTACTGACCACTGCTTCGGACGCCCGCGAAACCATCGCTGTCGATCTGCTCGGCCGCGAACTGGGCTGGACATTCGACGCGACGCACGACGAAATCGTCCGCTGCAGCGCGGCGATGGTGAACGATGAGGCAGTCGCCCTCGTGCAGGAAGCCGGCAGCACCGATTGGTGGTCGGGGCACGCCAATGGACGCAGCGGGCCGTTGCCGGCCAATGTGACGCAGTTTGGCCAGCTGGAAGATGTGCCGCTCGATCAGTTTGCGACGGTACTGTGGATCAGCCAGCGCGAGATGCCGAGCGAATTTGCCCATCGCCTCGCCGGTCGCCGGGTGGTTTACCGGCCATGAAGATTGCCCTCGGCCTCGGCTGCGACCGGGGCACCCCGGCCGCGACCATCCAGCAGGTGATCGACGAGGCACTAAGCCTGGCCGGCGCCGCGCTGGCTGACGTGCAGGCCGTGGCCTCGATTGACCTCAAGGCTGACGAAATCGGTCTGGCCGAAGTCGCCCAAGCTCACGGCTGGACGATCCACTTTTATCCCGCAGCCGAACTGGCCGGGGTCAGCGTTCCCAATCCGTCGGAAACCGTTCGCAAATACACCGGTACGCCGTCGGTCTCCGAAGCCTCGGCCATCCTCGTCGCCCAGACCGACCAAACCGCTCTGATCATCGAAAAACACAAGCTGCGCGGCGCTGATGGCCGCAATGCCACCGTCTCCATCGCAAGGATTCCCCAATGAATGCACCGCTCAACGCACCTGAAAACATCCCCGCCAAAACCGGCAAGATCATGCTCGTCGGCCTCGGCCCGGGCAGCAACGACCACCTCACCGCCCGCGCCCGCGCAGCCATTGCCGAGGCGGACACCATCATCGGCTACGTCACCTACATCCGTCTCGTCGCCGATCTGGTGGTTGGCAAAGAGGTCATCAAGAAGTCGATGACCGAAGAACTCGACCGCGCCATTGAGTCGCTCGACCGCGCCCGTCAGGGCAAAAAGGTGGCGCTGATTTCATCCGGTGACGCCGGCGTGTACGGCATGGCCGGGCCGACCTTTGAAGTGCTGTTTCAGGCGGGCTGGACGCCGGACTCGGACATCGAAGTAGAAATCATTCCCGGTGCCTCGGCCCTCAACACCTGTGCCGCGCTGGTCGGCGCACCGCTGACCCACGACTTTTGCGCCATTTCGCTGTCCGACCTGCTGACACCGTGGCCGACCATCGCCCGCCGCCTCGATGCCGTGGCCTACGCGGATTTCGTCGTCGCCCTCTACAACCCGAAGAGCGGCCGCCGCACGCAGCAGATCGTCGAAGCCCAGCGTATTTTCCTGCGCCACCGCGATCCGCAGACGCCGGTCGCTATCGTCAAATCCGGCTATCGCCCCAAGCAGCGCATCGAACTGACCACGCTGGACAAGATGGCCGAGGCCGACATCGGCATGCTGTCCACGGTACTGATCGGCAACTCCAACACCTTCATCAAGCACGGCCTGATGGTCACGCCACGCGGCTACGCCAACAAATATGCAGTCGAGGATGGTGAGCGCAACACGCACGATGGCGAGCAAGCCGGCCGTTCGCTGTCCACCGGCCTCAACGGCTGGATGGCGGCCATTCAGGCCAGTGGCAAGAGCGCGGCCGAACTGGCCGCCGAATATCGCCTGCCGGAGGACTATATCGCCGGGGTCTTGCACACCGAGCTACCGCCGGAAGGTGAGGAGAACGAGCTTGAAGGCTGAGCGTGAGGCCAAACAGATCACCAAGCCGACGATCCGCGATTACAGCCGCCAGGTGCTGATCTGCACCGGCCCACGTTGTACGCAGAATGGCGAAGGCGAAGCCTTGTTCAACGCGCTGCAAGCCAAGTTCCGCGCCGCGGGCCTCGGCGTCGATGCCGGCCCGGCCCGTGTCAAGCGCACGCGCACCGGCTGCGTCGCCGCCTGCCAGGGCGGGCCGATCGTTGCCGTGCAGCCCGATGGCGTCTGGTACTACAACGTGACCGAGGACAACATGGACCGCATCATCGAACAACACCTGAAGAACGGGCGTGTGGTCGAGGAGCTGGTTTTCCATCACAACGGCGAAGGCGATTGATGTTTTAAGGCACTCGGCGTCCGGCCCGAGTGCGTTTCAAGCAAGACCGCCGGACAAAAGCAACAGGTGCCCGCCGCTGAACGGCGTCGGGTGAAACGGGAACGGGGTGCGCGATCCATGCGGTCGCCATGCCCCGGCTGCCCCCGCAACGGTAAGCGAGTGCGGACGCATCATCATGCCACTGGAATTCCCCGGGAAGGCGATGCGTCAAGACTTGCGAGCCCGGAGACCGGCCTGTTGCTTCGTGCTGTCCGCTCACTGCGGCAGCGTTTTGAAACGGACTGTCTGCGGGGATGCGGATAGCGGCGATTTTGGCGCTTTTTTGGCGTTGACCGCAGCTAGGCCGTGGCAGGCAGTCGTTCTTTGGAGCAAGCCATGCGCCCCCCCTGTTTCACGCCCCTGCGGCATTCGATTCTCAGTTTGACCATGACGGCGGCCGGCCTGGCCCACGCCGCCGGTATTCCCACCTTGCAGGAAGTCACCGTTTCCAGCGGCAGCAAGGATTTGATCGGCGTCGCCGACACGGCCAGCGAAGGCACGGTCACCGCCAAGCAGTTGGCCAACCGCCCGCTGCTGCGCCCGGCCGAGGTGATGGAGGTCGTGCCCGGCATGATCGTCACCCAGCATTCGGGGGGCGGCAAGGCCAACCAGTATTTCCTGCGCGGCTTCAACCTCGACCACGGCAGCGATTTCGCCACCCACGTCATGGGCATGCCAATCAACATGGTCAGCCACGCCCACGGCCAGGGCTACATGGATCTCAATTTCCTGATTCCTGAACTGGTCGGCACGGTCAAATATAAAAAAGGCGTCTATGGCGCCGAGGATGGCGACTTTGCAACCAGCGGCAGCGCCCGCATCGACTACCAGCGCAAGCTGGCTGCTCCCTTCATTGACCTCAGTTTGGGTCAGCACAACTATCGCCGCCTGCTCGCGGCCGGCAGTACTGAAATCAACGGCTTCAACCTGCTGGCCGGTGTCGAACTGGCCGGCAACGATGGCCCCTGGGATCAGCCGGAAAACCTGCAAAAGCAGAACGCCGTGTTCCGCCTGTCATCCGGCTCCGCAGCCAACGGCTTCGCCTTCACCGCCATGCTCTACAAGGCTGACTGGACAGCGTCCGAGCACGTTCCCGAGCGCGCCATCAGCAGCGGCGAAATCGGCCGCTACGGCACCCTGGTCGCCCACGACGGCGGCCAGACGCATCGCTACAGTCTGTCCGGTGAATGGGCGCAAACCGGCGAGAACGTCGCCACTCGGGCCAATGCCTATGTGATCGACTACGGTCTCAACCTCTTCTCATCCGCCTCCGGCTACATCAGCGGCCTGTCAGGCGACCAGCACGAACAGGCGGACGAGCGTGTAGTCTGGGGTGGCGACCTGCGCCATACCTGGTTCCTCGGCCCGCAGTTGCGCGACACCGAGCTGACCGCCGGCATGCAGTTGCGCCAGGACCGCATAGGCAAGGTCGGCCTGTACAACACGATGGACCGCCAGCGCACCAACACCGTTCGCGAGGACAAGATCACCGAAACGGCAACCGGCCTCTTCCTCGATGCCAAGACGCAGTGGCTGCCCTGGCTGCGTACCAGCGTCGGCGGCCGCTACGACCTGATCCGCGCCGAAGCAACGGCGCTGGGCGGCACCTACAACATGGCCAACGGCGGCGAGGTTTCGGCCCATCAGGCCAGCCCCAAGCTGGGCACGGTGTTCGGCCCGTTTGACCTGCTCGGTCCGACCCAGTTCTACGCCAACTGGGGCCACGGCTTCCACAGCAACGACGTGCGCGGCGCCACGGCCAAGGTCAATCCGCAGGATGGCACGCCTACCCAAGCCGTGCCGCTACTGGTCAAGGCCAAGGGCAGCGAACTGGGGGTGCGCGTCGTCCCGCTGCCCGGCTGGAACAGCAGCCTGTCGGTATGGCAAATGGAGCTGGCATCCGAGCTGGTCTTCATCGGCGATGAGGGCATTACCGAACCGAAAGGCGCATCGCGAAGGACAGGTCTTGAATGGTCCAACTACTTCACCCCGCTCTCCGGCCTGATCGTCGATGCTGACCTCGCGCTCTCAAAAGCGCGTTTCAAGGAGGAGATCAACGGCGGGCGCTATGTTCCCAACGCCATCCCACTGACGGTGTCGCTGGGTATCTCTTACGACGATAACGGCCAATGGTTCGGCGGCGTCCGCATGCGCTACCTGGGCGCCTACGCACTGGAGGAAACCGGCAGCGAAAAATCCAGCGCCTTCTGGATGGCCAACCTCAAGCTCGGCTATCGCTTCAACAAGCAATGGCAGGCGACGCTCGATGTCCTGAACCTGTTCGACAAAAAGGCCAACGACATCGAATACTGGGGCGGTGCCTGCACCCGCAACGAAGCCATGGCCGGAACCGGCGGCTGCGGTTCGGGATCAGCCATCGATGGCCGTTTGGTCCATCCGCTGGAGCCGCGTACCTTGCGAGTTGGACTACGCATTAGTTTTTAACGTATGCACCGCATTGGCTGCCGAGCGGCAGCTAAGTGTACATTGCTGCCCGACTTCGGCCGGGCGCTCAAGGTCGGCTTTGGCCGAGGACTTGCCAGTGGGCAGACGCCTGCTACGCCAGTTGTACTTTGTTTCCCGCCATTTAGTCCCAAACAATGTGAACGGCAGACCAAGGCACGCAGGAGCCAACCTAGTCAAGGCTGACCTGCAGCAAACTGAGTGGTTGGCCTCTAGCTATGAAATTATCAGCCACGATCCGATGGTGAAAAACCATCACGCGTTGGAAAATCCGCCATCGGAACGTCCGTCCGCCACGTCCATACCATCGTCTTTTCCGCTCTGATCGCCTTCTCTTTCGCATCCCGTTCCCCGGGAGCCATAAAGGGGTTCGCCACATGCAGCGGCACCGATGACGGCCCGGCATCCAGCAGTAGCGCGTTCGGAAATGGCGCGGCACTGCGCGCATCGTAGCGTAGTGGCTTGACGAAGCGACGCTGCTGAGCAACCAGGGCATCAATCAGTGGAAGTTCATGTACACCCTCGATCGGTATCCACTGCTCGCTGGTCAGCATCAGGCTTACCGAATCAATCTCGTAGGTGTGTTCACGGCGGGCACAGATCAGTGCGGCCATGACCAGCCTCACCGAGTGGCCAATATCGGCATCGCGAGCCTCGAACAGCGGTGCGAAGACCCGTTCTATGCGCTCCCAAGTACGGCCGGCGATCAGTAAGGGCGCATCCGGCATGTGACGAATCCAAACCCGGTGCCCCTGGGCCGTTGCCTCGCTGATCTTGTATTCGCCGATGACGATGGCTAGCGGCGTCTGGCCGTCGCGCGGGCGTAACACCGCCAGTTTCTCGCGTCGGCGCTGGGCAGCTTCGACCTTGCTGCTTTCACTGAAAGGTTCGGGGATATACAGGCGCTCGGCCAGCGGCACGCCCTTGATAGTGATTTCCTCGGCCGCCTCCAGCAGGTATTTGCGTAGTACTCCCTGGTTACGCTTGCCAGCCATGGCCGGACTCCAGCGGTTGAAGCCGGCGCGCTCAAACAGGTAGTGCATCAAGGCACGTAGCGACATGCGCCGCCGCGGCACGCCCACCTCTGCCATCTCCTGTGCTTCGCCGCGCGGCACGCTGTACCCGATCATCCGCGTCCATGGAAAATCCACGCGCAGTTCGACCCGCCCCGGCTCTGACTCCAGCACCGCTTCGCCCACCAACTCGCCGAGGCCCGATTGCTGGGCCTCCGGCTCGTAGGAAGGACAACCCGGATGGTGGGTGCTGCCGCTGTCCGGCATGCGCTTGACCACGAACAGGCTGTGGCGCGCCACGTACATTTCCACCCCGCCCGGCATGCACAGACAGCGGGGCCGTTCGAGGGTGTCATGAACCTGGGCCAAAGCTTCCTGTAACTGCGGATCATCGGCGCCGATTACGCGGCCCTTGATGGCAAAGCGCTGGAGGTCCATAGCGGCCAGACCTGACTTAAACCAGTTCGTCGAGCAGTTCAGCCAGTGTTGGCTTCGGCCGGGGCAACAGTTCCCGCACCGCGCTGCGCTCGCCGATACCCAGGATGGCACCGACCTGATCTTCGTCAGCACCGCGCTCAAACATCCGCGACATTACTGTCAGACGCGCCGACTGGGCGCTCAGTCCCTTGAGTTCGGCGTAGCGAAACAACTTGCGGTAAATCTCCAGCAGAGCCCGACAAACGAAGCGATTCTGCCCTGGCTCACCGTTATTTGAAGCGATTCGGTAGGGTTCTCCGCAGGGCGACAGAAACAAGCGGCTGTCCGCACGCAATCCACGGTAGAAATCTGGCGCCCCGACACCGTGCCCGCACGCGCAGCGTTCCCGAAAATAGGCCGTCAGCGCGTCATCGAGCCGGCAACTACTGAAATAGAGTGGCCTCAATTTGCCGTTGATCGCCGCCTCGCCACGCAATTCCGATTCGCGGCACACGCTGCCATCGGCATGCAGGTAGTCGCGCACCTCAAGCCGGGCGATTTCGAGAGGGCGCAGGCCGGTGGCAAACAGCATGTAGTAGAGGGCAAGGTCGTGCCAAGTGCGATTGGTACGGCCCTTGATGCGCACCGCGCCCTGGGCCACCTCTGCCGCCGACAATACGCGCGCCGGGCGGGAACCGACCGGCGGCAGCGGCTCGAATCCCGCCAGCGCGACGAGGATGGCCTCGCGATGCAGGCGTAGCCGGCGCACAAATGCCGCGCCCTCTTCCTTTAGACCGTCCACACCAACCACCTGCGTAAGTTGGACGGCAACCGACTTGATGCGCCGCTCCACCGCTGTACGCGAAATACCGAAGCGCACGGCTACCGTCTCGTAGGTATCGCCGCCGATAACGGCACGCAGCATCTCAACCGATTGCAATGCATTTTCGTGGTGCTTGCTGACCTCCTGGCTGTCTTGCATGACCTGCTTCTCCCATCATCTGTCGACCGACATCTTTCCGAATACTCAAGCGCCGATGCACCCATTGCCAGGCGAAATCGCCCGGAAAGGTGCGGGATTTCGTCATCAGATCAAGAGCGCCATGATGCTCGGTAGAGTCCCCTGATCGAAGACGGTATGCACGCATTGCGCAGTGGATCGGTAGCGGCCCGGTTGCGGCGCAAACGACGCCGCTACGAGCCAATCTCCCATACTTGATTCGGATATCAGACCGGTTCCCCTTGCTGCCCGATCCAGCGGCGGATATCTTCGGCGCGCCAGACGGTCACGCGCTCCGAGAGCTTGACCGGGTCCGGAAAAGTGTGCGCCTGTATGCGCCGCCAGAGGGTCGATTTGGAAATAGGAACGAAAGCCAGGACCTGCCGCTGACGCAGGAACCCGGTCTCGGGGAGCGTCAGGATCGCAGTCGGCATGACTGGTGTAGTAGAAAGAGGGTTGGAAGTCGCCGCCGTAGCGGAGACCCTGGAACGGATTTTTGGCACGATCGAACCTCGTTGCAGCTGACGCTGTTAAAGGAAATGACCTGCTCTGTAGTGGCCGCGCTAGGTCAGGATGGCGCGAGCCGATAGGGAACGCTGAACTCGACGGCATGCTGCGGGCGCCCCGGTCGCACAGCATGGAAAGATGAGCAAAAAATTGAATTTCGCGCCTTGATGGCCAAGGGCGTACGGGTCTGGAAAAAATAGCTGATCCGGCACTGCACCGCGCTGCACATGCGGCAGCGGAGCGTCGGACAACAGGCAGGTATCGACTGCGACGCCGCCGCGAAAGCGGTAAAGGTGCCCGTTGCACCGGGTCGGGCTGACGGAGAACCTGGCTACAAAATATGGGTGCTCGTTGGCAGATGCAAGAAGCTCCAGAACCCGCCCGCCTCAAGAGTCCGTGCCGGCCAGCGATTGGAGATGGCACAATTAGAGAACCCATTCTGGCTCGCCGAGATCAAGCTTGCGGCCGGAAAACCGGATCGCGGGCAAATCTGGCCAGGATCAAGCTTGCCTTGGTGAAAAGGGCCATGATTTTTGCTGGCGGCATCTCACAGAATCCCTTGAGGTGCCTCTGGAAGCTTCCTGGGAGGTGTTTGAATGGCCTCACGCACGCCATTGAGTTCCCTGTATTCCTCCCGTCGGCAGGAATATCTGCTACTTCGAGCGTTTACCCAAGTGTTCACAACAATTCCGCACTACCGACATAACGAATGCCCGATCATCGGGCCCAAGTTCGGAAATCCATGCGCCAAAGGTCTCGCCTTCGCTGGCCTCGACTGGTCCTTCTTTCGACAACAGGTCGCCAGCAGAACAGCGCAGCGCAACCGCAAGCCTGTCTAGCGTAGGCAGCGATGGCAGATGTGCTCCGCGCTCAATGCGGGATACGGTTTCGACATCCACGCCGACCCGCTCCGCAACTGTTTCCTGTGTCCATCCCAACTGTTTGCGCCGCTTGCATAGGTTGCCCCCAAGGTGCTTCGCCAGAGCAGCGGAGTCTTTCTTTTTTACCGCCATCATGTTGTCCTTTTAATCGACAAGAATGACGGTCTCCCAACGGTTGAAACAGGGTGTCTTATGTTGCTATATGAACCTACAACCTTGTTGTTTTTAGCTCAGAGGAAATGGCAAAGGGGACGAGTAGCAGACATCGATGTCTAGTCGCCAACCGAAGGCGGGTCACTTTCCAAGACTTCAGATAATTGCGTGTCGAAGATCGTCACTGCCGGTTCGACCTCTCCATCACCTTCCGCTCTGGGTTCATCCGCCCTATCCACCACGGCAGTCTCTTGCCGGCCGTCCACGCTTCGGCCTTCGCCATCACGTGCGCCCATGGCGTTCATTCGCCGCCGCAGCCCCATGGCGAAATTGCGCGCGCCATTGGCGATATCGCGCACTTGCCGTTTGAGGCTCGCACGTTGAATATCCACTGCCTGCGTGGTGATCACTTCGTGGATTTCCAAGGTCTGCAACAGTGGCATCAACTGGTCGAGTTTACCCAGCACCTCGAGAAAGCGGCGGCCACTGGATGACAGCACATGAACTTCGACATCCAGCGGCACAGTGTCATAGGTCGCCGTGCTGGTGATGGCGTGCGCCTTGAAGAGCGCTTCGGCGCCATCGATGGCCTTGTTCAAACTCTCGCTCACCGTGTCCATCTGGGCGCGGATGGTGTCCTCGATCTTCGCCACGTCGTCATGGTCCAGCCTGGTACGAGCAATCACCGAGATGAAGTGCGTGTTGAGTTGCAGGGTATTGAACAGCCGCGCGAAGAAACGCTTGCCCTCGGCGCTAGTGAAACGCGTGGGCATTTTCAGGCTGGCGGCTTCAACGCGCCGAAAGTCAACCTTGGCCTCCTTGGCAAGGATGCGGGCATTAGCGCCACCCTCATCTATCTTGACGATCTGGATCTCTGACATGCCGTGCTCCTCGAAATACCGCTTTCGCAACAATCTTCCGCAGCGGGCAGTTCATTCGCCACCGGAAATGGCCGACGCTTGAGGGGCCTTTCGGCATCGGGGCCGATCAAGGTGTATCTTCGGGATTGACCCTGGCTATGCGGGTCGCTACCTTTACGTCATGCAGTAGCTGGCCCTGCATTCAAACAAGGCAAGCCTTGGAGTAATCCATTTGTGCGCACCATTGAATTTCGCCGGTGCGGCACTCGTCAGTCCTGCCGGTAGCGACTCCGCTGCCGATCGCACCCATGCCATCGCGGAAAGTTTTCGAGGCAGGGGCGCGGCGTCTCTGTTCCCGTATCCCGGACGCCCTTCCCCCGAAAGCCTTCCTCGATCGGTCGCTGGCATACCGATCACGGCGGTTCGTACCGCCCGTTCAAGCCAGCCCAGGAGTTTCTTCTTCCCGTACCGCTTCTAGCGGCTCGGCCGTTCGTCACCCCACGGGGGCATCTGCCCCTGCCGTGGTGCGCATTGCCTCCATTTTTTCTGGAGCCAACGATGCTGAATCAGAGCTTATCCCCCAAAGCTTCCCAGCCCACGCCCGTGGGCCCCGTATTCCCGCCCATCTTTTCCTCTTGGCCGGCTATCTCATATCACCGCCCTGCGGCGATTCCTGATCGTGCCGCGCTGGAGCAGATGCTCGACGATGCGGACGCACCGATCGAATGGAGCGAGGAAGACATCGTCTTCCTGCATTGGCGCCTGCTTGAAGAAGTCAGCCACCTGGCTGATCCCGCGACGCCCCTTGAAGAGAAGTTCGACACGCTGCGCTGGGTGTTCAGCGAACGCGAAAAGGACGGCCTGCCGTTCTCCTTCGTCAGTTGCCTGCGTGTGGTCGGTTGCAGCCCCCTGTCGCCCATAGCCTATTGCGGCTTGGTCGACGCCGAAGAAATCCGCGGCCACATCCGCCACAGCCTCAAAGCCTGGTTTAGCGCCTCGCTGGAACTTTACCCCGACTGGGTACGCGATGCCGTCGTCCACAACCCCACCTGGATAGAAGCACGACTTTCCAAGAACCCCCAGTGGATCAACGAACAGATCAAGCGGATGTCCATGCAAGGCGATTTATTCGCTTAATCCCGTCCAACTTTTCAGGCTTGCTGCCAACGTGCAAGCCCCCATTCGAAGGAATCGTCATGAGCACTTTCAAGGATGTCCTTTGCCTGCTGGCGATCTTCGCCCTCTACGGCATCGCCGGACGTCTGGATTATGAAGACGCTGTCGGGCTGGAACAGATCCGCCAGGAACGGCTGCATGCCGCTTGCCTGCTGGACCCGCCGGCGGACCACGATGCCCTGGCACGGATCAACGACCAACGCCTCGATCCGGCGAGCAAGGAGATGGATGCCGGACTGTCTGCCGATGGCCTGCCCTGCTCCCCGTCCGTGCTTTAAGGAAAGCGAGGTATACCGCAACGCATCGCGCCGAACGCTCAACGGCCCTGCTGACCGTCCAGGCCCCCGAAGACATCGAGTTCCTCGTCAAGGAAAGCGAAGTCCTCACCGGACTGGCCGGTCGTACTTTTGTCATCGCCGGTGCTGACAGGCTGGCCTACCGAGTGTATTGGCACCCGATCTGCCTGAAGGTCGAGCGTCTCGACGTTGCCAGCCAGGTCCTGAGCACCTGCCACCTGCTGCCCATTGAATTCCTAAGGCACAGCTTGATGGAAGCCCTGGCTGTCGGCCAGTTGTTTACACCGCCCGTCCGCCGTCTCGGCTGACTGGTCAACTTCCCCCTTGGCGGGCCAGTCCCGCCGGGACCGGTGCCGTCTGCATTCATGGAGAACATCATGCAGATACAGGTTCGAATCAACGAAGAAGGCGCCTTGCGCAACCAGCGCTATGCCTTCACCGACCGCTTCACGCTCATCTCTGAGTTGTTGCAAAATGCCCGCCGTGCCGGGGCGACGCACATCGAAGTCGACTACGATGCCGGTGCGCAGATCCTGGTGGTCCAGGATAATGGCGGTGGTCTCGACGATTTCCAGAAACTTCTGAGTTTTCACGAATCGGGCTGGGATGATGCCACCAGTGCCGAAGAGCGCCCTTTCGGGGTCGGTTTCTCGAAGTGCCTCTATGCCGCGACGCGCTGCATCGTCGCCTCGGGTCATCAGCGAGTCGATATCGACACTACGGCGGCACTGGCCAAGGCGGCCATCGACGTCAAGTCTTTGGCCGAGGCAGTGACCGGCACCCGGATAGAACTGCACGGGATCGATCTGCCCGATTTGGGCAGCCGTATCGAGACCTTGTGCCTAGGTTTTCCGGTTGATGTGCTGTTCAACGGCCAGCCGCTGGCGCGGCCATTTGCCGCCGCGAACCTAGCAACGATGGGCAGCCCGATAGGCACGGTCCATCTCACCGGGACGCGAGACGGCAAGTTCAGCTACAACACATTTGTATTTTTGCAGGGTTTCTGTGTCATGAAGCCCAACTACGGCTCGTTCGACGAGGTCAATGTCGTGCACCTGGATTCGCGCCAATTCATGGCGCGGCTGCCGGATCGCGACAAACTGATCGACGAGGACGTCCAGAAAAAGCGCATTGATGCCGAGTTGGCCGCCTGCTGGCGGCAGACGCTGGAAGTCGCCAAGACCCAACTTTCGCCCGAGCGCTTTGTCGCGATCTATTACACGGCAATGCGCGCCTGGGGACAATGGGATCTACTCAACGATCTCGATGTGCTACCGGTCGAATTGTTCGACGAAATCGTCGACTATCCAATCCAAGACGATGACCGCAGCTATGTCCGACAAGTTGCCGTAGCCCCCACCCGGCAAGCCGTCGAGAGCGGCGAAGTAACGCTGGTTTCCCTCGACTGGTTAGGCGACGACAACGCGGCGCGCTGGATGCTGGCCCGGGCCAAAGGCTATCTGATCTTCGACTGGATCGGCCTGAGTTCCGAGCACTGGGCATGGCACTACGTGCGTTTCCTGGATCAGGAAACGGTGCGGGTCGAAGTGGTGTCCGAACAAATCCGCGTCCAGTTGGAAGGACGCTGGGTATGGCCCACCGTGATCCTTTGCAACTCAGTGATCCTTCGTAGCGCCAAGGATGTGGCCGAAATCACCGACGCGGGCGTCTGCCACGAGGATGTCATCTACATCCCGGCCGGCGAGACCTCCGGCGAAGCGGTGCGGCAGGCCTCATCCTTCATCGACGAGAACGACCAGTTCATGTCTTCGGACCTGGACGCCGACCGCCATGCGTTAGCCGACCTGATCCGTCGCCTGCGCTCGGTCGATCCGGTGCAGACATTGGACTCGCTGCTACAGGAGTTGCGGCTGGGCCGCTATCCCTTGCTCCATGGCAAGGCTTTTCAGGTCACCGTCGGCGTGGGCATTACCCCCAACTATTCGGTAGCCCTGATCACTGAAGAAGGAGCATGCCATGCAGAATCGTGAGTACGAAGCGCGTATCGAAGCGGTCAAGCAGCGAGCCCATGGCCGGTGGACTGTGATACTGGCGAGCCTGGGAGTCGATGAACGCATCCTCAAGCGGCGCAATCTGCCGTGCCCCTTGTGCGGCGGCACAGATCGCTTCCAGTACACCGACAAGTTCGGCGAAGGGAACTATCACTGCCGCAGTTGCGGCCCAGGCGGCGGCTTCAAATTGCTGCAGGCTGTACTGGGCATCGATTTCAACACGGCATTGCGTGATGTCGAGCGTTGCCTTGGGATGATGCCCGTGATGGTGCCAGTCAGGGCCAACGAACCTTCCGCCGAGCGCATGCAGAAACTGGCGCAACGGATCTGGAGCGAAGCGAAGCCAGTCATGGCAGGCGATGAAGTCGATCACTACCTGACCAGCCGGGGTGTGGCGCTGCTGGTCTATCCGAAGGTGCTGCGCTTCCATCCGGCGCTGGGCTACTACCAGAAGGATGCCGACGGCAAGTCGCACAAGGTCGCCGAGTATCCAGCCATGCTGGCGTGCATCCAGGGCGAGGACGGTCATGCGGTCACCTTGCACCGGACCTACCTTCAGGATGGCGCCAAATTGGCCGTACCGGATGCGAAGAAGGTGCTGTCTTCCGGCATCAATGGGGCCGCAGTTCGTCTCTTCGAGGCGACCGAGGACCTGGGGATCAGCGAAGGCATCGAAAAGAGCATCGCACTGTATCTCGCGACGGGACGGCCGTTCTGGGCCGGCTTGAATGCGGGGAATCTGGAGAAGCTGTGGATTCCCGACTCGGTTCGCCGGGTGTGGATCTATGCCGACAACGATGCCGACGGCGACTTCGCCGGCCAGGCCGGTGCCTTCGTACTGGCCCGGCGACTGAAGCGCGAAGCGCATCGCACGGGCAGTCGTGACGTGCAGGTGTTCGTGCCCAAGGCCGCTGGTGTGGACTGGAGCGATCTGTGGCTACGCCGCGTGCAGGCCTTGTCCGCACAGGCAGCTTGAGCAACCAGGGTGTGCGCCGCCGCACGGCGCGCGCACCCGCTTTTTCAGCGGCACTGCCGCGCCATGCGGTGCCGGCGAAAAAGTCATTTGCCCGACTGGTAGTTGTCACACCAGACGATACCCGACGGTATCGCGAAGACAGCCCTGGAGTTCCAGCACGATTCACCTCGTGCCCTATCCGAATCGGCATGCGCCGGTTCGTCATCGACCCTGGCGGGGATATGCATCCCCGCAAGCGGGTGGTGCCGTCTCCGCTCTTCTTTTCCGACAAGGAGATTGCTATGAAAAACGGACGTTCTCTCGTCAGCCTGGCCCAGGAACTGGAACGCCAACTGCATTCGAAGAAGGACTTGATCGTTCCCTCGGCACTGGTCCGCCATGCCACCGATGAACAGGGCGAGACTCGCCTCGTTATCGAGGAAGGCGGCAGCCCGGTGCAGTATGGGGTCACGCCGTTGGCGCGCCGCCAACTGGCCGACAAGCTGAAGATTCCTTACGCCTATTTCGAGCGCATGCGCGAAGACCAGCCGACCCTGCTCGATCGAAACGTGAACACCTGGCTGCAAAGCGAGGAAGACCGGCGCATGCTGCGCACCCTGGATGGTCAGGTGCGTGCCGTGTTGTCGGATCGCTACCGCCGCCTGGACAACTTCGATCTGGCCGAAAGCGTGCTGCCCATCCTGCAGCAATTGCCCGAAGTGCGCTTCGAGTCGGTCGAACTGACCGAAACGAAGATGTATCTGAAGTGCATCACGCCGCGCCTGAAATATGAGATGACACCCGGCGACGTGGTGCAGGCCGGTGTCGTGATCTCGAACTCGGAGGTCGGCCAGGGCACGCTGTCGGTCCAGCCGCTGCTCTTCCGGCTGGTGTGCAGCAATGGCCTGATCGTCCCCGATCGCTCGCTGCGCAAGACGCACGTCGGTCGCGCCCTCGGTGGCGAGGATGAGCGCATCCAGGTCTACCAGGACGACACCCTGCGTGCAGACGACAAGGCCTTCTTCCTGAAGGTGCGCGATGTGGTGCAGGCAGCGGTGTCGGAAACGACCTTCCGCCAGACGGCGCAGAAGCTGCAGAAGACGCTTAACATCCCGCTCGTCGGCGACCCCGTCAAGACGGTCGAGGTGCTGGCCCAGCGCTACACCCTGAACGACGGCGAGCGCGCCGGCGTGCTGCGCCATCTGATCGCCGAAGGCCAGTTGTCGGGCTATGGGCTGGTAAATGCGGTCACGCATTACAGCCAGGAGGTCGAGGACTACGACCGCGCGACGGAATTCGAAGCGCTGGGCGGCCGGCTGATCGATTTGTCGGCCCATGAGTGGAAAGGACTGGCCGAAGCAGCCTGATCCAAAGGTTTGTTGAGAGCCGGCCAGGGTAGTCTTCCCGGCCAGGCTTTCAACTGTTCCAGAACACGGTGAGGCCGACGGCGGCGTGGACCTTGCCAAGGACACGCAGCCCGATGCGTTTGACGGCATCCACGTCGGCGACCGGGTAATCGTCATAAGCCGGGTTGTCGCACTTGAAGACGATCCCGGTGCCCATGCGATTCTCGACCCGGCGCACCAAGACGCGGCCGTTGATTTCCAGCGCATAGACACCGTTGCCGCCCAGATTGCCGTAACGGCGATCGACGAACAGCATGTCCCCATCATGGATCAATGGCGCCATCTCGTCACCGACCATCGGCATCGGCTCACTGTCGCGATGCATCCGGCGCAGGCGCTCGAGCACCTCGCCGACCCACTGCAACTCCGTTGCCGAGGCATGCTGGAGCGCAGGGCTTCCGCCCATCGCGGGCGTCAGGCCCAAGACCCAATCCGAACTGCACCCCAGGCCATCGCATAGCCGTGCCAGCGACTCCACGTCCGGCAGACGGGGCGTTCGGGCTCGAACCATCGACTCACCGTCTGCACCGCGCGGTAGGTCAGCACCGCCACGTAGGTCAGTCGGCCGCGCAGAGGAATGCCGACATGGTCGAGGCGTTCATTCAGCCGGGCACGCACGCCGGGAAGCAGATCGCGCTGGCGGCGCATCCCTATCGGGCGTCGCACCGTTATCGCTCCGAGTAGCCACTTGGGCGTTGCCTTCCTGTTCTGTTAGGTGCCTTGAAATCATCGCTTTTTCCTGCCGTCACTGTGACGTGCCGACATGACTCAACAGTCCGCCCGGCGAGCGCACCATTCGCCAAGGAATGCCATGAATCGGGCCTTGCGTGTGGCAAGAAGGCCACCTCTCAAGCTTTTCAGCAAATGCTATTGCCATGTTTGTTAATCCATACATATGCTGACATCCTTGCCCTGGCTGTAAAGTCGTGCTGGAATGTTTATCGAGCTCTCAGGCGTCACAGCCGGTGGTCCCATCTCACTGGAAGGACAGGACCATGAGTCACGTGACGCTTACCGATGTCGAGTGGATCAACTTGAACGTGCTCGCCGTCATCCACGCCGGTCTACAGCATGACCGAGCTTCGACCTGCTGCAAGTTCTCGCTCGACACGACACAGGCCGACCACCTGCAAGGCTTGAGCCTGGATGAGTTGTGGTCCCTGGTGGTCCACATCGGCAACACGACTCTGTTCCCGCCGCGCGCCGACCTGGTGAGCTTGTTGAGTACGCCCCGGCCGCTGGCCGGACCTCTGGCGCTGGTCCATCCCCCGACCCCGACCAACATTGGCCGGTAGCCCCCGATGCCCACCCGCGGCGACCGGCACCTGCGTGCCATCCAGCTTGCCAAGCAATTGGCAGAGCTGGGGGCACGCTTGAAGACCATTCATAGCATCACCGGCCTCCCGCCACGCGAGGTCCAACGACTGTTCTTCGCCGACCCTCGGACTATCCCGCGCGGGCGCGCGCCGGACTCGACCGAGTGGTATCACAACGCCAATCTCATTCTGCGCACCGATGCTTGCCTCATCGGCGCCAAGTATCACCAGTTGCGCGGGCAGGGACTCACTGCCGGCGAAGCGCTGGTCTTCGCCTACCGCGCCTACCAGGCCGCCACACTGCCGCCTTACCGCATCAGCCTGGACCGCGCCTTCAACCTCGTCTCCTACATCGACGGCATTTGGCTGGCCCGCACCCCCACCTTGTCGATACTGACCTGTCCGGGCTGTGGCTGTGAATTCATCGCCGCCATCGGCACCGTGGCCCGTTCTGGTGAAACGTGCCCCTTCTGCAAACTGCTCGAGCGCTTCCCCCTGGACCATCGCATCCAGGCTTCCTACCCGGCGCATCCCGCCGTCGAGAACATTGAGCGCCAACAGGGGTTACTGGCACTTTTCCATAAGCTGAGCCTCGACGCCGAGGGCGAAACCCCAGTCGAATAGAGGCGATTTCTGCGCGACAAGGGAAGCCGCCAGCCGAAAAATCGGGCATGTCGTTCTCCCAGTCTGGACGCTGTGCCGCCATGGCCGCCCCACCTACGCCAAACACCTCCTATTCCGCCTCCGACCCCGGTTTCGCCGCGCTGCCGCTCGAGGAACTACTGACCGGCGAAGCCGACCTGATTGCGCGCATCAAGCTGTGCTACGGCACCGACCGGGACAGCTTCGAACGCGATGTCCTGACCCTCGTTCGCCGTTACGCCGCCTGCGTGCATCTGCTGCCGGCGACCGCCGACAACTACTTCAGCAAGCCGGGCGGGCTCCTGCGGCTTGGCCTGGAAACCGCCTTTTTCAGCCTGCAAGGTACCGACGCCCACATCTTCTCGGGGCGGATGAGCATCTCGGCACGCCGCCAACTGGAACCGCGCTGGCGCCATGCGACCTTCATCGCCGGTCTCTGCTGCGAGTTGCATCGCTTGATGAGCCATGTGATCGTCACCGATGCTGCCGGCGAGGCATGGCCGGCTTTCCTGATGCCGCTGGCCGACTGGCTGGCCGCCCATCGCGCCGAGCGCTATTTCCTGCGCTGGCGACCGCAGGCGGTCGAGGCTCGCGGCCTGGGCCTGTTCGCTCTCCCCCTGGTCGTGCCGCCGGCCGTCATGGCCGACCTGTCCGGAGGCAATAGCGTCATCGTGCCGCATCTGCTGGCCAGTATCAGCGGCATCCCGGTCTATCGCGAGCACAACATTCTCGACGAACTCGTCCGCCGCTCGCTGGCCCTGGTCATCGACCGCAACCTTGCGGCCAGCGCCGACCGCTACGGGTCGCCGCAGTATGGCTCGCACCTGGAACGCTATCTGGTCGATGCCCTTAGGCGCCTCACCAGCAGGAATCCGGCCTGGATGCCCAATCGCGAGAAGTCGCGCTTATGGCTAGGCCAAGACGGCCTGTTCCTGGTCTGGCCAGGCGGTGCCGAGGATATCTGCCAACTGCTCGAATCCGACCAGTTGGCTGGCATTCCCAAGGCGCCGGAAACCATGCTGGAACTCCTGCTGGCCGCCGGCGTCTTCGAAGCGGCCGGCGCCGAGCGCTCGACCTGGTCCATCCTGCCGCCGGGCGCCAAGGCGCCGCTGGAAGCCGCAAAATTCTCGACGCCGGCCATCGTTCTCGCTGGGATCGATCAGCAACCAGAGACCTTGCCGCAAGCGCTGGAATTCAAGCCACCGCCGGCCCCAGCCTCGGCTGGACCGCCAACGCCCCCGTCCGCTCCAACGCCGGCACCGGTGCATCCCCAGTTGTCGCTGATTCCGCCGCCCGCCGGCGACGACGCCAATGCAGCGCAGGTTGAGGAAGGTTCCGGCTCATCCCCGCCGGCGTCTGCGCAGAGCACATTCGCCTTGCAAGCCCCCATGCGCTTGAATCCCCTGGTCCGGGATGCCCTCGCCAATGCTGTTCGACCGCTGAATGACGGCATGGGGCCGCCCATCGTGTGTACCGTCGCCGAGGGGCTTTTCGTGCCGCTCGATGAATTCGTGCGCCGTGGCATCCAGCCGTCCCAAGCCATGCGCGCCCTCAGCGAAACCAATATGCTGGTGAAGCAAACCCCCGACGGCCCGCCAACACACTCCCGCGAGTTCAACGGCCAGCAGACTCTCGGCATCGTACTCGACCCGCGCTACGTGAGCGGACTCGATCCGACCACCTTGGCTGTGTCACCCGACGAGAACAGCTGACATGCTGGTTCGCCGCTACGAGATGCCTTGGCGCCGGGCCTACGAAGCTTATGCCGGCATCGCCTGGGGGCTGGCACTCATATATTTCGTGGGGACCGGCCTCACCGGCACGCTTCCAGGGCAACTGGCACTGCCGCTCGCCCTTATCTGCTTCGCCATGGGCTTATGGCGGGTGGCACAGGCATTGCGCATACTGATCCTGCGCGCCGCCCTGTGTGGGCACGCCATCGAAGTCATCGGCACCGACGACTTGGCCCGCTGCTGCCCTGACCCGACCTCGGTGTTCCTGGGCTTCGGCTTCGAATGGCAGCCCGTGCATGCGCAGCGGCTTTATGAACTGGCCAAGATCGACTACCGGGACTTCGCGGTATCGCCGCACTGGCTGCAACTGCTCGGTTACGACCCCAAGCCCCAGCCGGACGACGAGATCGGCCTGCCCTACATCCACGGTGTCGAGCCGCAGGAAGTCCCCTTGTACCGGCCGCTGCAGAACTTCGAGGGTGGCACGCTGCTGGTCGGCACCACCCAGTCCGGCAAGGGCGTCGCCTTGGCCAACCTGATCACCCTGGCGATCCGGCGCGGCGATGTCGTGATCGTCATCGACCCGAAGAACAGCCGGCGCCTGAAGCGCGTGGTCGAGCGCGCGTGCACAGACTACCGGGATCAAGATACCTTCCTGGAATTCCACCCGGCGTTCCCGGAACGCGGCGTACGGCTGGACTTTACTTTCAACTGGCAGAAGCCCACCGAAATCGCCTCGCGCATCCAGTCCATCATGCCGCCGGACACGGCGGGGGCCTTCTCGGCCTTCGGCTGGGATGCCGTCAACGTCGTGGTGCAAGGCCTGGTCGAAATCGAAGAGCGGCCCAACCTGGTGAAACTCACCAAGTACATCGAGGGCGGCATCGAACCGGTGCTGGAAGGATCGCTACGCCGTTACTACGACCAGACTTTGGGCGCCGGCTGGCACGATCTGCCGGCAATGAAGAAACTGCTGAACGACGCTCAGCGCGGCAACCTGAAGCGGCCGTCGGAAGCCGCCAGCGCCGACCTGATGGCCTTTGTCGCCTATTACGAGCATCACATTGCCCAGAACCAGCGCAACAAGGTGATCGACGCGCAGGTACGCACCTTTCGCCACAATCGGGAGCATTACCAGAAGATCACCGCCAACCTGCTGCCCATCCTGTCGATGCTGACCTCTGGGGACCTGGGGCGCAGCCTGTCGCCGGACCCGTTCGATGCCGACGACACCCGGCCGATCATGAATTTCGAGAAGATCGAGCGCGCTGGTCACGTGCTCTATATGTGCCTGGATTCCCTGCCCGATCCGTCGGTCGCCTCGGCCATTGGCGCCCTGGCCCTGGCCGACCAGGCGGCCCGGGCCGGCATGCGCTACAACCTGGGCATTTACCGGCGCATCGCGCTGTTCGTCGATGAAGTGGCCAATGTCATTAACCAGCCGTTGATCGAGATTCTCAACAAGGGCGCCGAGGGCGGCATCTTCACCACCTGTGCCATGCAGACCCTGGCCGACCTATCCAAACGGCTGGGCAGCGAGGATGCAGCACGCATGGCCCTGGGCAACCTCAACAACCTGATCGCCCTGCGCACCAAGGACCGGCCGACCCAGGACTTCGTAGTCGAGACCTTCGGCAAGACGGCGATCCACACGGTGCGGGTGGGCCTGAGCCACGGTTCGGATGCCCACCTGGGCGACTTCTCGTCGAGCTATTCCACCCAAATCTCCGAGAGCTTCGAGGAGATGGTGCCGGCGAATGTGCTGGGCAAGTTGCCCAACCTCCAGTACTTCGCCTCGGTGTCGGGCGGCCGAATCATCAAGGGACGGTTTCCGATCCTCGATCCCGATGCGGATGCGCGCCACGCCCCGGCAAAGGCGAGCGCATGATCCGCGCCGTCGCCGTGTTGTCGCTGCTCGTCCTGCTGCTCCTGGTGCTGTACGTACCGTCGGCCCATCCCCCGGAACACTTCCTCACACAGCTACGTGCCGAGCATGAAGCGGCCGCCGCCTACTGGGGCGCCGAGCCCGCCACCCGCATGCTCAATCGGGCAATGCGCATGCAAGATTCGACGGCCGAAGTCACGCCGATTCCTGCCGCGAAGAATGCGCCGTCACCAGCGAGCGTCAACGGCGCGGTGTCCCGGGAGATGTCCTCGGTCAACCAGCGCCTCTTCAACAACACCTACTTCCGCTCGGTCGATGCGTTGCTGCTGCTCGCCAGCTATCGGTTCTCCACCTTGCTGGAATGGCTGCCCTGGCTGGCTGGATTCGTCTTGGCTGCCCTCGTCGACGGCGGATTCGTGCGGCTCATCAAAGCCAAGGAGTTCCTGCAGCACGATCCCGAGATGTTCGCACTGTACGCAAGCCTGGGGATCATGATCCTCTGCGCGACGGTCATCGGCTTCGTGCTGCCGGCGATGCTGCATCCTCTGCTGCTGCCATGCGTGCCACTGATGGTTGGCGTACTGATCGGCCGTGCGCTGGGGTGTTTTCACCGACATGGATGAAACATTACCCTGCAGTGAGAACGGTGCAATTCGCAAAAAGGACGTCGGTGAGTCGGAACACGATCTGCACACCTCGGACAACAGCTTATCATCCAGTAGCTCATCGTCCGGGTCGCACGCCAACCACCCAATTCACATGTTCGGATAGGTCGGTCCTTCGCCGCCTTGCGGCACTACCCAGTTGATATTTTGCGTCGGATCCTTGATGTCGCAGGTCTTGCAATGGACGCAGTTCTGCGCGTTGATCTGCAGACGGGGCTGACCTTCCTCGCGGCCGAGGATTTCATAGACGCCGGCCGGGCAGAACCGCTGCTCCGGCGCATCGTACTGCGCCAGATTGACGCTGATCGGCACCGCCGCATCCTTCAGTTGCAGATGGCAGGGCTGGTCTTCCTCGTGATTGGTCGACGACAGGAAGACCGAGGACAGACGGTCGAAGGTCAGCACGCCATCCGGCTTCGGATAGTCGATCTTCGGGCAGTCGGCGGCTGGCTTCAGCTTGAGGTGGTCCGCGGTGGTGTTGTGCAGCGTCCACGACGCCTTGCCGCGGAACACCAGCTGGTCGATGCCGAACATCAGCGAGCCGAGTTTCAGGCCCTTGGCCATCCACGGCTTGAAGTTGCGCGCCGCGTGCAGTTCGTCGTACAGCCAGCTCTGGCGGAAGGCTTCCGGGTAGGCGGTGAGTTCGTCCTGCTGGCGGCCGGCCTGCAGCGCCGCGAAACAGGCTTCGGCGGCCAGCGCACCGGTCTTGATCGCGCAGTGCGAGCCTTTGATGCGGGCGGCGTTGAGGAAGCCGGCATCGTCGCCGACCAGCACGCCGCCGGGGAAGGTGGTCTTCGGCAGCGACTGCAGGCCGCCGGCGGTCAGCGCCCGGGCGCCGTAGGCGATGCGCTTGCCGCCTGCGAGGAACTTGCGGATTTCCGGGTGCGTCTTGAAGCGCTGGAATTCCTCGTAGGGCGACAGGTGCGGATTTTCGTAGCCAAGGCCGACGACGAAGCCGACGGCGACCTGGTTGTTCTCCAGATGGTAGAGGAAGCCGCCGCCATAGGTGGCTGCGTCCATCGGCCAGCCGCCGCTGTGCACGACCAGGCCGGTCTGGTGCTGGTCGGCCGGGATTTCCCATAATTCCTTGAGGCCGATGCCGTAGGTTTGCGGGTCGGCGTCGCGGTTGAGGTCGAAGCGCTCGATCAGTTGCTTGCCGAGATGGCCGCGGCAGCCTTCGGCGAAGAAGGTGTATTTGCCCAGCAGTTCCATGCCCATCTGGAAATTCGGGCCTTCGGAGCCATCGTGCAGGCGGCCCATGTCGCCGGTGGCGACGCCGCGGACCGCGCCTTGCTCGTCGAACAGCACTTCAGCGCCGGCGAAGCCCGGGTAGATTTCGACACCGAGCGCTTCGGCCTGCTCGCCCAGCCAGCGGCAGACGTTGCCGAGCGAGATGACGTAATTGCCTTCGTTATGGAAGCACGATGGCAGCAGCGCATTGGGCACGCGGGTGGCGCTGGTTTCGGAAAGGATGAAGAAGCGGTCTTCGCAAACCGGCGCATTGAGCGGCGCGCCGTCCTCTTTCCAGTTGGGCAGCAGTTCGCTCAGCGCACGCGGGTCCATGACGGCACCGGAGAGGATATGGGCGCCGATTTCGGCGCCTTTCTCGATCAGGCAGACGGCAATCTCGCTGCCGTTTTCCGCCGCCAGTTGCTTGAGCCGGATGGCCGAGGCCAGACCGGCCGGGCCGCCGCCGACGATGACGACGTCGAATTCCATGGCTTCGCGTTGCATGCTGTCTCCCATCCATCAATACGATTCGTTACGCTAGCATATTATAATGCTCGCAAACCATCAAACAATATTGTGCCAGGATGGTGCTCGGCTTCGCCCTTATGAGCCGATGCACGACGGTGCCCCTCTACCCTGAGCACCGTCGTTTGCGAATTACCCCAGCATGTATATCGACTTGTACCGCTGATAGGCGGCGATCGATTCCGGCCCGAGTTCGCGACCCAGTCCGCTGGCCTTGATGCCGCCAAACGGTGCATTGATATCTGGCAGATAACCGTTGATGCCAACGGTGCCGGACTCGACCCGGCGGGCAAGGCTGGCTGCCCGGTCGCGATCCACCGACCAGATGGTGCCGCCGAGGCCGTATTCCGACTCGCTGGCGATGCGCACGGCATCATCCTCGCTACCATAGCGAATGATGGACAGGACCGGCCCGAAAATTTCTTCCCGGGCGATCGTCGCCGCATTGTCGACATCGGCAAAAACCGTCGGTTGCACGAACCAGCCACGCTCCTGCTGCGGCACCCCACCACCAGCGACCAGACGCGCCTCGCTCTTGCCCTTGGCGATATACCCTTCAACCCGGGTGCGATGCACCGATGAGGCCATCGGACCAATCTGCGTGGCCCGATCCAGCGGGTCACCGACGACCAGTGACGACACGCTACCGGCAATCGCATCGACGATCTCGTCATAGCGGCTGTTCGGCGCCAGGATGCGGGTGCAGGAAAAGCAGGCCTGACCATTGTTCAGCAGGGAGGTGGAAGGCAAGCCCTGGAGGACGGCATCGAGATCGGCGTCTTCGAGAATGATGGCGGCCGACTTGCCGCCGAGTTCCAGCGTCACCGGACGCAACAGCCTGCCACATTCCTGGGCGATGATCCGTCCGGCATTGGTTGACCCCGTAAAGGCAACCTTGTCGATGCCCGGATGCGATACCAGGTAGGCCCCGACATCTCGCCCCCCCGGTACCCAGTTGAGCACCCCCGGCGGCAATTCAGCCTCTTCGGCCGCTTCGGCAAGAATGTAGCTGTCGAGAACGGTTTCCGGCGACGGCTTGAGCACCATAGTGCAGCCGGCTGCCAGGGCGGGACCGATCTTCATGATGGACAAGGCGACCGGGAAATTCCACGGCACGATCGCGCCGACCACGCCGATCGCTTCCTTGCGGACAAAGGTGTTGAAACCAAGCGGCGACGGGCGGGTTTCTTCCGTTACCAGCCCCGCTGCCAGCGCTGCGTAATAGCGCAGGACACCGACGACAAAGCCGCTTTCCAGTTGATCGGCGACGTTGATCGGCATGCCATTCTGCATGCTGACTGTCTGTGCCAGTCGAGCCCCCCGCTTTTCGATCGCGTCGGCAAAGCGGTTCAGCGCTGCACCGCGCTCTGCCGGCGTATAGCTGGCCCAGGCGGATTCCTTGAAGGCGCGACGCGCCGCGGCAACAGCCCGATCGATATCGGCGGTTGCACCTTCCGGACAACTGCCGATCGACTCTCCGGTCGCGGCGCCCAGCACATTGATGCGGCTGGAAGAAGCCGGCTCGACCCACTGGCCATCGATGAAAAACTTCTGATGCGTTGTTGCCATATACGATCGCTCCTCGCGTAGATTTCTCTTGTTCCTGATGCCTCGCCAACTCACCGACGGCGCACCATACCGGCACTGTATTAAAAGTATGCCACAATACGATCATACTCGGACAAGCGGGAGCGAAAACAGTACCAAAGTACTGCTTGATGAAATTCCATGTCGCTAACCTTGGCTTAAGCGCTGTCATCGATGGCCTTTCGGAATTCTGACGAACCGCCCGGGAACGGCAACAAACCAACAAATCCGAGTTTTCTGGTGGAACTAGCCGGCAACATGACTCCCCTACCAAAGAGAAGTCCGGGAGCACCCGATTGCAAACCGAAAACCACAATGCTACGCTTGCATAATATTTATGTACATTACCAAACCAGCCTATTCAGAATGAAGCTTGGACAAATCAGGAGACACCCATGACCACCCAAACATCCGGCTCCACCGTCGCCACAGCCGCTGTCGTGCGCAATGTTGGCGGGCCTTTCGCCCTTGAAAAAATCGACGTCGCCGCGCCGCGTGAAGACGAGGTGCTGGTCCGCATGGTCGGCGTCGGTGTCTGCCACACCGACATCGTTTGCCGCGACGGTTTCCCGGTTCCGATGCCCATCGTCCTCGGTCACGAAGGCTCCGGTATCGTCGAAGCCGTCGGCACCCGGGTGACCAACGTCAAGCCGGGTGACCGCGTCGTGCTCTCCTTCAACTCTTGCGGCCATTGCCCGAGTTGCGAAAAGGATCTGCCGGCGACCTGCAGCCAGTTCCTGCCGATGAACTTCGCCGGCATCCGTCTGGCTGACGGATCGAGCCCCTTGTCCAAGGACGGGCAGCCGGTCCACGGCATGTTCTTCGGCCAGTCTTCCTTTGCCACCTATGCCATTGCCCGTGCGGTCAATACGGTTCGGGTGCCGGACGCCGTACCGCTGGAAATCCTCGGCCCCCTGGGTTGTGGCATCCAGACCGGCGCCGGCGCCGTGATCAATTCGCTGAAAGCGACATCCGGCGACTCGATCGCCATCTTCGGTGGCGGCGCCGTCGGTCTCAGCGCCCTGCTCGGTGCCCGTGCCGTCGGCGTTACCAAAATCTTCGTCGTTGAACCCAATGCCGAGCGCCGCCAACTGGCACTCGAATTGGGCGCAACCAAGGTATACGACCCGCGTGACGGTTCGGACGTCGAAGCGGCCATCAAGGCCGACAGTGGTGGCGGTGTCACTTACACCATCGAAGCGACCGGCATTCCCGCCGTAGCGGGCCAGGCCATCAACGTCACCGCTCCTGGCGGCACCGTCGGTCTGGTCGGCGTACCGCCCCCGGATGGCCAGATTCCGGCCACCCTGCTCGACCTGCTGGTCAAGGGTGTCACCTTGCGCCCGATTACCGAAGGCGATGCCAATCCGCAGACCTTCATTCCCAGGATGATCGAGCTTTACCAGCAGGGACGCTTCCCCTTCGACCGGCTGGTGACCAAGTTCCCGTTCGACAAGATCAACGACGCCGTGCATGCCGCGGAGACCGGTCAAGCCATCAAGCCGGTTCTGGTTTTCTGACAACGAAAGCCGCCGACCCAGCGTGAACTGAACAACTTCACTCCAGCCTCGGGCCATCCGCATGTTGCGTGCCGGTGGCCCTCTTTTTTGCTCAGCTAATGTGGTTGCCGCCAGGCCATGATGCCCGCCGCTGCCGCCAAGACCAGAGTCGTCAGGACAACTACCCCGCTGCCTTGCCAATCGGCCCGCACATACGCCAGCCCGCACAACCAGGTGCCAACGGCGCCGCCTGCGTAATAGTACGTTCCGTAAATACCCGCCGCCAGGGAACGCCCTTCGCAGACCACTTCGGCAACCCGTCGGATGGCCACCGTCTGGGCAACGAATATTCCGCTCGAAAACAAGGTCAGGCCGAACACGATCAGCGGCAATTCCGGGACGAAGGTGAGCAGCAGGCCAGCGGCCGCTCCGGCCAAGGCAAGCAGCAGGACGGCGCGCAAGCCGAGGCGAGTCATCGCACCGGCGGCCAGCGGCGTGACCAGTGCGCCGATCAGATAGACGAGAAAGACATTACCCAGGTCGCGCGGAGACAGCGAGAACGGCGCCTTTGACAGAAAGAGCATCAGATAGGTCAGCCCTCCGACCAGGGAAAACAAGATGCAGAAGCCGATCAGGCAGACCAGCAACAATTGACGATTGGCTGCATGCCTGCGGAACTGCAGCAGTATCCCTGACACATCACGCCGGGCGACGAATCGCCGCGAAGCCGGAAGCCTGCGCCAAACGAACAGCGCGCCGCACAGCGTCAGGCTACCCAGGACGATGAACGCCGCCCGCCAGCCCAAAAAATCGCCCATGTAGCCGGCGACGAAGCGGCCGCTGAAGCCACCGAACACACCGCCGGAAATATAGGCGGTCATCAGACGCGAAACCTCGGCGCCATCGAACTCCTCAGCCAGATAAGCAGTCAGCACGACGGTCACCCCGGGAATCGCCATCCCCTGCAGAAAACGCATCATGAGCACAACGTCGAGGCTCGTGGACAGCGAAATGGCGAAGGTGAGGACAGTCAGCGCAAACAGTGCCGCGTTGATCAGCCCACGGCGACCGACAGCGTCCGACCAAACGCCGACAAAAGGCGACAGGAGCGCGATGGCCAGTACCGTTGCACCAACTGTCGCCCCGGCCTGGACTGCATCGGCACTAAATTCCGTCATCAGCAGCGGCAATACGGCCTGCATGGGATACAGGTTCAGGAAAGCCAGAAAGCCGACGATCCAGACAACAATGCGCGACACCTTTTTCGGCCTCACGACAGCGGTCATTTCTAATGACAAATCAGACCCTCGCTTCCTAGAAGTAGAATAAAAAGCATATAATCCGTTTGCTTACTGTATAGCTAACAGCGCCCATTGCAACATGAGCGCATCAATCCTCTCCTGACAGGAGCGAAATCAAGATGACACTGACGACCAATCCCGAGGCTGCCGAAGCAGCCACCGCAACCCCCAGAACGAAGGCTTCCACTACCCAGAAGCGCCGCCAGACGGAAGTTGCCAAGCCTGATCGTGACGCCAAGAACCGCCTGGACATCAAGCTCGGCTACCTGATTCACGATGTCTCCCGGCTACGCCGCAAAGCATTCGATGAAATCGTCAAACCCCTTGGTGTCACACGTGCCCAGTGGTGGATCATTGCGCACTTGGCCCGCCACGACGGTATGGTGCAAACCCAACTGGCACAAATGCTCGATGTCGGCAAAGCCAGCCTGGGCGCCCTGCTCGACCGACTGGAGGCCACCGAGTTCATTGAACGACGCCCGGAGCCCACTGACCGGCGCGCCAAACGCGTCTTTCTGACCAAAAATTCCCATCAGCTCCTAGAGAAGCTCATAGCTGCAGAAACAGCCTTCAATGCCACGATACTCGCCAACCTGACGGACAAGGATCGCAGCGAACTGGTGCGCCTGCTGTCCAGCATCAAGGAAGCCCTTTCAACAATGGGGCTCGACGAGGCTAGCAGCAGCGAGGATTGAGCCTGCTTGTTATTTATGCTTTGCCATTACCGTGAGTCGCTGTACGAGCGCTTCACGGTAACCAAGAAATAGTTGCCGGATAGGTTGGAATTTTCGGGAAAAAACAGCGGCCGCCAATGCCACATATCGGTGATTCGCTTATTCAGATTGTGCTGATCAACGCCTGTCCGGAAATCACTCGCTTCCCGTCAAGCAAGCTACCTTCCAGCATTAGCTGGATGCCATTACCCAACCGTTCGGCCACTACGGCCCGATAGTTCACCCGTTGACCGACGAGCACAACCCCCTCGAATCGCGCACTGAAGGTACGAATGCGCTCGGCTGAAAAGTGATCGGTCAACAGACGGCCCAGAAAAGCCATGTTCAGCATGCCGTGTACGACCAGATTGTCGAACCCAGCCTGACGGGCAAATTCTAGGTCGAGATGTAGCGGGTTCGTATCGCCTGAAGCTCGCGCATAGCGAACCAAATCTTCTGCCGTGCTCGGCAACGGAGAAAACTGGGCAACAAGGCTCCCTGGTTCGGCGCTCAGCAGATCAGTCAACATGTCATTGCTCGCGTTTCTTTGGATGACGGACCAGAACGATCTGCCGCGAGATGGCGACACGCTCGCCCGTGGCAGCAAAAAAACTGGTTTCGATAACGATGAATTCCATTTCGCCGCCTTTCTTCTCGTAGATGTCGACAACCTTGCGCTCGACCGAGACACTGTCACCCACGCCCATCGGCGTGAAGTACTCGAACTGCTGCTCGGCATGCAGCACACGGCGCAGATCGACGCCCAATTCATCGAGAATGCGACGAGAACTTGCACCCTCCCCCTCGATGACCTTGAGCAAGGTTGGCGGCGCTATCACGCCGGTACTTGATTCGCCGATTGCGTCAGCAAAGCGCGCCAGACGCTCGGGCTCGATAGTCACGGTAAATCTAGGCAAGGTGAAACCGACATGTCGGCGGTCGGTGCTCATGGCTATACCTTCTTCAGCAAGCGCTCAAGCAGCGCAGGCTGGAACTCCGGAACGGCAAACGACTGACGAAAATCATCAGAGGCGGTTGCCAGGCGTGACGACAGAGGTGCCAGACCGATCTGCCTGAGGTAATTGAACGGGCCGCCCGTGTATGCCGGATGCAGGCCACCGATGACAGCGGCAACATCAGCCAGATCGACATCATCGACGCCACCCTCGCTCCAAACCTTCTGGGCGACAAGCGCAACAGCGAGCAATTCATCCTCTACCGAACATTGAAGTTGGCGCGCCCGGGCTTGCGCATCTCGCAGGCTGACCAGCAGCGAGTGCTTCCCCATCGTAGGCACGACCGTTGCCCGCAACCAGCGTCCCAGCAGGATTCCGGCATCGTGCGCCAGAGGGTCGGGGCTAGACAGTACGAGTTCGAGCGAACGCCCGTGACTCGTCGCTTCAGACAGGCAAACTGCAGCCCCGCCATTATGGTCGTCGACAACCGTCTCGGCGTTGGCCGAGACATCCATCCAAGCAAGGCGGATACCCCGCTCAGAACGTGCGCCAGGCATCAGCAAGGCGATATCCCGTTCCCCCAGTTCCGCGGGCGCGATCAGTGTTGCCTTGCCTGCCACCAGCAGAGCCTGGATGGCTTCCCCGCCTTCACCGACGACAGCGACCCGCGTCACCCGCGGCTCCAGCACTTTCGGTACCAGCTTGGCGGCACGTTGGCGGTTGAGGAAAAGCGTGCGGACCATGTTACCGGCAACGGGATCCTGAATCAGCCGGACGAAGTTGTCCATTTCCCAATGGCAGGCCTCGTCCATCTGCATGTGCCAGCCGCCAACCACGCAATCCATGATCGTCCTGTATGCCGGGTAGTTCGCCAGCAATTCATCGCTGATCCCGAGGACATCGGCAATCTGCTGATGGGCATCGGCAGCGGTGAAATCAAATGGACCGCTGTTGAAAGTTGCGCCCGGTCGATCCCAAAGAGCCAGCTTGCTGCCCATGTCGCGGGCGATTCGTAGTGCGGCATCGAGCAGTTCAGCGGGCGGGACAACCAGGTCGACGACACCGTACTCGTGGGCCTTGCGCGGCGTCAGCGGGTCGCCGCTGAGCAGCAACTGCAGACCAAGTCGGGTACCGATCATCCGCGGCAGGCGCTGGGTACCGCCGGCACCTGGCAGCAGGCCCAGCTTTATTTCCGGCAGACCGAGCAGGACACCCTTGTCGTCGGCGACGACGCGGGCATGGCAGGCAAGGCTGACTTCCAGCCCGCCGCCGAGTGCCAGCCCGTTGATCGCCACGACATAAGGTTTGCGGCTTTTCTCCAGACGGCGGAACAGACGCCCCAGGCGACCGCAGAGGTTATGCAGTTGCTCGTGGCTGTCGGTGCGTGCCCGTTCGGTAAACATGCGGATCATGTCCAGATCCGCCCCGGCCAGAAAAGCCTGCTTGGCCGAGGTCAGCACCACCGCTCGCAGCGAGGGGTTCCCATCGACATGATCGAGAAGCCTTTCGAGCGAATCCATCATGTCCAGCGAAAAGACGTTCATCGAACGGCCCGGCATATCGATCCTCGCAATCAGGATGCCGTCCTCGGTGATCTCGCTCTTGATATTTTGATCCATGGTAGCCAATGCAAGCGGTAGGTCTGTGGGGTTAAGCGTACTTTTTGAAGTCGGCCGGGCGCTTCTCGTTGAAGGCACGCACGCCTTCCTTCGATTCTTCGCTCTGGTAGTAGCCCTTGACGGCGGCCACACCCATGAAGCTGATGCCGCGGATGTTCTCGCTGTCGGCATTGAAGGAACGCTTGGCGATGGCCAGGGCGGTCGGGCTCATGACATTGATCTTGGCGGCCCAGGCTTCGCATTCTTCATCGAGCAGATCATGGGCAACAACCTTGTTGACCAGACCCCATTCGTAGGCTTTTTGCGCCGGAATACGCTCGCACAGGAACCAGACTTCGCGGGCACGCTTTTCACCGATGATGCGCGCCAGATAAGCAGTACCGAAGCCCGGATCGACCGAGCCGACCTTCGGGCCGACCTGGCCGAACTGGGCCTTCTCGGAAGCGAGGGTCAGATCGCAGATGGTGGCGAAGACATTGCCGCCGCCGATGGCGAAGCCCTGAACGCGGGCGATGACCACCTTGCGGCAGTCGCGGATGGCGGACTGCAGTTCCTCGATCGGCAGGCCGACCATGCCGCGCGGACCATAGAGGCCATCCTCGGACAGGTGCACCTTCTGATCGCCACCGGTACAGAACGCCTTGTCGCCGGCGCCACCGAAGATCACGGTATTGACCGACTTCTCTTCGTCGGCCATGCGGAAGGCCTGGATCAGCTCTTCGACGGTCTGCGTACGGAAGGCATTAAAAACCTCCGGACGATTGATGGTGATGCGGACGGCGTTAGCGCCAACTTCATACAGAATGTCTTTGAAAGTCGTGGACATGATTTCCTCGTTTCTTGATGGATTTGGGTAATGGAGCGTGACGGCAGCAGGCGCTTAGCCGTGCATCGTCAGGCCGCCGGAGACGCTGATCGTCTGGCCGGTCATGAAGGAAGCGTCGTCGCTGGCCAGGAAGGCGACCAGGCCCGGATAGTCATCCGGCTCGCCGATGCGGCCGAGCGGCACGCCACGCACCATGGCGTCGCGAATCTTCTGGCCTTCATCACCGGTGCCGACGAAGGCATCCATGGCTGGGGTATTGGTCGGCCCCGGGCAAACGCAGTTGAGCAGCACGTTCTTGCGCGCCACTTCACGGGCGAAGGCCTTGGCAAAGGCAATGGTGGCGCCCTTGCAACCGGAATAGACGACTTCGCCGGAAGAACCGACACGGCCGGCATCGGACGCGATGAAGATGATCCGGCCGCCGCCGCGCTGGGCCATACCACTGGCCACGGCATGCGTCATGTTGAGCGGGCCGAAATAATTGATGGCGATGATTTTCTCCCAGAAATCCGGCGTCGTCTTTAGGAAAGGCATCGGGGTATCCCAGCCGGCGTTGTTGACCAGCGCCCAGGTCGGACCGAGCTTGCCTTCGATCGAAGCCACAGCGGCCTTGACCGCATCCGGACTGGTGATGTCACAGGCTTCGGCATCGGCACGGCCGCCGGCCGCACGAATCTCGGCCGCGGCACTGGCAGCGGCGTCGCCATTGATGTCGAGAATGCCGACCGCCATGCCTTCTTCGGCCAGGCGCTTGGCGATGGCCAGGCCAATGCCGCTGGCGGCACCGGTCACGAGCGCTACTTTGTCTTTCAATCCCTTCACTTGGAGTCTCCTTTAGTGTTCAAGTCAGTAGTAATTGCGATGCGAAAAAACCGGATCAAACGCTGCGCTGCGCCTTGCTCTTGTCGCTGGCCGCCTGGGCAGCTTCGCGGATGGATTTCCATTGCTCGTCGGTCACTTTGTTGAGGCCGGCGAAGGTCGACGGTGCTGCGAGATGATGGCCGCCATCGATGACAATAGTCTCGCCAGTGATGTAGTCACAGCCGTCGGACAACAGCAGCACCATCAGATTGCCCAGCTCGGCGATTTCCCCGTAGCGTCCCATCGGCACTTCGTCGGCCTGGGTCGCACCGACCGAACTGTCGGCCGTCGGATTGAGCATCTGCCAGGCGTATTCCGTGGGGAACGGCCCGGGGGCGACGGCATTCAGGCGAATACCGTAACGCGCCCATTCGACGGCCAGCGACATGGTCATCGCATTGATCGCTGCCTTAGACATCGCCGACGGCACGACATAGGGCGAGCCGGTCATGATCCAGGTCACCAGGGTCGACACGACCGAGCCCTTGAGCCCGTTGTCGATCCAGCGCTTGCCGCAGGCCAGGGTAGTGAAGAAGGCGCCGTCCATCACCGTCGAGGCGATGGCCTCGTAGCCACGCGGGCTGATGTCCTTGGTCGGGGCGATGAAGTTGGCCGCCGCATTGTTGACCAGGCCAGTCAGTGGCCCGAAACGTTCCCAGATCTCGCCGACCGCCGCATCGACGCCTTCCGCATTACGGATATCCACCGCCTGAACATGGGCGCGCGGACCGTGCAGGGCATTGATCTCATCGGCCGCCGCCTGCAACACCTCCAGTCGGCGCCCCCACAAGTGCACTTCGGCGCCATGAGCCGCCAGGTGCTGGGCAACACCTTTGCCCAGGCCGGTACCGCCACCGGTAATGAGAATGCGTTTTCCGGCAAGGGCTGATTTGTCAAACAGCATGATCGATACTCCGCTGCAAATGGTTGGATGAAATCAGGGACGGAGGCCCCGTAGGCATTATGAAGCGACAACAAACCTCAATATGTTTGCTAGCATACTAATTAAGGATGCGGTTTGTCAAAGAGTTTGTAACGCCTTTTGCCGATCGTGCAAGGCCGCCGATTCCGGGTAACATTGACGCCTTCTCCTGCAGCCGCAATGCCGAGAAAGCACACCGAGCATGCCAGCCAAGACCACTTCCCAGCCGCCGCAAGACAGCAAGAAGGATGCGAGCGGACCATCGGCCAATAACCCGCACGCCGACCTGCTCGGTTTTTTCTATCCGATCCATTACCGGATCGGCATGGAACTGGAAAACCGCATGTGCCAGGGCCGAATCTCCCGTCAGCAAGCGGCCATCCTGTGGTTGATCGAATCGGAAGTCGGCGCCGATGGCTGGATGCGCCGCCGGGTGATCGAGCAACAGCTGGGCAGTTGGTTCGAAACGAGCAACTCACAGGTCTCGCAGCTGCTGCGCGAACTGGCCCGGCCACCGCTTTCGCTGGTCGTACAGATGGAAAATCCGGCCTCCGGGCGCGAAAAAGTCGTCGCCCTGACCCCCGAGGGCAAGGCCTTTTTCCAGAGCATGATCGATGCCGGACTGGAATTTTTCTCGTCGACGCTGTCGCACGTCAGTGACGAGGAAATGCGCTGGGGCGTCAAATTTCTCGCCCTGGCTTTCGGCCCCCCTGCCGTCGACGACCACGGCAAGCGCAACACCCCTCCCCTCAGGAAGCCCCCTGGCCGGCTCGCCAAATAAGCTCGACAGCACCTCAGTCCACCGGCAGACCAGAAAACGCAAATCATGCGTTGACGAAATTGTTTTGAAATCGCACAATCCGCAAACGTATTGATACATACCATACCGGAATGGATAGTCTGGCACCATTGAAAACGCCCACTCACAAGGCGCTTCCAGCGATGACAAGATTTTCTGCCGGCGGGGACATCGGACAACAGACGTATGCCGAACCTGTGCGACCAGGCGGCAAACATCCATTCAACTGAGGAGACAATCCATGAATACCAACATGAGCAACGCCGCCTATTTCAAATACTGGCGTGCCTGCGCCGCGATGGGGCCGGTATTCCTCACCGCCTTCATCGTTTGCTGGGGCGTGCTGGGCTACAACATCCCGCCAATTCCGGCCGATTTCACGGCCGAACAAATGGCCGAACACTTCCGCACCAACTACAACGAGGTACGCGCCGGCATGGCCGGTGCGATGCTGTTCGGCGTACTTTATCTGCCCTGGACCTTGGCCATCACCAAGGTAATGGAATGGATCAACCCGAACGAGAACAACATGGTCTCCACGCTGCAGATGTGGGGCGGAGGACTTACCGTTGTGCCGCTGGTGACTTCATCCGTGTTCTGGCTGACCGCCGCCTACCGCCCTGACGTGCTCGACGCGGTGACCCTGCAGATGCTCTACGACCAGGGCTGGCTGCTGATCGACATGTTCTACGCGATCACGACCATCCCGATGGTCGCCATCGGCATCGCCGGGCTGACCGACCAGCGCAAGCAGCCGCTGTTCCCCCGCTGGGCTTGCTGGTACTCGATCTGGGCCGGCCTGAGCTTCCTCTTCGAGTTGCTGATGCCATTCTTCAAGAGTGGCCTGTTTGCCCGCCAGGGTTGGCTGAACTTCTGGGTCGAGTTCATCGTCTGGTTTGCCTACATCGTCATCGTGACCTACTACGTATTCAAGGCCATCCCGCGCCTGGAGCAGGAACGCAGTGCGCTGCTGGCCAAAGCCTGAAAAAGGGAGACCAACACCATGGCTGACCCAAGCTCGTTACCGGCACTTGCAACGGAACCTACGGACGTGACTGAAACCCCGGAAGCCCGCGTACCGGGCGTCCTGGTTTTCATCCTGGCCGACATGATCGTCTTCGCCATGCTGTTCACCGGCTTCATGGTCGAGCGTTCGGGCCAGCTGGCGCTGTTCGATCAATCCTCAGCCACCCTCGACGTGTGGCTGGGGATATTGAATACGCTGATCCTGATCACCAGCGGGCTATTCGTGGTGTTCGCCGTCAATGCCGCCCGGCAAGGCCGGACCCGCGCAACGCGCGGCTGGCTGCTGGCCACCTTTGTCGTCGGCGCCGGGTTCGGCGTGACTAAGATGGTCGAATACAGCGCCAAGATCGAGCATGGCATCACCATGCACACCAACGACTTCTACATGTTCTATTACGCCCTTACCGGTGCACACTTCCTGCACTTCCTGGGCGGCATGCTGGCCCTGGCCGTCCTCTGGTTCATGGCCGGACGCCAGAAAGTCGACGGTCCGCTGTTCGGCCTTATCGAATCCGGCGCGCTCTACTGGCACATGGTCGACCTGCTCTGGATCGTTATTTTTCCACTGCTCTACTTGCTGGGGACGCGATGAACCATACCACTCCCGCCCAGGCGCTCTGCGTCTGGTTTCTCCTCGTCGTCGCCACGCTGGGCGGCACCTGGCTGGCCGAACACCACGGCCTGGCCGGGCGCTGGACGGTCGCCGTCATACTGCTCCTCGCCGCCTTCAAGGTCCGTCTGGTCATGATCCACTTCATGGAACTGGGCAAAGCCCCCTGGCGCTGGCGGGCGACCTTTCAGACCTGGATCGTCGTGGTCTGCTCGCTGATAGGCGGCATGTACTTTGTTGCCCTGTCAGGCCAAGGGTAACCATCCTGCCTACCGGGTTAGAAGCGGATGCAGCCCAGCCAACTGCAGTCATAGGGACAGAAAAAAATACCGCTAAACGCGAAGGTGATTACCTCGGCGAAAGGAGCTGCCGAGGAAGCTCTGCTGTCAGTCAGTTCCTCGGCCATTCCGGGCAGACCTCGACCGCCGATCATGCATCAGGTATGCATCAATCAACGGACGATGGAACAGCCCGCTAACTCAATCGACGATCAATCCAGATGCTTCTCCGCCAGGAATTCCGACATCAGGTCCGCGATCTGCACGTTGTTGAGGTCGGAGAAGGGGAAGTGAGTGTTGCCGCGAACGCCGATCTCCGGCAGATGCACGACCTTTGCATCACCACCATGCCGGTTGATGGTTTCAGCCCAGAGTTTTGCCATAGCAAGGCGCACACGCCAACCATCCTGTCCCGGATTGTCCATGGGCTCGTTCGGAATGAAGTCGCCGTAGTAAATGATGATTGGGATCTTGGTGAGTTTTATGAACTCCGATTGCAGGATGCCAACGGGTTCCAGCGCCCCGGCGGAACTCGCCATGGCAGGTGGCACCTCGCCTTCCGGAAAGACAAAGCCGCTGCCCGGTTCATACGAAACGATGGCACGGATACGCGGATTCTTCATTGCCGCCAGCCAGCCCATGCCGCCGCTATGCGAGTGGGTGACGAGGATTCCGGGGCCGATTTTGTCAAACAAGGCGGAAATCGCATCGCTGGTTACCCTGACGTCGATGGGGCCGGTGTCCGGGGTCATGGCGCGGAAGTACTGTTCGAGAGCCTCCTTGGAACGCGAGAACTGCACGCCAGGGAAATACTCGGGCCAGACGCCGACCCGGAAGGTGTTGAACCAGCGTTGCTCGTCCGGCGTGGCGCTGACCGTTCCCCCAACGGTGCCGCGCCCCGCTGCACCGCGCCGTGGCTGATCGATCAGGTAGGTGGCAAATCCCCGGCGCAGAAAGATGTTTTGGTAACCCTCGCGACCATCGGCGGTCGTTTCCCAGGTCTTGGAGAACTGCCCGAAGCCATGCCACATCACCAGCGGCAGTTTTCTGGCATTGACCGGCACCTGATAGAAGACGCGGGCGTGATCTCCATGCAACGTCTGCCCGCCAGAAGCGGGATTGGCTGCAGCGAAGATACCGGGGCTTTGAATGACCGTGCCGCCAACGGCAAAGCTGCCCTGTTCCTGAATCATCAGGGGTTTTGTCGCATCACCCGCTGCGGCGTGGGTCAATGGGAATGCTGAAAGCGCGGCGAATGCCAACGCGGCGATGATGCGCAGATCATGGCGTTTGATGTTCATGTTCCTGACACTCCTTCCATTCTCGTTCCTGATCAGTGAGCGAATCGTCCAATCCCGGTGGCGTCACTTCAAAGGCGCCTCAACACCACTGAGCACGGCCACAGCCTGCGGCAGACGTTCGCCCTCAATCGTGATTTCCGTCAATGCCGTATTCAGCGCCCGTAGTTCTTCAGCACTCAAGACGACTTCCGTCGCACCGATGTTGTCGAGCAAGTGGGCCATCTGGGTGGTGCCGGGAATAGGCACGATCCAAGGCTTCTGCGCCAGAAGCCAGGCCAGGGCGATCCTGGCCGGTGTCGTCTGCTTGCGCGTCGCCCACGATTTCACGAGGCGAACGAGCGCCAGGTTGTGCGTCCGGGTTTCCGGCGAGAAGCGGGTCTCCGTCTTGCGGAAGTCGCCATCGGCAAAGTGGGTCATCTCGTCAATGGCACCCGTGAGGAAACCCACGCCAAGCGGACTCCACGGCACGAAGCCAATACCCAGTTCCTGGCACAAGGGCAGAACTTCCTTCTCAGGGCAGCGCCAGATCATCGAATATTCGTTCTGGACAGCCGTGACAGGCAACTCGGCATGAGCCCGGCGCAAGGTGTTCAGGCCCATTTCGGATAAGCCCCAGTGCAGGACCTTGCCCTGGGCTAGCAAATCCTTGATCGCTCCGGCTACGTCCTCGATCGGCACCTGCGGATCGACGCGGTGCTGGTAAAGCAGATCAATCCGATCCGTACGCAGGCGCTTGAGCATGCCTTCGACGGCCAGCTTGATATGTTCGGGGCGGCTGATCAGCCCCGGGCGCCGTTCGCCCGTCCGAAGATCGATATTCCAACCAAACTTGCTGGTGATGACGACCTTGTCCCGGAGCGGCGCAATAGCCTCGCCAAGAATCCGCTCGCACTCATGCGGGCCGTAGGCCTCGGCAGTGTCGAAAAAAGTGACGCCGCGCTCATAGGCTGTACGGATAAGATCGATCATCTCGGGTCGAGCGGGGATCGTCGTCTGGTAGGCACGAGCCATGTTCTGGACACCAAGGCCGATACTGGAGACCTCCAGTTGGCCAAGTTTCCGTCGGCCGATCTTTTGCCCAGAGTATGCCGCGCCATCCGAATTCGCCGATACGGCCGCAGTCTGCGCCTGTGCCGTTCCCGCAAACCCAGCACCGGCCGCCCCGGCTGCGACCACCATCGACGTGCCGATAAATTTACGCCGTTGCTCATCCAATGCAGGCTTGGTCATTCCTCATTCCTTCCATGAATTTCACAAAATGGGGCGCCTTATGCACGCCCCAAAAATTTCATCAGAGCGACTTGCCGAAGAACTGGGTCAGCTTTTCCATCGCCTGATTCACGTATTTGGGCACCCAGTAGGACTCGATGTGCGTAGCGCCTTCGATCTTGAACAGTTCCTTGTCCTGCGTCCCAGTCGCCCTGGCGAACGCATCCTCGGTCATGTACAGGCTGTCGGCCTTGCTCCCGGCAATCATCAGCAAAGGTTGCTGGATCAGCTCAATCTGGTCAGTGGCATCCCAGCGCATGAGGTCCAGCAAACTGCTCGTCGTGTATTTGAAGGTCGAGTTGGGATGTGCGTGCGTCTTCCAGTAATACTCGTAACCCTGCCGATACAGCTCGAACGGCAGTTTAGCGATCTGCTCGTCGGTCAGGTTTGCATCACCGGAATAGAGAACCGTGCCGCTGGCAGCCTCCTGGGCGCGGGCAGTAGCGGCCTGCTGCATGCGTGCCTGGATCGTATTCAGCGCCGAATCCCCGTAGCCATTGCGACGAACCCGCCCTGAGTTGAACATGCTCACCGTCGCAAGCGACTTGAAGCGCTTGTCGGTCTGCGCTGCGGCCAGCGAATAGCCGCCGCCACCGCAAATACCGAGCAAGCCGAGACGAGCAGCATCGACACCGGCAAACTGGCTGATGAAGTCAGTCATGCCGTGAATGTCTTCGATCCGGTAGGCTGGCTTGTCCACATTGCGCGGTTGGCCGCCACTTGCGCCTTGATACGCCGCATCCGCGGCAATGGTGATGTAGCCCTGTTCGGCCAGACGCTGGGCATACAGGCCGGCAACCTGTTCCTTCACCCCTCCGTTGGGATGCGCGACCACGACAGCCGGATATTTCTTGTTCGCGTCGTAGTTTGCAGGGGTGTAGACGTTCGCCGATATGTCGATGCCGTTGAGTTTGTACGCCACCGTGCGGATATTGACTTTGCCTTTAGCGTTTTCGGTAATGGCGCCTTCGTAGGCCAGCGTGAATGGATTCTGTTTATAGTCTGCCGCCATCGCGGCGCCGGACAAGGCGCCCATGGTTGCGGCAAGCAAAACGGAATGAATGACTTTGGATTTCATGTTGATTGCTCCAGTAAGTAATTGATCGGGGCTTTATTTCGCTGGCGGGAGAATTTCCTTGGCGAGGGTTGCCGCCGTTACGCTGTTCGGCCAACCGGAATAGAACGCGAGATGCGTGATGGCCTCGACCAGTTCTTCGCGCGTCAGACCGTTCCTGCTGGCCAGCCCGATGTGCGAGCGAAGTTGATCGGGGCGATTCATCGCGATCAACACACTGACGGTAACCAGGCTCCGGTCCCGCTTCGAAAGACCAGGGCGCTCCCACACATCTGCATAGAGCACCTTGTCCGTCAGTTCGGCGAACTTCGGCGCGATCTCGCCAAACAACTGTTGTGCGCGTGAATTCTTGTCGGTAGCGGGAGGGGTTGCCGGAGCGGTGACGCCGTACTGCTCATCGGTGACTTTTTCATGCCACTCGGCGGTTTCGCCCTCGGCCTTTTCCTGGATGGCGATGTGCGTCATTGAACTGCCGGGCGAAGCGCCATGCCAGTGCTTGGTGGCTGGGGGGATGGAAACGACGTCGCCCGTCCGGATCTCCTGGATGGCACCGCCCCAGAACTGGATGCGTCCGCTACCTGCCGTGACGATGAGTGTCTGCCCCAGTGGATGGCTGTGCCAGGCTGTACGTGCGCCGGGCTCGAAAGTGACCTGGCCGCCGGTCACACGTGAAGGTTCGTTGGCGGAGAACAGACTGATGATCTTGGTCGTACCGGTGAATCTGTCACTGCTTCCCTGCGTGACCGGGCGCGTTGCCTCCCGGGAAATCGCGGCACCCGGAGGCAAATCGCGTTCCTGTGCCAGGGCGCCCGATGCAACGGCAGCCAGGGCGATCAGGCAGATGGGTGTGGTAAGCATTTTCATGGCGGTCTCCTTCATAGCGCGCTCTGCAAAATGGTGGTAACCACATCCTTGGTATAGATGTCGGCCACGCCGAAATACTTGGCATTGCCCAGCACGTTCTCGATCGTGGCGGGCAGATCGGCGTCCGTGATGCCTAGTTGCGACAGGCGCGTCGGTGTGCCGATCTTGTCGAACCATTTTTCGAGTCCGGCAATGCCCTGTTCGGCGGTAGCCACGCCGAAGACATTCCTGGCAAAGCGCTCGAACTGGGCCGGGTTGCGGCCGTGATACCACTTCATCCAGGCCGGGATCACCACCGACAGACCGGCGCCATGCGGCACGTTGAACAGGGCCGAGAGAGCATGCTCGATCATGTGGTTGGGGAAGCTGTAACCACCGGTACCCGCATAGATCAGGCCGTTCAGGGCCTGGGTCGATGCCCAGGCGAATTCGGCTCGGGCGTTGTAGTCATCCGGGTTGGCAAGCAAAGTTTCCGTCGTCTCGATCACCGTGTTAATGATGGCCTCGACCAGACGCGAGTGGAAATGCGGCTGCTCGGAGGCGGTGAAATAACCTTCGATCGAGTGGGCGATGACGTCAGCAGCGGAATACACCAGATAGTCGCGCGAAACCGTCTTCATCAGCGCCGGATTGACGATGGAGACCTTGGGGAAGGTGTGCGCGGACTGGATCGCAAACTTTTCTTTCGTTGCTTCATTGGTGACGACCGCACCACCATTCATTTCGCTGCCGGTGGCGGCCAGCGTCAGGATGTCGAACACCGGCAGGGCTCCTTCGACGGTGGCCTTGCCGATGAACAGATCCCAGACATCGCCGTCGTGCAGAACGCCAGCGGCAATCGCCTTGGCGCTGTCGAGCACCGAGCCGCCACCCACGCTCAGGATGGCTTCCGCCCCGTGCTTACGCGCCGACACGATCGCTTCACGAACCTTCGAGAGAACCGGATTGCTGACAATGCCGCCGCACTCTACGAACTCGATACCGTGCGAGGACAGGCTTTTGTTGACGACCGCGAACAGGCCATCGCGCTTGATCCGCTCGCTTCCATAGCAGAGCAGCACTTTCCTGACGCCGTGGTCGTCCAGATGCTGGCCGATCAGTTGCTCCTTGCCGATGCCGAATTCAATCTTCGTCGGGTTGAAATAAGTGAAGTTGTCCATTTCTGTCCTTGGTAACGGGTTGGCGCTATTGATGGACTGAACTTTAGTCACCCAATAAACATTAAAATAGCGCCATATTGACTGAATCATTTGCAACCAATAGGTGTAAATAGAGGGTAATAATGTCGATCAACGAACTGCGCTCCATCACCACCTTCGTCCGTACAGTTGAGCTCGGTAGTTTGAGCAAAGCTGCCAGGGCTCAGCAAATCTCGCCGCAGGCCGCCAGCAAGGCGCTCGGGCAACTGGAGCAGTATCTTGGGGTGCGTCTGTTTCACCGGACCACCCGCAGCATGTCGCTGACCGAGGAAGGGCAGCGCTTCTTCGAGGCCGCCAAGCCCTCGCTGATCAGCCTCCAGCAGGCATTGCATGCGGTTCGGCAAACCCGGGAAGACCTTGGCGGGCCGCTGCGTATCGTCGGGCCGCGCACGGTTTTGCAATCGGTCATAGGGCCTGTGCTGGATGAATACTGTCGGCTCTATCCCGAGGTCCAACCCGATGTTCAACTCGATGATCGCGTCGGCAACTGGGTCGAAGACCGTGTGGATATCGGATTCCGCCTTGGCAACCCGCCGGAAGAAGGCCTGATCGCCCGTCGCCTGTTCCCGATGCAGTTGGTGATCTGCGCCGCCCCGAGCTATCTGCGCAAATACGGTGCGCCGCAAAGCCTCTACGAGTTGGAGACGCATCGTTGCAGTGGATTCCGCCGGCCCAGCGACGGGCGGGTTGCACCATGGCGCGTGAAAGTGGGCGAGAGCCTGCAAGACCAGAACATTCGCCCCAGCTTTTCGACCAACGACGAGGCCTTCGAACTGCGCGCGGTGCTGGCTGGCGAAGTTATCGGCCAACTTGCCGTTCCCACGGCCGCTTACTTGATTCGCTCAGGACATCTCGTGCCGCTGCTGCTGGAACATATGACCGACAATCTAAGCTTGTTCGTCTACTACGGTAGCCGTTCTGCCCAGCCGGCACGGGTGCGCCGCTTTATCGACTTGGCTGTTGAGCGGCTCTCTGAAAGCAAGGATTTCGTTCTTGCTAATGAAGAGTTGGGGAGTGCACACGCCAAAGGAATGGCGGTGCTGTTGGATGTGAAGTAAGCCCGAATGATGATGCCCCCAGGCAAGAGTTGAAGGACAGCTTAACTTCACTGGGCTGTCGGTGGTCGGTCAGTGCTGCCGTTTAGCGGCCTCGGTTCTCGGTAGCAATGTCAGCAGTCAGCAAGCCAATTGGTGACTGTGGTGAGGGTTGATGCTCCACGGCCTGCTCTCACCATCGACGAACACGTCGGAAGCAATCCGGTCGATCAAATCACCGGTCAGCTTTCATCTGGCGTGACCATGCGTATCGGGCGCGTACCGATTTTCGCCCCGGTGACTTCATCCACGGCCACCGCTTTAATTTCCGTTCCCGTTTCCGCGTCGAAAAAACGCACCAGGTTGCCGCCGCCCCGGTATTGGCGTCCCCAGGCGCCAATCATGAACAGCACCGGCAGGAAGTCGCGGCCGGCTGCGGTCAGCAGATATTCCTCACGCGGCGGGTGCTCCGAGTAGCGCCGTTTCTCCAGCAAGCCCTCCTCGGTTAGCGTCGCCAGCCGGCGGGTCAGCATTGTCGGGGCGATGCCCAGGCTTTTCCGGAACTGGTCGAAGCGCGTCAGGCCGGCATGGGCATCGCGCAGGATGAGGATGCTCCACGCGTCGCCAGCGAAAGCCAGGCTGCGCGCGATCGGGCAGGGGTCATGGCAACTATTTTCGTTGTTCATACAATTTTGATAGTGACTAACTTTCAAATTGATAGTATCGTTCATTTCAATTTGATAGTAACACCTCGACGACCGGCAATCCACCCCGCACGGAGATTTGATTGATGAGCAATATGAAGTGGAAAAATGTGCCGACCCGCCGGATCGACGTGGGCGGCGTGTCTTTCGCCTATCGGGAACTCGGCCCCGCTTCCGGCGTGCCGGTGATCTTCCTGCATCACCTGATGGCCGTACTCGATGACTGGGATCCGCGGGTGATCGACGGCATCGCCGCGCAGCGTCGGGTGATCGCCTTCGACAACCGCGGGGTCGGTGCCTCGGGCGGAGCGGTACCGGACAACATCGAGGCGATGGGGCGTGATGCCATCGCTTTCATCCGGGCGTTGGGGCTGAAGCAGGTCGACCTGCTCGGCTTCTCGTTGGGTGGCGGCGTCGCGCAAATGGTGGCCTTGCAGGCCCCTGAACTGGTGCGGCGGATGATCCTCGCCGGAACGGGTCCTCGGGGTGGCGGCGGTATCGACGAGATCAACCGAATCGCCGTCATCGCTTACCTCAAGGCGACGCTGACGCTGAGCGATCCGCGGAATTTCCTGTTCTTCCCCCGCACCCCGGAGGGCAAGCGCGCCGCGAAGGAGTACTTCGCCCGCCTGAAGGAACGCACCGAGGACCGTGACCAGCCCATTTCCCTGCAGGCCCGGCGCGCCCAACTGCAGGCCATCCGAACGGCGGGGCTGAGTGCGCCCGACGACCTTTCGCTGATTACGCAACCGGTGTTCGTCGCCAACGGCGACCATGACCTGATGGTTGCCAGCAGCCTTTCGGCCGACATGGCGCGCCGTCTGCCGAATGCCCGGCTGACGATCTATCCGGATTCCGGGCATGGCGGCGTCTTTCAGCACCACCAGGCCTTTGTCCCGGCGGTTCTCGACTTCCTCGCCGACTGATCTGAATTGGAGAAGCTGATGAAAGCATTCATTCTCGAACGCTATGGAAAAAAGGCCGGCCTGCGCCTGGGCGACATGCCGGCGCCGGAACTGCGCGATGACGAAGTGCTGGTCCAGGTGCACGCGGCGAGCGTCAATGTGCTGGATGCCAAGATCAAGAGCGGCGAGTTCAAACTCATCCTGCCCTACCGCTTGCCGCTGATCCTGGGCCACGATGTGGCCGGGGTGGTGCTCCGGGTCGGGCCGCGCGTGCGGCAATTCAAACCGGGTGACGAGGTCTACGCCCGGCCCGATGACTTTCGCATCGGTGCTTTCGCCGAACTCATCGCGATCAAGGAAAGCTCCCTGGCGCTCAAGCCCAAAGCGCTGACCATGGAAGAAGCAGCCTCGATCCCGCTGGTCGGTTTGACCGCCTGGCAAGCGCTGGTCGAGAAGGCAAACCTCAAGCCGGGACAAAAGATTTTCATCCAGGCCGGCTCCGGTGGCGTCGGCACCTTTGCCATCCAGCTGGCGAAGCATCTCGGGGCCTTCGTCGCGACCACGACGAGCACGGCCAATGTGGATTGGGTGAAGCGCCTCGGGGCCGATCTCGTCATCGACTACAAGAAAGACGATTTCGCCAACCTCCTGCACGGCTACGACGTCGTCCTGAACAGCCAGGACAGCACGACGCTCGCCAAATCCCTGGGCGTACTGAAGCCCGGCGGCCAACTCATTTCCATCTCCGGCCCGCCCGATCCGGCTTTTGGTGAAGAAATCGGGGCGCCGTGGTGGCTGAAATCGATCATGCGCCTGCTGAGCCTTGGCATCCGCAGAAAGGCCCAGCGCAATAACGTCAGCTATTCGTTCCACTTCATGAAAGCGAATGGCGCCCAGCTGCGCGAGATCAGCACGCTGATCGACTCCGAGGCCATCCGCCCGGTCGTGGACCGGGTCTTCCCGTTCGCATCGACCCGGGAAGCGATGGATTACGTCGAAACCGGCCGTGCCAAAGGCAAGGTCGTCGTCAAGCTGTGACCAATATGGCCAGCCGCTATTCCGGGCAGGCAGTTAACTTTAAGGACAAAACCATGAGCTCATCGCAAAAAATCGCTGTTGTCACCGGCGCCTCTTCCGGCATCGGCGCCGTCTATGCCGACCGTCTGGCCCAGCGCGGCTACGACCTCCTGCTCGTCGCCCGGCGCGGCGAGCGCCTGCAGACTCTCGCCAGCAAGCTCGAGCAGGCGTACGTCATCAAGGCTGAAACGCTCGTCGCCGACCTCGAGAAGGAAAACGATCTCGCACGTCTGGAAACGGTTCTCGCCGGCAATCCCGCCATCCGGGTCTTGGTCAATAACGCCGGCATTGCCCGCCTGAGCTCGGTTGCCGAGACGCCGGTGAAAGAATCCCTGGCGCAGATCGCCTTGAACATCACGGCCCTGACGCGGCTGACGCATGCCGTACTGCCCGCGTTCAAGGAACGCAACGAAGGCGCCATCATCAATATCGCCTCGGTATTGGCGGTGCATGCGCTGCCGGTGAGTTCCGTCTACAGCGGCACCAAGGCTTTCGTGCTCAATTTCAGTCGCGGCCTGCAACAGGAACTGGCGAGCACCAGCGTCAGAGTTCAAGTGGTGCTGCCCGCGGCCACGGCCACCGATCTCTGGGACATCTCCGGGGTGCCGCTGGCTGCGCTGCCGCAAGAAACGGTGATGTCGGCCGAGCACCTGGTCGATGCCGCGCTGGCCGGTTTCGATCAAGGCGAGCCGGTCACCTGGCCATCGATGGCCGATACCGTTCTCTGGGAGCGCTACGACACGGCGCGGTCCGATCTCTTCGCCGCGACGCAAACCGGCCAGCCGGCGCCGCGACTGCTGGCGCTTTGACCCCTAAACGACTCGATCTGAACTCGACACCCAGGAGAATTTTTATGAACGGCACGCTCTTCACCCCCACCCAACTCGGCAGTCTGCCGCTGAAGAACCGCATCGTCATGGCGCCGCTGACCCGTAGCCGCGCCATCGGCAACCTGCCCAATGCGCTGATGGAACAGTATTACCGCTTGCGGGCAGAGGCCGGACTGATCATTACCGAAGGCACCTCGCCGTCGCCCAATGGCCTCGGCTATGCGCGCATTCCCGGCCTGTTCAACGAGGAACAGGTGGCGGGCTGGAAACGCGTGACCGACGGCGTCCATCAGGCCGGTGGCCGGATTTTCGTGCAATTGATGCATACCGGGCGGGTCAGCCATCCGGCCAACCTGCCGGCCGGCGCCAGCATCCTGGCGCCCTCGCCGGTCGCCGTGCCGGGCGAGATGTGGACCGACGCCGACGGCATGCAGCCGCATCCCGTGCCACGCGAAATGAGCGAGGCGGATATCGCCCAGAGCATCGCCGAATATGCGACCTCGGCCAAGCTGGCCATGCAGGCGGGTTTCGATGGGGTCGAGTTGCATGGCGCGAATGGCTATCTGATCGACCAGTTTCTCAACACCGCATCCAATCAGCGCCACGACCGCTGGGGCGGTAGCGTCGACAACCGCATCCGCTTCGCCGTCGAAGTCGCCAGGGCGACCGTCGCCGCCATCGGCGCCGAGCGCGTCGGCATGCGCATCTCGCCTTACGGCGTATTCAACGCCCAGGTGCCGGATGCCGAGATGGATGCGGTGTACCTGCGTTTGATCGACGAGCTGAATGCGCTCGGCCTGCTCTATATCCACATCGTGGATCACAGCGCGATGGGCGCGCCGGAAGTCAGCACCGAATTGAAAGCCAAAATCCGTGCCGCGTTCAACGGGCAATACATCCTCTCCGGTGGCTACGATGCCGCGCGAGCGAATGTCGATCTCGAGGCGCAGCGCGGCGATCTGGTGGCTTTCGGTCGCCCGTTCATCTCGAATCCGGATCTGGTCGCCAAGCTCAAGTCAGACCAGGAGTTGGTTGCCCCCGATTTCGCGACCTTCTACACGCCGGGTGAAAAGGGCTACACCGATTATTGATGAAAGCCTGAACCTGGCTGGGCATTTCACGGCATCGGTCACGATCCTGTGAAATCAGCGGCCAGCTTCCGCGACATGACCAATAGACGATCGGTCTGGTCTTACAAGGAGTGAAAAATGTTTAAAGCAATCGTGATTGAGAAGGACGAAACCGGCTACCGCGCAAGCCTCAAGGATGTTGATGAGTCCCAACTTCCGGCAGGCGACGTGACCGTACGCGTCAGTCACTCGACCCTCAACTACAAAGATGGCCTGGCTATTACTGGCAAAGGCCGGGTCGTTCGCAAGTTCCCGATGGTTCCCGGCGTCGATTTGGTCGGCACGGTCGAAGAATCCAGCCACTCATCGTATCGGGTCGGCGACGCCGTGCTGCTGAATGGTTGGGGAGTCGGCGAAGGTCATTGGGGCGGATTGGCCCAAAAAGCTCGTTTGAAAGGGGAATGGCTGGTTCCCTTACCGTCCCGATTACCCCTCAGCAAGCCATGGCCATCGGCACGGCCGGCTATACGGCAATGTTGTGTGTACTGGCACTTGAGCGCCACGGTGTCACGCCGGACCAAGGAGAAATCCTGGTCACCGGGGCTGCCGGCGGCGTTGGTAGCGTTGCCGTATCCATTCTGTCAAAGCTTGGCTATACCGTCGTTGGCGTGAGTGGGCGCTTGGCGGAAAGTGACTACATCAAGAGCCTGGGCGCCAGCGAGGTTCTGGAGCGAGCGGCCTTCTCTTCCGCGGGCAAACCGCTTGGCCGGGAACGTTGGGCCGGTGCCGTCGATGTCGTCGGTAGCCATACGTTGGCCAATGTATGCGCGACAACCAAGTATCGCGGCATCGTGACCGCCTGCGGTCTAGCCGGGGGGATGGATTTTCCGGCGACGGTCGCCCCTTTCATCCTGCGCGGCGTGACACTTGTCGGCGTTGACAGCGTTATGTGCCCACGCGCAGACCGTCTCGTTGCCTGGCAACGTCTGGGTAGCGACCTGGATATATCGAAGCTGAACCTGATCACCCATGAGATTGGTCTCGCAGAGGCCATTCCCACGGCCACCAGGCTGCTTGATGGACAGGTTCGCGGACGGGTTGTCGTTGATGTGAATGCCTGATTAGACCCAATAGGAAACCTTCTTCACACTGCGAAGCCGCGCCCCTGTTCGTCAGCCCGGGAAGCTATTTGTCGATTTTCCAGGCAGCACCTTCCTGCACGGCGACGAAGGCCTCCAGGCGCGAGGTCCGGAGCATTGACAGGTGCTTGACGGCGGCCAGGCTCTGGTTGCTGACGACATGCAGCGACAACGACATCCGCTCGAGACCGTGCCAGCCGAACAGGCTGACAAACGCCAACGCGGCAATCGAGAGCCCGATTAGCAGATTCAACTTGCTACGAATGCTGATCTTGTTCAAATCCATCCCCTCTTAGCAAACAGCCCATGCAGGCAAAAAAACGGGCAAAAATATCGTATGCCGCAATACTAGT
>DDWF01000120.1:349-3625 GCA_002345845.1 Betaproteobacteria bacterium UBA2293 | reverse complement strand
ATCCTCGCCTGCGAAGGCGATTCGCAATGGAATTTCTTCGCCGGCAACTATCAGGAATACGAAGAGGACAAGCGCAAGCGCCTTGGCGAGGAAGGCGCCAAGCCCCAGCGTCTGCGCTACAAACCCATCAGCCGGTGATGTCATGGGCCCGGAAGGCAAATGCGCTCTGCGCCTGCCGGGGCGAGTGAACAGCCAATGACAAGCACGTTATTTCTTGCCGAATGATTCGCATGAGTTTTTTCTTAACCAATCATCAGAAGATTGCGTTACTATCACTTGCGACATATTTTTGGCTTCACCCGACGCGCTTGCAAATCTGTCTGTCTTGTATAAAGGAGATGTCATGAATCCACGCAAATCCATCGCTATCGCCCTGTTGATGTCCGCAGTCATCGCCGCTCCGGCCTGGGCCCAAACCCTGAATATTTCGGGCGGCACCACGCCCTACAGTGAAGTGATCGAACCGAACCTCGCCGCCATCAAGAAAGCCACCGGGGTGGACATCAAATTCAACGGCAACGGTACCGGCAAGGGCATGTTCGAATTGCTCGAAGGCAAGGTGACGGTTGCCGCCGTGGGCGACACGCTGGGCGAATCGATCAAGGCTGCCAAAAAGGCTGCCGAAGCTGCCGGCCGCGACATCAAGGTACCGGACAACCTGTTCTTCACCAAGATCGGCACCGACGAACTGGTGGTGATCGTGCACAAGAGCAATCCGATTTCCGCGCTGACCAGGGACCAGGCGAAGGACATCGCCACCGGCAAGGTCGTCAACTGGAAGGATGTCGGCGGTCCCGATCTGCCGATCCAGGTCATCACCACCGAACCGTCGCTCGCCCCCGGCCAGTTCTTCAAGCGCGCCATCATGGGCGGCGCGGACTATGTGAAAACCGCCAAGGAATCCACTTCCCCGAAAGACACCATCGCCCTGGTTTCCAAGGACAAGGGCGGCTTCGGCATGGCCGCCGACACGCACATGAAGACCGGCGCGGGTGAAGCCAAGGCGATCAAGACCACCGCCATGATTCGCCCGCTCGGGCTGGTGACCGTCGGCGAACCCACCGGCGATGCTGCCAAGGTCGCAGCATTCCTCAAGAAGTAAAGCCTGACCCGGAGGGCGGCGATCGTCTGATGCTTGCCCTCCGCCGTGTTTCCAGATTCCTGATGGATACTGTGCAATAGGAGCGAACCCGATGTTCAGCAACTTGAAAGTTGGCATGAAGATCACGGCAGGCTTCGCCCTGGTGCTGGTGATCATGCTGGTCACCGTGCTGGTCGCGATTAACCGCCTGGCGGCAGTTAACCAGGCAAGCCATGTCGTTACCAATGACAGGCTGCCCAAAATCATCCAGTTGGGTAATGCCGTAACCGAGATCAACGCCGTCGTGCGAGCCTCCTACAACATCCTTCTGGAGGATGACTCGTCAAAAGTCTCGCAGGAAATCAAAAGCTTGATGGCATCACGTTCCGCGATCAGCGACATCATCGAGATGCTCGAAGATACTGTCAATGATCCCGGCGGCAAGGAGCTATTGGACAAAATTATCGTAAACCGCCAGTCCTTTGGCCAGGAGCAGGACAAATTCCTCAAACTCATCAGGGAAGGCGAGACGGGGATTGCCAAGGAACTACTGACGGGCGAGATGGCGACGCGACAGAAAGAGTATTTCAACGCCATCAACGCCCTGCGCGACTTCCAGGAGAAATCCTCCAACGAGGCCAAAGAGGCGATCAATGCATCCTACACGGCGGCCTTCTGGCTATTGAGTGCCCTGCTGGCCCTCGCCCTGCTGGTCGGCGGCGGCATCGCCTTCTGGATCGGCCGCAATATTTCCGGCCAACTGGGTTGCGAACCCAAAGAGGCGGCCCAGATTGCGCAGCGCATCGCCGCCGGCGACCTGACCCACCATTTTGACCTCAAGCCCGGCGACACGAGCAGCCTGGCCGCCGCCATGGCAACCATGCAGACCGGCTTGCGCGAAATGGCCGCGTCGATTCGCACCAGTGCGAGCGCGATGCTGGCCGCAGCAAAAAACCTCTCCTCGGCGTCGAAAGAAGTAGCTGCCGGCAGCCGGCAGCAAAGCGAGGCCGCATCGAGCATGGCAGCCTCCGTCGAGCAATTGACGGTGAGTCTCGGCGAGGTTTCCGGCAATGCCGACAACGTCAGCAGTGGTGCCAAACAGGCTGGTCTGGCCGCCAAGCAGGGCGGGGCGGAGGTTCGCTCGGCCACCGAGGAAATCCGCCGCATCGCCGAGCATGTCAATCAAACGACCGACGTCATCCAGCAACTCGGCACCGAGTCGGCCAATATTTCAAACATCGTCAATACCATCCGCGAGATCGCCGACCAGACCAACTTGCTGGCGCTCAACGCCGCCATCGAAGCGGCGCGCGCCGGGGAGCAGGGCCGCGGCTTTGCCGTGGTCGCCGATGAAGTGAGGAAACTGGCGGAGCGCACGGCGCAGTCGACGCAGGAGATCACGGTGATGATCGGCTCGATCAGCACCAGCGCAACAGAGGCGGTCAAGATGATGGAGCAGGGTCAGACCCAGGTTGCGCATGGCGTCAGCCAGTCGGATCGCGCCTACGGCTCCATGCAAGCCATCGAGCAGGGTACCGACAGCATGTCGCACGATGTGCAGGAGATCAACGTTGCGCTGCAGGAGCAGCGTGCGGCCAGCACCGACATCGCGGCAAACGTCGAGAAGATCGCCCAGATGACCGAGGCCAACAGCCACTCGGTCGAACAAATCGCCAGCGACGCCAAGTCGCTGGAGCAGTTGGCCCAGTCACTCGAAGCAATTGCGGGACGCTTTCGGACGTAGGTAGGCCCGCCTCCTCGCGGGGGATTGAAACCCGCCCCCTCCCGGCCTCGCCCTCGGGGGGAGGTGACTGTGCTTCTGCCTCCTCTCTCCCTCTGGGAGAGCGGGATTGGCCCGGCGGCGAGACTGCCGAGGCAAAGCGGCAAAGTCGGCGCTGGCGGTACGGCGCCATTCCTACATCACTACACTGCCCTGAGTTTTTCGCCGGCCGCCGCCAGCGTCGATTCGTGCTTGGCGAAACAGAAGCGGATCAGGCCGTGGTCGCTGCCATCCGGCATGAAGGCCGAAACGGGAATCGCGGCGACACCCTTTTCAATGGTGAGCCAGCGCACGAATTCGCTGTCGGACATGCCGCTGATTTTTTCGTAGCGCGCCAGCTGAAAATAGGTGCCGTCGCACGGCAGCAGTTCGAAGCGCGAAGCCGCGAGTTGCTGGCGGAAGAAATCCCGCTTGG
>DDWF01000120.1:0-289 GCA_002345845.1 Betaproteobacteria bacterium UBA2293 | reverse complement strand
ACACGATGAACTGGTGCGCCTTGCGGAACTCGGCCATCAGCGCTGTCGGTGCCGCGCAGTAGGCGATCTTCCAGCCGGTGATATGAAAGGTCTTGCCGAAGCTCGACACGACAAAGCTGCGCTCCTTCAACTCCGGGTAACGCGCCAGACTCTCGTGGCGTCCGCCGGTCGGGCTGTCGGCGAAGACGATGTGCTCATACACCTCGTCGCCCAGCAGCACGATGTCGGTATTGCGCACCAGCGCTGCCAGTTGCGCCATGTCGTCCGCCGTCCACACCGTGCCGGTGGG
>DDWF01000218.1 GCA_002345845.1 Betaproteobacteria bacterium UBA2293 | reverse complement strand
TGCGCGAAATCTTGTCGATTTCGTCGATGTAGACGATGCCCTGCTGGGCCTTCTCGACATCGTAGTCACACTTCTGCAGCAGCTTCTGAATGATGTTTTCAACGTCCTCGCCGACATAGCCGGCTTCGGTCAGCGTCGTAGCATCGGCCATCACGAAAGGCACGTTGAGCAGCCGGGCCAGCGTCTGGGCGAGCAGGGTCTTGCCCGAGCCGGTCGGGCCGATGAGCAGAATGTTGCTCTTCGACAGTTCAACATCGTCGGCATTCTTGGCGGTATGGCGAAGACGCTTGTAGTGGTTGTAAACCGCCACCGACAGGATGCGCTTGGCCACTTCCTGGCCGATCACATACTGATCGAGAATCGAGCTGATTTCGCGCGGCGTCGGCAGGTCTGAGCGACCGGCCTTGGCCGCTTCTTCCGGCAGTTCGTCGCGGATGATGTCGTTGCAGAGTGCGATGCACTCGTCACAGATGAACACCGACGGGCCGGCGATGAGCTTTTTGACTTCATGCTGGCTCTTGCCGCAGAAGGAGCAGTACAGCAGTTTTTCCTGGCCGCCTTTGGACATCTGAATATCTCCGTTCAAGCCGCGTCGCGGCGGGTAAGCACCTTGTCGATCAAGCCGTATTCTGCCGCCTCGGCTGACGAAAGGAAATTGTCGCGATCGGTATCCTTTTCGATACGCTCCAGCGGCTGGCCGCTGTGCTCAGCCATGATGCGGTTGAGGCGATCGCGGATCGACAGGATTTCCTTGGCGTGGATGGCGATGTCCGAGGCCTGGCCCTGGAAGCCACCGAGCGGTTGGTGAATCATCACGCGCGAGTTGGGCAGGGCAAAACGCTTGCCCTTGGCGCCGGCGTTGAGTAGGAAGGCGCCCATCGAGGCGGCCTGGCCGATGCACAGCGTCGACACGTCCGGCTTGATGAACTGCATGGTGTCGTAGATCGACATGCCAGCCGTCACCGAGCCCCCCGGCGAGTTGATGTAGAAGTAGATGTCCTTGTCCGGATTCTCAGCCTCAAGGAACAGCAACTGGGCGACAACCAGATTGGCCGTGACGTCGTTGACCGGGCCGACAAGAAATATCACGCGCTCCTTCAGCAGGCGCGAATAGATGTCGTACGCGCGTTCGCCGCGGCCGCTCTGTTCTACCACCATGGGGACCATGCCGAGTGCCTGCGGATCCCAGTTGTTTGCGTTGTCGATATTCATGTCAGCCCTTGTTGGTTACGTTACAGACAGTTTGTCGTTTTTGTTACGCCGGGACAGATTACTGCTTCTGGCCCATCAGTTCATCAAAAACGGCAGCCTTGTCGGTCACCTTGGCCTTGCCGAGAACCCACGCCACGACATTGTTCTCGATCGCCACCCCTTCCACTTCCTGCAGGCGCTGCGGCTGGGCGTAGTACCAGCGGACCACTTCTTCCGGCTGTTCGTAGCTCTGGGCGGTTTCCTCGACCATGGCCTTGACCTGCTCCGGCGTCGCCTGCAGCTTTTCCGTCTTCACCACCTCAGCAAGGATCAGGCCAAGGGTGACGCGGCGCTTTGCCTGGTCGGCGAACCACTCCGGCTGGATCGGGAAATCCTTGGTCTTCATGCCGCGCTGTTCCATGTCCTGGCGGGCCGCCTGCATCAGGCGCTGGATTTCCATGTCGACCAGCGAGGTCGGCACGGAGATTGGGTTGGTCTTGAGCAGGGCTTCCATGACCTGGTCCTTGATCTTGCCTTCGATGCGGCGCTTCACTTCGCGCCTCAGGTTGGCTTCGATCTCGGCCTTCATCTTGGCGACGTCACCGTCGGCGACACCCATGCTGATGGCGAAGTCGGCATCGACTTCCGGCAGCTTCGGGGCCTGCACCTGCTTGACAGTGATGTCGAACTGAACTGTCTGGCCGGCCAGATCCTTGGCGTGATAATCGGCCGGGAAGGTCAGGTCGAAAGTCTTGGAGTCGCCGGCCTTGGCGCCTTCAACGGCATTCTCGAAATCGGGCAGCATCATGCCCTGGCCGAGGACGAACGGGTAATCCTTGGCTTCGCCGCCGGCGAACGGCACGCCGTCCTTCTTGCCGAGGAAGTCGATGACGACGCGGTCTTCCTTGGCCGCGGCGCGGTCGACATCTTCGTAGGAAACACGCTGCTGGCGCAGGATGTCCAGGGTCTTGTCAATTTCGGCAGCGCCGACTTCGAGAACCGGGCGCTCGATTTCGGCAGCCGACAGGTCACCCGGGGCGAATTCCGGATAGGTTTCGAAAATGGCGGTGAATTCGAGATGGGTGGTGCTTTCGCTGGTCTTCGGCTCGATGCGCGGATAGCCGGCGACACGCACCTTCTGCTCGGTCACGGTTGCGCCGAAGACGCGGTCGAGCTGCTCGGACAGCACTTCGTGGCGAGCCTGGTCGCCATACTGCTGCTTGACGATGCTGAACGGCACCTTGCCCGGACGGAAGCCCGGCATCTTGACGTTGCGGCCCGTGCGCTTGAGGCGTTGTTCCACTTCCTTTTCGACATCGGCGATGGCGATGGCGAGGTCGACGCGGCGTTCGAGTTCGTTAGCTTGAGCAGTAGTAGATTCCATGAGAGTTCCTTGTGACGTCGGAGCCGAAAAATAAAGCCGTCAATTCTATCACGGCCGGTGGCAGGCAAAGACCTGCGCAGCGACGGCAAAAGAACTGGTGAAGGTGTGGACACATCAACTGGAAGTTCGTACAATGCGCGCCTTCTTCAGCGGCGGCTGTAGCTCAGTTGGTAGAGTCCCGGATTGTGATTCCGGTTGTCGTGGGTTCGAGCCCCATCAGTCGCCCCAAGTCTTTAAAGGAAACCCTCTGATTTATCAGGGGGTTTTCTACTTCCAGGGCTAGCGTGTCGCTTCCTTCCGGTCTCCCCGCTTGGATTCTCAGGGTGACAGCCGGGTGACCGACTGCCTAAATCCAAGTTACCACGACTTCCCAGACCCCAGCAGTCTTGACAGCCCTTCCAGAGGCCTTTGAGACACATCCCTGATGATGGCTAAGTCTTCGTATTGCCAGGGAAGGTTCGGGTGCTGAGTGCCCCCGTTTTGTCCCCGAGACACCCGTTGCTTGCTGGCCTATCTGTCCCTGTTTTGGCTCAGAGCAGCGCTTGTGATGTTCCGGGTCGCGACTTGTCGTGGCGGGGCGTGCTCAGGATTAATCTGGC
>DDWF01000326.1:160-54332 GCA_002345845.1 Betaproteobacteria bacterium UBA2293 | reverse complement strand
TCCCATGCTGCAGCGCATCTACGGGACCGCGTGGTTCTCGAGCAAAGATCTCGACGCGTATCTGACGCGCCTTGAGGAGGCCGACAAGCGCGACCACCGCAAGCTCGGCCGCGATCTCGACCTTTTCCACTTCGATGAGCTCGCCGGCAGCGGACTGGTGCTGTATCACCCCAAGGGCGCGCGCGTGCTCCACGAACTCATCGAGTGGCTCTCCGCCGATCTCTACGAGCGCGGCTACGAGGAGATCCGCACGCCGCACATCTACCGGGCCGACGTGTGGAAGACGAGCGGTCACTGGGACTATTACCGCGAGAACATGTACCCCTTCCAGATCGACGAGGGGGAGGGCAAGGAGCCGACGGACTACGCGGTCAAGCCGATGAACTGTCCGGGGCATGTCCAGGTTTTCAATGCTGATCTGCGCTCCTATCGCGAATTGCCGCTGCGCTACGGCGAGTTTGGCTCCTGTCACCGCAACGAGCCGACTGGCGCGCTGCACGGCCTGATGCGCGTGCGCGGCTTCGTCCAGGACGATGGTCACATCTTCTGTACTGAAGATCAGATCGAATCCGAAGTCACTGCCTTCAACGCGCTGGTCAAGAAGGTCTATGCGGATTTCGGCTTCAATGATGTGGCCGTCAAGCTGGCGCTGCGTCCGGATAGCCGTGTTGGCTCCGACGAAGTCTGGGAGAAAGCCGAAGAGGCGCTGCGCCAAGGTTTGCGCGCTTCCGGCCTGGAGTGGTCGGAGCTGCCGGGCGAGGGTGCTTTCTATGGCCCGAAGATCGAATTCCACATCAAGGATGCGATCGGCCGTTCCTGGCAGTGCGGCACCATGCAGGTCGATTTCTCGATGCCGGGTCGTCTGGGGGCCGAATATGTCGATGCCAACGACGAGCGCAAGGTGCCGGTCATGCTGCATCGGGCGATCCTCGGTTCGCTGGAGCGCTTCATCGGCATCCTGATCGAAAACTTTGCTGGAGCGCTCCCTTTGTGGCTGGCGCCGACGCAAGCTGTAGTCCTGAATATTTCCGAAAAGCAGGCGGATTACGCCGCCGAAGTCGCGCAAAAGCTACACCAGGCGGGCTTCAGGGCTGAGGCGGATTTGCGCAACGAGAAAATTACCTATAAAATTCGAGAACATAGCTTGAACCGGCTGCCTTACCAGCTCGTTGTGGGCGATAAGGAAAAGGCGGACGGACTGGTGGCCGTGCGTACTCGCGGTGGTCAGGATCTCGGACAAATGTCCGTGGATGCCCTGATCAGGCAACTTCAGGAAAAAGTTGCGGCGCGAAGTGGCACGGCTTAATTATTGTTTTTTGGGGGTTTCACCATAGCTCAGAACAAGGCGCATCGCCTCAACGAAGAAATCACGGTTCCGGAGATTCGTCTCCAGGGCGCTGAAGGCGAACAACTCGGCATCGTCAGTATCCGGTCCGCGTTGCAAATGGCAGAAGAGGCAGGGGTCGATCTCGTTGAGATCGCGCCGATGGCGAAGCCGCCGGTCTGCCGCATCATGGATTACGGCAAGTTCAAGTATCAGGAACAGAAACGTGCCCATGAAGCCAAGTTGAAGCAGAAGCAGGTCCAGGTCAAGGAAGTCAAATTGCGCCCTGGCACTGACGAAAACGATTACCAGATCAAGCTCAGGAACATGATTCGCTTCCTGGAAGAAGAAGACAAGGTCAAAGTGACCCTGCGCTTCCGGGGGCGCGAAATGGCGCATCAGGAGTTCGGCATGCGTCAGCTGGAACGGATCAAGGCGGATCTCGATGCCGTTGGCGTGGTCGAGCAGATGCCGAAGATGGAAGGGCGCCAGATGATCATGATCATCGCGCCGGCCAAGAAGAAGTAGTAGTTAGTAGTCAGTTGTTAGCCAGGAGCTAGCGACTAAAAGAAGTGCTTTCGGGTAGTACAAGCGTTCCCGCCGGGAACCACCTGACGGCATGACATTAAGGAGCATCAAAATGCCCAAGATGAAGACCAAGAGTGGCGCCAAGAAGCGCTTTTCGGTCCGCGCTGGTGGTTCCATCAAGCGTGGTCAGGCCTTCAAGCGTCACATTCTGACGAAGAAGACCACCAAGGTTAAGCGTCACCTCCGTGGTGCCGCAGCGGTGAACGAGCGTGACGTCGCATCCGTTCGCGCCATGATGCCCTACGCGTAAGGAGATAGCACATGTCCCGAGTTAAACGTGGTGTAACGGCTCGCGCCCGTCACAAGAAGGTCCTGGCCCAGGCCAAGGGTTATCGCGGTCGCCGCAAGAACGTCTATCGCGTCGCCAAACAGGCGGTGATGAAGGCCGGTCAATATCAGTACCGTGACCGTCGTCAGCGCAAGCGTCAGTTCCGTTCGCTGTGGATCGCCCGTATCAATGCCGCCGCTCGCGAGCTGGGCATGAAGTACAGCACCTTCATGAACGGCCTGAAGAAGGCCAACATCGAAGTAGACCGCAAGGTCCTGGCCGACCTGGCCGTCTTCGATCAGCCGGCTTTTGCCGCCCTGGCTGCGCAAGCCAAGGCCAAGCTCGGCGCCTGAGCTTAAGCTCTTGAAAAAAAGGAGGCGCAAGCCTCCTTTTTTGTTTTCTCACGGTGTAATTGTTGGTAAGAAGTCCATGGACAATCTCGAGCAGATCGTAAGCGAAGCCAAAGCGGCTTTTGTTGCCACCTCCGATCCTGATGTGCTGGAGCAGGTCAAAGCACGCTATCTTGGAAAAACGGGCCAGGTTACCGAGCTTTTGAAGGGCTTGGGTAAGTTGCCGGTCGAGGAAAAGAAAATTGCCGGGGCGGCGATCAATGTGGCCAAGACAGCAATTGAAGAGGCGCTGAATCAGCAGCGCGAAGCCTTGCGCCTGGCCGCGCTGGAAGCACGTCTGGCTGAAGAAGCGCTGGATGTCACGCTGCCAGGTCGCGCCGAAGCGCGCGGTGGCCTGCATCCGGTGACGCGCACGCTGGAGCGCATCGAATCCCAGTTTGCCTCGATCGGCTTCGAAGTCGCCGACGGCCCGGAAATCGAAGAGGATTTCCACAATTTCACCGCGCTGAACACGCCCGAGGATCACCCGGCGCGTTCGATGCACGACACCTTCTACCTGCAGAACCCGGACGGCTCGCTGGCTGACAAGGTGCTGCTGCGTACGCACACCAGCCCGATCCAGGCGCGTTACATGCAGGCGCATGTGGCGAAGTACGGTCAACTGGAAAAAATGCCCGAAATCCGCATCATCGCGCCGGGCCGCGTCTATCGCGTCGATTCCGACGCGACGCATTCACCGATGTTCCACCAGGTCGAAGGCCTGTGGGTTGGCGAGAACGTTTCCTTCGCCGACCTCAAGGGCGTCATTGCCGATTTCCTCAAGAGCTTCTTCGAGACCGACGACCTGACCGTGCGTTTCCGTCCGTCCTTCTTCCCGTTCACCGAACCGTCGGCCGAGATCGACGTCGCCTTCATGAGCGGCGCGCTGAAGGGCCGCTGGCTGGAAATCGCCGGCTGCGGCATGGTCCATCCGAACGTCTTGAAGATCGCCGGCATTGATCCGGAAAAGTACACCGGCTTCGCCTTCGGCTTCGGCCCCGACCGTCTGACCATGTTGCGCTACAGCGTCAATGATCTTCGCCTGTTCTTCGAAGGCGACCTGCGTTTCCTGAGGCAATTCGCATGAAATTCTCCGAATCCTGGCTGCGTACCCTCGTCGATCCCAAGCTGACGAGCGAGGAGCTTTCCCATCTGCTGACCATGGCCGGCCTCGAAGTCGAGGAACTGGACCCGGTTGCCCCGGCTTTTGACAGCGTCGTCGTCGGCCATGTGCTGGAAGTCGTCAAGCATCCCGATGCCGACCGTCTGAACGTCTGTAAAGTTGATACTGGCACCGGTACGCCGTCCACCATCGTCTGCGGTGCGCCGAATGTTGCCGTCGGCCTCAAGGTGCCGTGTGCACTGCCCGGTGCCAATCTGCCCGGTGATTTCACGATCAAGATCGCCAAGGTCCGCGGCATCGAGTCTTCCGGCATGCTGTGTTCCGCCAAGGAACTGGGCCTTGCCGAAGATGCCTCCGGCCTGCTGATCCTGCCGGCCGACGCGCCGGTCGGTCAGTCCATCCGCCAGTATCTCGATCTTGACGACAACCAGTTTGAACTGAAGCTGACGCCGAACCGTGCCGACTGCCTGTCGCTGCTCGGCATCGCCCGCGAAGTTGGTGCCATTACCGGCGCGGCGACCTGTCTGCCGGTTGTGCCGGAAGTGCCGGCGACCATCGCCGATATGCGCGCCATCGTGCTTGACGCACCGGAAGCCTGTCCGCTGTATTGCGGGCGTGTGGTCAAGGCCGTCAATGCCAAGGCGCCGACGCCGGAATGGATGAAGCGCCGGCTCGAACGCAGCGGCATCCGGGCGATTTCGGCACTGGTGGACATCACCAATTACGTGATGCTCGAACTCGGCCAGCCGCTGCACGCCTTCGACAACACGAAGCTGGAAGGCGTGGTGCATGCCCGCCTGGCGAAGCCGGAAGAAAAGCTGCTGCTGTTGAACGAGCAGACGATTGCGGTCGACGCCGATATCCTGATGATTGCCGACGACGTCAAGCCGCTGGCCATGGCCGGCATCATGGGCGGCGAAGATAGTGGCATCACGCTGGAAACCAGCGAATTGTTCCTCGAATCCGCCTTCTTCGCACCGAAGGCCATCGCCGGTCGCGCCCGTCGCTACGGCTTTGGTTCGGATGCTTCGCACCGCTTCGAGCGCGGCGTCGATTTCGGCGGCACGCGCCGCGCCATCGAACGCGCCACGCAACTGATCCTGGAAATCTGTGGCGGTCAAGCCGGTCCGGTGGTCGAAGCCAAGGCGGCATTGCCGGTCCGTCAGCCGGTGCGCCTGCGTACGGCCCGTGCCGAAAAGGTGCTCGGCCTGCCGCTCGGCGCCGAGCGTATCGCTGGCCTGTTCAAGGGGCTGGCGCTGTCGTTCGAGCAGCAGGGCGATGATTTCCTGGTGACGCCGCCGTCGTGGCGCTTCGACATGGAAATCGAGGAAGACCTGATCGAGGAAATCGCCCGTCTGTACGGCTACGACAACATCCCGTCGCCGGCCCCGCGTGGTCGCCTGAAGATGCAGTTGCAGCGCGAAGCGCAGCGCCCGGCATTCCGCGTGCGCCAGATGCTGGCCGACCGCGGCTACCAGGAAGTGGTCAACTTCGCCTTCGTCGAAGAGGGCTGGGAAGCTGATTTCGCGGCGAAGACCGAAGAAGCTGACCTGATCCGCCTGGCCAACCCGATTGCCAGCCAGATGGCGGTGATGCGGTCGACGCTGTTCGGCGGCCTGATTGCCAATCTGGTGACCAACCTCAAGCGCAAGCAGAACCGTGTTCGCCTGTTCGAAGTCGGTCGCACTTTCCATCGTGATGCTGCAGCCACACCGGTAGCTGGCTACCGTCAGCCGTGGAAGCTCGCGGGTCTGGCTTTTGGTGGTGCATTGCCAGAAGGTTGGGCAAACGATGGTCGCAAAGTGGATTTCTACGACGTCAAGGGCGATATCGAAGCACTACTGGCGCCAGCCGCGCTGCGTTTCGAGAAACTGGCGCATCCGGCGCTGCATCCGGGGCGTGCCGCCCGCGTGCTGGTCGACGGTCGTGATATTGGCTGTATCGGCGAACTGCACCCGGAGTGGGTGCAGAAATACGATTTGAGCGTTGCTCCGGTACTTTTCGAATTGGATTTCGATGCGCTCAAGGCGGGTATCGTGCCGGCCTACGCCGAGGTGTCAAAGTTCCCGGTGGTCGTTCGCGACCTAGCGGTGGTAGTCGATCGCAATCTTGCTCTGCAGACTCTGATTGATGGTCTCGGGCAGCATTTGCCGACACTCGTAACTGACCTTCAGTTGTTCGATGTTTACGCTGGAAAGGGAGTTCCGGAAAACAAGAAAAGTCTTGCTTTCCGTATAGTTATGCAAGATACTCAACGCACTTTGCTAGATTCGGAAGTTGATGTTGCGATGCAGCAACTGGTGTCCTGTCTCGAACAGGCGTTCGGTGCTCAACTGCGTGCCTGATGGAAAAAACAACGATGACGCTCACCAAAGCTGAACTCGCTGACCTTCTCTTTGAGAAGGTCGGCCTCAACAAGCGTGAGGCCAAAGATATGGTCGAGGCATTTTTCGAAGAGATTCGTAACGCCCTGGAAACGGGCGATGGCGTCAAGCTCTCCGGCTTCGGCAACTTCCAGTTGCGTGACAAACCCCAGCGCCCCGGGCGTAATCCGAAGACTGGCGAGGAAATCCCCATTACGGCACGGCGAGTGGTTACTTTTCATGCCAGCCAGAAGCTGAAGTCAGATGTTGAATTGGCTTTCGATGGAACCGCGGCCTAAAAACTCCTCCGGCGAAGAGCTTCCGCCCATTCCCGCCAAGCGCTATTTCACCATCGGTGAAGTTAGCGAGTTGTGTGGCGTCAAGCCGCATGTGCTGCGCTACTGGGAGCAGGAATTCAACCAGTTGAAGCCAGTGAAGCGGCGCGGTAATCGGCGCTATTACCAGCATCATGAGGTATTGCTGGTCAGGCGGATTCGTGAGCTTCTTTATAATCAGGGGTTTACGATTAGTGGTGCGCGCAATCGCCTGGAGGAAGGTGGTGCTGTCGTGGTGCTGTCTCAGGAAAAAGCTGAGGCGCAAAAGGCCGCCCTCGGTTTGCGGGAAGAATTGAAGTCCATTATCGAGATGTTACGACTTTGAATCCGATTTTTTCCGGTATAATGCTTGGCTTGTCGGGGCGTAGCGCAGCCTGGTAGCGCACTTGCATGGGGTGCAAGGGGTCGCGAGTTCGAATCCCGCCGCCCCGACCAAGAGAATCAATGACTTAGGCCAATCCTCGGATTGGCCTAAGTTCATTCTAGGCTCTGATTTTTGAAAATTCCCCCCACAATTCCCCCCACAGATTCATGGGCTGTTATGGGACTACTTTCGTGGTTCCTGTGGATGTGGAGTTTTCCTGAGCGGATTGATGCGCCAGATTCTAAATATCTCGATGTGCCAACTTACTTTCTGCCACTCAGTAGCAGGGAAGTCGATAAGGCGCTAGATACAGCAAGGCGGCTATTCCTGCAGTGGGGCCATTTCACATAATTTGGCCTATACGGCCATTGGGGACCTTCAAAGCGAAGTCAACGATGTGGCCGGTTCAGCCTGCAAGAGAACTCGGCGGTCGAACAGCGGCTTGTGTGGTGTAGTGGCATAATTTGCAGCATCTTGCCCCACCAGCCTGAATGCCACTCAACGAATTGGTTGGAGACTCTGTGGCCAGACCATATCGCAAGAGTCCGAAAAGCTGTGTCTTAAGAAACAAGGCCTCGTGCGTAACCTTCTAACTGGAAAGACAAGGGTATTACGATGACTTGGACTGTAGACCAACCATTTCAAGCATTGGCCCTAACGGGCGGCGGTTACAGGGGACTTTTTACTGCAAAGGCATTGGCAGTTATTGAAGACCATCTGCAAAAGCCAATAGGCCAATGTTTTGATCTGACTTGCGGCACATCCATCGGTGGCATCGTAGCGCTAGCAGTTGCATTCGAAGTGCCAATGGCCCGAGTGGTACAAGTGTTTCTGGAGCATGGTGCGAAGATTTTCCCAATTCACGAGCCGCCAGAAGGAAAACTCAAAATTGGGTTGGACTTGTGGAGGCACGCAAGGAAGGCCAGGTACTCGACATCTCCTCTGCGGGATGCCATCTCTGAGCTCATACCCGCGAATGCCACCTTGGGAGATGCTATTCATCCGGTAGCAATTCCTGCCGTAAATGTTACCCAAGGAACACCGCAGGTATTCAAAACACGGCACAAGCGTGAATGGAATCGGGATTGGAAACTCAAGGCTGTTAATGTTGCTTTGGCAACTGCTGCAGCCCCAACATTCTTCGAATTGGCAGAGGTTCAAGGATGCCTCTACGCAGACGGTGGCTTATTTGCCAATGCGCCTGATTTGATTGCTGCACATGAGGCAGAGCACTTTTTTGAAGTCCCGGCAGTTGCCTTGCGAATCCTGAGCGTAGGAACGACAACTCAAAGCTATTCCCTTTCGTTTAGCTCGGGTCGTGACTTCGGCGTTGCTGATTGGATGCAGGACCAGCGCTTGTTTTCAGTAATGATTTCGGCACAACAGCAGTTTGTGGACCAACTGGTTTCTCATCGCCTAAAAGATCGATATTTCCGGATTGACCATGAACCTTCCCAAGAGCAGGCAAAAGACCTCGGGCTGGACGTAGCCACCGAAGCGGCCAAGAAAACCTTGCTTGCCTTAGCTGAAAAAGCTGTCACAGATGTGCTTAGCACTAAACTGCCTGTATTCTTATCGCATAACCCACAATTACAACTGATTAAGGACTAAGGCCTTGGGCAAAGCGGCATCTCTATTTAATGGTGCAGGTGAGCAAACTCTCCTGAAACGAGTTACCCCGACAACAGAGCAGCGTGAGTTTCTCCAGATTCAATGGAATGCACTCGCGGACCACCTAAAGCAAGCGCTCTACACCGATTACGGGTACCCGATTTCTACCTGGCTACAAGGCTCATATAAATATGGAACGCTGATTCGGCCAGTTCACGTGGACGAAGAATACGACGTCGATGTCGGTATTTATTTTCAGTGGGAAAACGATGGTAACGCCACACCGGCTCCGACCCAATTGAGAGAATGGGTTCAACGAGAGCTGCTGGTCTTCAAATCACTGAATGCCGATGTAAAGAGCATTGCCGAGCCACCAAAAGAACGCTGCTCACGAGCCATTTACGAGAAAAAATTCCACATTGACACCCCGGTGTATCACCTCGAAAAATCAACGGACACACGTCGATTAGCTTGTTTGTCTGGGGCATGGGAGGACAGCGACCCGAAGGCCATCTACGAGTGGTTTAAGAACGTCGTGTGGGGTGATGATAGAGAGCAGCTACGCAGGCTCGTTCGATATTTGAAAGGTTGGACAGCAGTGGCCTTTGTAGAGTCTGCCGCAGCGAGACCATCCTCAATATTGCTCACGGTATTGGCTGCTGAGAGCTTCGAAAAACACTTGTTGAGCCGCTTAGTCGGAATGGATGACGAAGACGCACTTGTCTTGGTCATCAAGGATATGCACGAGCGCCTTTTTGACGACCGAGTTGTTCTTAATCCGATTGATGAGTCTGAGAATTTGAACCGGATTCCGGATGAGCACTGGGATGTATTCCTGACCAATCTACAGGCCCTTCGAAACGCAGCCGAAAACGCAGAAGCTGAACAGGACGAAGCTGCGGCAGCCCTTGCGTGGTCAGAAGTTTTTTCCTTCCTGATGCCGCTGCCACCAACTCAGGAAGTCGAGGTAGTCGAGGAGGTTTCTGGGCGAGCTATCATGGTGCTTCCGGAAATTGAAATTGAGGTCTTTGACCGAGTCTCGAAAAAGCCAATCGGCAAGCACCGAAATGAGGTTCCCAGCGTCCCGAAAGAGTGTGACCTGATTTTCAAAATAGTGAACTCTCATGTTATTCCGGAATACGCCTCCGTGGAATGGACTGTACGAAATGACGGCGAGGAGTCGGATTATATCGGTGACCTTGGCCATCGTCGCATGGGCATTAGGATGCTCGAAGCCGATGAACACACTGCATACGCTGGCCTCCACTTCATGGATTGCGTTGTTCGTTTCAACGGACAAGTTTATGCAGTTCGTCGAGTCCCTGTAACCGTTAAAGACGTCAATTACCCTGCAAGAAACCCGCCGAGACCTGCCTATACAAAGCTATTCAGCAAATTTCGGCGTAGACGCTAACCCGAAAAGAAAGAAGGAGCGCTCAACAATATGGACTGCATCGTGCCGATGAATAGACAGGCTACCCGGCCTGCCGTGTTCCCGTGAGCATTTGCGCTGTCCAGCACATCGTGCGCAACCCGCTGCAGTCTGTCTAAATAAAGCGCGCAGCATCCGCAGGCGTTTGGCAGCGCTACGTCAGCAGACCTTCAGTCTCTTGCGGCAGCCATTTCTGAGGGTCAGTTCGACGTATAGGCTGCTTCGTCCCACGATCACAGCCAACAGCGGCCTCTCATCCAACCGCACCTTGGCGAGCTTGTGCCACTCGTCAAGGTCAATGGCCGAAGGGGATGGATCGTCCTGTGGGTGCGTATGCCACTCGCCGATGTATCGCGTGAGGCCACCGCTACCTCGCCAGAGTCGACGCGCGATCGCGCGATGTCCGAAGGGCAACCGCTCAAAGAGGTAACGGAACTGCCGATCCCATCGAGTCGGCTTGGTGGCTACAGTGACCAGCAGGCCGCCAGCGTGAACCGTGCCGAGAAGCACACCGCCGCTTTCTGGCCTTGCGTCCGTCTGCACATGGTCAGCGAAGACCTGTAGGACGTCGTCGGAGAAATTCAGCAATAGGCTGCCGTCATCAAGTGACCAGTCGCTCAGGTGCCGCATGCCGGGCACCCTTCATGACGTAGCGGTGAGCAATCCTTAAATTGCACGGCACGCGACTGGTCAAGAACGCGGGTGCGGAAGGTCGGCGAGTCCGCACAGTCGACCCACGCTTGCACCATCTCCATGGCCAGAGCCGCCGCTTGAATGGAAGCCGATGCCGGGAACGGGACGTACAGTCCTTCGCAGCCATGCCCCCGGATGATGATATCTGGCGGTGTGTCGAACACCCGGTACTGTGCAGCCAGTGGCGGCCTCGATATGCAGCGCGAACAGGCATGTTCCGTCGAGGCTTTTAGCAAGGCGCGCACCGCAAGACCTGCGCCTTCAACCCAAGCTGTCAGAAACGGTGCATTTGCCGCATATCGCCACGTGAGCCAGTCTGTCAGACCTTGCTCACCTGTGGCATCAATCAGGAGGTCCAAATGGCCAAGAACTGCATTTTTGGCATCGCCGCAGATCTCCACGACATTGGCGCCCGGGGCAACTCGCTGCAGTTCTTCGCGCATCGCAACGGCCTTGCGCTTGAGCAGCGCAGGGAATCCAAGCCGGTGCCGGCCGAGATTGTTGGGCTCCATCGAGCCCATATCTACCAGCGTCAATTGACCGCCGGCCGTGCCCGCCCCAGCCTTCACCAGCATCTCGGCCAAGTAGCCGCCAATCGTGCCGCACCCGACGAGTGCAATCCGTAGCCCGGCGAGAGTCCTGCCGCCGGGCAAGTTGCGTTCAGCAATGTACTTGTCATCGATGCGATAGATCGAGACAGGATGGATCGGTAGGCGATACATGGCCTCGCGCAACGGCGTCGGCTTCCCTGGCTGGGCGTTAGCTGGTTTTCAATTTTTTTTCGACATGCAGGGTCGAGAGCGGACTGCCATTGCAGAAAGGCCTGTACAGTTTTCGGTGGCCAGTCACGCTGCAGGGGCATCGGCCGCGACGCTGTCCGCACCCGAACAGCCGCCATCATGCTAGGTGGCAGCCCTCCGCCAATGGCTTCAAGCTTTGCCCGCGTGCGAGTCTTGTCATCTGTAACCACACCCACCCGCTTTAGGCCGAATGAGTAGGCCTCCTGAACTCCAAGTTTGCCTTCATTTACATCCACTAGGCAGACGGTATCGCCCCAGGTGGCGTGAAACTCCTCGGCAAGGTCTTCGGTCATCTCTCCGGCGAGTATGGACTCCAAGACGTCCTCGGCGCGCTCCAGGCATCTCAGCGTCTGTCCAATTGGATCGAAGAAATCGAAGATGACCGAATCCAACGCCAGATAGCACAGGTAGCCATTCGCGCTTAAGTGCGGATGAATCTCGTGTCGACCAACGGGCAACGGAGTCAGCCAGACGCGAGGGATCTCATCAAGGCGGGGCGAAACGGCGAGTTCACAAGCGTGGCTATGACTCTTGAGTTTCAGCTCGCCGGTGAATTTCATCCACCCGCGCCAACCTGGGCCGATGTACGTAAATCCCCTTTGGTGCAAGGCAGCGACCAAGTCGGGTATCTCGACCCTGGTGAACTTCATCCAGCACGAGTCCGTCCCATTAACTCGGAGGGGCCAGCGATCGCCGGAGATGCGGCGATCGCCGCTGCAACCGCGGACACCGCTGCACTGACCTTGGCACAATCTGGTCGGTCAGGGAAGCGCGGGCCAAACAATTTACGCATCCAAGCACAGGCTTGGGCGGCATTGCCTGCATCCAGTGCTGCCTGAAACTGCCGCCCGAGTTCTTCAAAACTAGAGGCAGCCTGCTCCACCATATCGACCTCGCTGCTGGATGCGCGAAGACGGTCGGTCAGTGATTCGTCGCTGTTTGCCGGGTTGTTAACGCCGTTGCGGAGGGCGGATGGCAAACCTTTGACGACTTCAAGCAGTGCCTGGTCGTCGCGTCGATCATGTTTGAAAAACAACGGTGCAGCAGCAGCCATCAACAGAATGGAGCTCGGGCCGCCGGCCGGCCACGTCCAGTCCCGGTAGGCCTTGAGATAGCGCACGATGCGACGAAGCTGAACGCCCTTCTTTTCAACTTGGTCAACGAACCATTTCTTGACTGGCCGGGGATCCGAGTGAGTCCATCCGTCCTCACGGTGAGCTAGCAGAACCTTGGTTGTTAGAATTTCGTCCCAACTGTCCGCAGCGGCCTCGGCGAACGCGACGCTATCGAGCGCGGCACGCCTGACGTTCTCGGCCTTGACCAAGGTGGCGAACTCCTTGTCCGGGATCGCGTACAGAGGAACGTCGATGTGTGCTAAGTCGCTAATCTCTATGCGGATACATGTGGGCTTGCCCGATAGAGTCCATCCCCGTTCATCCACAAGCGGTTGAAGAGCTTTTTCCGCCACCTCGAAAAACACGTCAGCCGCGACGCTGGGCTTATCGGTTTGGATCAGGAAGCTAAGCGGTAGGTAACAGCCATCATCGACATCGGCCTGTTGAGGCGCCTGCGCGGGCGCGTTCAGGGTCTTGTAGGCCCAGGATCCCTGCGTGAAGAACCGCGGCTGCGGTACTTCGCCAGGGTCTCCCTCTTCTCTGTACACGCGTGGAATGCCGTCACGCAAAGCCATCCGGACAGTGTTTTTGGCCTCGGCGATTATTTCTCGATCTTCGTCGAGAAGTTCGAGGTTTCCAAAGAGGCATGGCTCGGAATCGACCTCGGTGGTAAGCGCCCGGCAAACCCAGGTTGATTTCTGATTCAGGCGGAAATCTCGGGCAGCCAGCGATGCGGCAGCAGTTCGCCGACCCGGCTGTTGGGCTGAGTCGGCAAGCGAGCCAGGATGTCCTTCAGATAGAGGAAGGGATCGTGGCCGTTGAGTTTGGCCGATTGGATCAGGCTCATGATGGCGGCCGCCCGTTTGCCGGCGCGCAGGCTGCCGGCAAATAGCCAGTTCTTCCGGCCCGTGGCGATGGGCCGAATGCGGTTCTCGATCCAGTTGTTGTCGATCGGCACCTGACCATCGTCGACGTAATGGGCGAGTGCCGTCCAGCGTTTGAGGCTGTAATCGATCGCTTTGGCCGTCGATGATCCATTCGGCACCTGCAATCGGTGCCGGGTCAGCCAGTCATGGAATTCATCCAGAATCGGCTTGGCCTGTTCCTGCCGTATTCGTTGCCGTTCGGCAGGGCTGAACTCGGCGACTTCCCGCTCAACCTGGTAGAGCTTCTGGATATAGACCAGCGCCTGCTGGGCAATCTGGCTCTGGTTGTTGGCATGCAGGTCGAAGAATTTCCGGCGTGCATGGGCCATGCAACCAGCTTTGGTGACGCCGTCGGCGATCAGTGCCTTGTAGCCCGAGTAATCATCGCAGACGAGCGTACCGCGCCAGTCGCCGAGGAATTCCCGGGCATGTTTGCCCGCCCGGCTGTCAGCAAAGTCATAGACCACCGCCTTGACCGGCTCGAAGGTGCCGATGCTGTAGGACCATAGATAAGCCCGATGCGTCTTGCCAGCGCCCGGATCGAGCATCGCCACCGGCGTCTCATCGGCATGCAGGACCGGGTAGGTCAGCATTTCGGCTTTCAGGGCATCGACCAGCGGTTGCAGAGTGACGCCCATCTGGCCGACCCACTCGGCCAGTGTCGATTGCGGAATCGGCAAGCCGGCGCGACCGAAGATGCCTTCCTGGCGATACAGCGGCAGATGATCGAGATACTTGGCGATCAACACATGCGCGAGCAATCCGGTGGTCGGGATGCCCTTGTCGATCACATGCGCCGGCACCGGTGCCTGTACCAGCGTTTCGCATTCGGTACAGGCCCACTTGCCGCGGATGTGGCGTTCGACCGTAAAGACATCCGGCGTGTAATCCAGTTTCTCGGCGACATCTTCGCCGATGCGCTGCATCTGGCAGCCACAGGCGCAGGTGGTCGATTCCGGCTCGTGGTGAATCTCGGTGCGCGGCAGGTCCGGCGGCAAGGGTTTGCGTTTGGCTTGCCCCTTCGGCTTCGCTTCGGAAAGCTGCGCCAGCTCTTCGGTGATCGCCGCCATATCAGCGGCGAGGGTTTCTTCGAACAACTGCCCTTGCTCAACCGGCAGGCGCTCTGCCTTGACGCCGAAGTAATGGCGTTTGTAGTACGCCACTTCATGCGTCAGCTTGTCGATCTTCACCTGGCGCCAGTTGAGTTCCCGGTCTTGCTCAACGAGCAGACGGCGCAATTCGTCGGCACTGAGTTGATCGATATTGGCGGGAAGCGACATCCGGAGATGATGCCAGCCGGCGACCCCGCCGGCCATCGTGGACTTCCCTACTGGTGGACACTCACAGAACCCGGATCACGCCACCATCGGCCAGCCGTTCCCAGGGTAGGCCCAGAATCAGGGCATCGAATTGCCCCCGGGTGAGCGCCACACTGCCATCGCCTGGCCGGAGTTGAAACCGTCCTTGATTCAGACGACGATTCGCCAGCCAAACGCCGTAACCGTCATGCACCAGCACCTTCAGGCGGTTGCCGCGTTGATTGGCAAAGAGGTAGGCATGGTGCGGCTTTGCTTCACCGAAGATCCGGACGATCTGAGCCAGGATGGTTTCCGTTCCCGCCCGCATATCCAGCGGCCGGGTCGAAAGCCACAAGGCATCCACCCGGATCATCGCAGCCAGTCGCGCAACCAGGCGGCGCAATCGTCGGATGCCTGAACCGGCCAGTCCACCTTGATCGCGGTGTTGCCGCGCTGGATTTCGATCCTGATATCGCCCAACGCCGGTGCCGCAGGTGCAATCGGCAACTGCACAAAGGCCGGTGCCATCGCCGGCGTTGATTCGAGCATGGGCATCGGTACGCGCCGCGTTGGTGGTTCAATGCCGCGCTCACGCATCCACCGGCGGACCTGATTGGCATTAACACCATTCGCCATCGCAATGCCAGCGACCGAGGCGCCCGCCTCGCAACATGCTTCAACCACCGCCAGCTTGAATTCCTCTGGGTGATGCCGCCGCCGGCGACTTGGCTTCCGAATTTCCATCGATAGTGTCCACCATCGTTTTTAAGGGGACACGATCTTCGCGGTCTAACGCGTCAATTTACAGATGGGTTCGCCGGGCGCTTACCCTCGGTGTAGAAAAGTGCGCTTAGATTGAGCATTTGGGGCTTGAGGTGGGTGTGGGTGGATTAGGTGGACGGAAGGCACAGCTTAAGGTTATATAGCTGCGCCAAGCCTTTCGTGCCGCGCGTCATTCGGCATATCGGCTATTGCGCTAAACAGGTGGATAACCATTTGGCACATGGGGTCACTCGCGCAAGTTTCAAGTATGATTAATGAAATTTGGGACAAAAGTCGACACGCGCTTGCTCGGGCCAGCATCCGAGAGACGGAGGTAGGTCGCAATTTTTAATGAAATCATCGGTATGACAAATGCGCCAAAGCCGGCCTGGAGAACCGATATTCCCTCGCCTCAAGTACTCCTTGCCCTTCAACTGCTGACACTGACTGCGCCCAAGTTATCAGATGATTTTTCCGGTCTTGGTATCGTTTTCTACGATTCGCTTGCTGCGCTGTCGTTCCTCCCTCTAGAGGTCGCCGGAACCGAGAGTTTTGACCTTCCGGTTTCCGGTCTCAGTGCTATAAGCGACGTGTTGGCCCGAACAGCCAGAAGATCGTCACGGTGGCACGATGGCTTTCACTTCGTGCAAGCAAATTCGGTATGCCTTACCCACCTTTGCCAGTTCATTGCCCCCCCTCTGCCTGACACGGGGGACGCTTTGCCGCGCGCGACCGGAGCACGTCACATGACTGCACTGCTCGCATCCCGAGTCAGCGGAATCGTGATGGTGGGCCTTCTGACGCAGGAACGAGTAGTGTCAATATATGAATCGGGAGAACTCATTTTGAATGAGGTACTCCCATGATGCCGGTTAGCCTGACCTACGCTGATCTGGTGCGCCTGATTCGGGTGTCCATAGGAGCAGCCTTATTGGTAGCGATTGGAATCATGTTTCTTCGATGGAGCGAACTACAGGAAGCCCCGCTGAAGGTTCTCCTACAAACTGCCTCTACTGCGATCGGCATACCGCCCCTTCTTGTACTCGCATTCTCCAAACTCAACTGGACTCGATCATGGCTTGCTTGGTTGCTGGGCCGCCGTATGGTTCACGGTTTGTGGTGGGGCGAGTTATTTACCGACTTCAAGTCCGCGGACGCGGCAAATCCGATGGATCCGATACAAATTGCATTTGTGATCAAGCAGACCTATTTCTTTCTCACTATCCAGTCGTATACGTCGATGCAGCCCGCACACTCGACGCTCGAGACCTTGGTCGTTGATCCCAGAAGTGCCCGAGCGCAACTGAAATACGTCTTCGAAATGCAGCGTCTTCACTTGGGTGAGAACAAGATTACCACTGGATTCGGTGACCTCCGTCTGACCACTGGCGATTCGCGGCTTGAGGGTTACTACTGGACGAACTCGCCGACTGGGGGCCGGGTTGAGCTTGATTTGGTCACGCGTGACTGCGCCGGGATCGATTCATTTGCCGATGCACGACGGGTCAGAGACGAACATCAGGACCGCTCGCTGGTGGTGGCTGGATAGAGAAGCTGTCGTTTGAGCCCTCTCAAGGCTGGACGACATGTAGCGGTGCATTGCCGCCCGATTGAGCGAAACAGGCCAACGGTGGCAATCTTCGTCTCTATGAGGCTACGGTGTCTCCCAACTCGAACTCGAGGCGCCCAGAAACCCTACATTCGCTGGTGTCGTGGCGCACGCTAAAATGTGCGTATGCGCAAGAAAAGCAAACGGACCATACGACCGGTCGCCAAGCCCCTGACAGCTAAGCAGAAAGCTGACATTGTCATCGCTCCCAGAATGCATCTCCAAATGCTACTGGCTGGGCAATACGATGTTGACTATGCGTGCTCGCTGGCCGGTGTATTCAACCTTTCCGGTGCGTTGTGCTACCTCTATGGGCGCAATGAACTTGAGGAAACCTTCGACGTGGCGCAAGAGCTTATCGTGTGCTTAATCCGCGAGGGGCGGGCCCCGACGGATGATGAAGGCCGGTCGCTGGCTGAGGCGTTTAACTTGGCAGATGCCTGGATCACCATGCAGAACACGGCGAGCTTGATGAAGGCGGTCGACTATGTTGAGAGAGAGTTGGTTAAAAAAGGCCGCCTGGAGGGGGTGAATACCGAAGGACCATTGGCAAGGTAATCGAAAGTCTTTTCCTTTATTGTGCAGGACCATCTCTATGGCATGTCCGAAATATGACTACATTTTTCGGACATGTGTTGAATTGATCCACTACCAGCATTGCTGGCAGTTCCGCTCAATATTTCATCAGCCTGACGAAATTGGAAAAGAGTTCACTCGGACTTTTATTGCGTGGCCTATCTACCCTTGGTGTTTCTTTGCTAGGGCCATAGCTTCTAGGCGAAGAGCCGTACGACCAGAGCGATTTCGTCTATCGGTTATCCATCGAAGAATATTCGGCCAGTCCTTTTCCCGGAAAGGAACGGAGTGAAATTTTTCTGGTTCGACTGCACGAAGAAGGTCAATTCCATACTCTTTGAAAACGAAAAGACCCGCGCGGCTCCAGGCCATATCCTTGATCTGATGCGCGGCATTGATGGCATCCCGCTCTGTGGGTTGAGAAAGTAGCGCTCGAATGTACTTCCGGGCGACCTCAACGGCAACTTGAGCTTGTGAAATTCCATTGCCGTTGCGCTTGCTTGGTAACGTCCTCAGGTTTTCGATGCGGCTTTTAAGGCAGAGTAATGGGTGAAGGATATGAAGTTGTTGTCCGCGTCCCTCTATCATGATGGCGCGTTTCTTTACTTCCGACTCGTCAAGACCGATAACTACGCTCAGAATGTCAATCAGCAGTTTCTTTCCCTCGACGCCTTGATAGAGCAATGTCGCCAAGTTCGACGTGTTGTCGTCCATAGTGGCAAGCCTGATCTCAGCTCCCAGTTCCTTGGCCAACAACTCAGCATCTCTATGTGTGCCAAGAAAGTCTGCATCTTGGGTCAAATACAAGGATTCCAACCTCGGCATAGGGATGTCGAAGTAATCCACCCAGAACGAGAGCGACTGGCCTCCGATAAGTATTACGGAGCCTGGATTTGGTAATCGAGAAAGTGCTGTGAAGAGGAGGTCGAGGTCTGGTGGAGTAAACCAGCCTAAATCTGAGGGGCTGCTAGTCTGCATGCAGCAAGCGGGCTATCTAACCCAGCGAACCACCTTGAACTGCGAAACGACACTCTTTGGGATAAGACGAGCTTGGTCAATCGCTTGCTCCTGAGACAAGCGCTGGTCTGCTGCACGGACAACAAAAGCCTCTTGCCGATCCTTCTTGGACAAGGCGTACCCGTTGTATGAACCCACGTGTGCGGACTTCAAAGCAAAACTCCTTCTGTTGATGGACTCTATAGTACGACAAACTTGACCAAGATTGCACACGTGAATGAGTCTTCAAGATAGCAGAACAAGTTCATTTTTACCGAGTAAAGGGGGGGTATCGAGTTCTGTTTGTTGATTGGTTTCATGTTCAGCAGTCAAAGTATCCGCTTTACACATTTGCTTTCGACCAAGAACGGTATTGCTTCTTAGAAAAAGATAGTTCCATATGAGATGCATTTTCGATGCCTTCTCTTGGTAGTGGAAATGTTATCTGGATAGGTCGCCATAGGCTTGCAACCAGTGCCACCAGAGGTACTCTGAATTCAGGAGGCTGAGATGAGAAAACTCATTTTTATTGGATTCATTGGACTGGGTGCGCTGATCGGTTGTATCTCCGTTATGAATAGCGATTGGGGAACCCGCCTTGTGATGATGGGCGTTGGCGCACTTTTCGCGGCGCCCATTGGCGGGGCACTGGCCGGCATCGGAAAAAGCGGGCGATCCCTTGGGAGGGGCGAAAGTCTGTTACCAAGTGATGGCACTTCATCGAAAGATCTGGCGGCAAACTACTGGCGCGACGAAGGGCATTCACCGTTTGTGAAACCAGGAACCAGCGAGGGCGAAATGCATCGCTGGGATCGGGGCTCCGCCGGCTGATGACTTACGGTTTCTTGAGCAAGTCGTTCACCACCTCTTTGGCATTGTCGAATGTGGCTCCTGTATCTCTGCCTACCTGTTTACCCGATTGCACCAACAGCGATTTCTTCGATGCGAGTGTTCCGTCATCCGTCTTGATGATCTCAGCCTTGGCGTCGAAGTCAGCGCCGCGTGATGCAGCGTCTGAGCGAATTTGATTGCCGCGGGCATGAACGTCCTCTCGGATTGGTGATGCTGCCGGTGCGCGCTCTCGAGATGGGGCGGCATTTCCAAAGCGTGAGATTCGATCCTGATTTGATTGATGCTGACCGATGATGTCGGGTGTCAGCGCAGTTTTGCCCTGATCCTGTATATGTTGATCCCGAATCTTCCCAAAGGAAGCAGGTAGTGCCGTCCCGTCGGAAAACACCCGGTTCGGGCGCAGGGACTGCCGTGCCAATTCTGATTCCATCAAGGTATGGGCCGCCGCACTGTCGCCACCGTATTCCTCGGCATAGCGCATAAACATCTCAAGATTATGAGGGTCCTGTGCAATGTCGATGGAAATGGACTCGCCTTTTTCATAGGCCGAGGATACTCGCTCCGCAAAGCTGGTGCGTTCGGCAAGGCTTGCTTCGGCTCGTTCGGAGCGCGCGACAGTTGATCCGAGTCGGGACGATATTTCATGGGCGTCGCGGGAGTCGCTGGAGAGTGCATTCAAGAAACTGCTATCCCGGGATAACCGATCGCCAAATTGCTTGAATGCTACCAACTGCTCTCCGCTCATGCTGGCCAGCGCTTTTTGTTCCTGTGACGATAAACTCGACAAATAGGATTTCTCCGCACTTGCCCTCAACTGGCCTCCAGCGAAACCTGCGTTGACGCCGACATGCCCGGCTGCACCGAAAGCGATGCGTGCGACCTGTGCTTGGCTCAGTCCTGTATTTTCCGCGACACTCTTGGTAATTTGATTCATCTCGTTCAACGTTTCTCCCATTTGCTCGAAACTGCTGGACGTAGAGCCGCTGCTACTACGCGATGAGCGCAATTTGCTCAATCCTCGCGAGAATGCCTCTGACAGAATGGCTGAGCGTTCGGTATTGGCTGCGACACTCTCGTTTTGAGCTGCATCGACCTGCTTGCTGGCTTGGGCCACATCCTGCTCAGACACTCGCATCGAAACCATCCGGGAAGCAAACCCCTGATTGCGCAGTAGGCTGACGGCCGTACGCCCGGTCAGCGCATTCGACGAGAAAGTGTTTCCGGAGAGGTCGTTCTGCCAACTGCCCATGAACGCCGACGTACGGTTGGGTGCCAGTTGCATCTGGTCCATGCCGACGTTCCCCATCGAGACGTTACCAACGGTGGCGGCTGAGGTGCCGCCCGAGATCATCCCTTGTAGCCCCGACAAGCCACCGACCAGTGCAGTCCCGAAGTTTTCCATGCGCTTCAGGGCGGCCCAGGCAATGAAAGGAATGCTGATGGCGAGGTAACCGACGACGGCCTCCCCCGAGATTGCCCGCGAATAGATCGTGGACGCAGTTTGCAGTGCCAGCGATTTGCCCCCCGTTCCGAGGTCGGCCGCTGCGGCAAGGTCGTAGGCCGCATAGATCGAGGCCATGTAGTTCAGGATTGCATAGAGCGGCGGCCACAATTGAATCCAGATCAACACGGCCGCATAGCCTTTGAAGGCGAGCATTGTCTCCCGTCCGCTAGTGAGCAGCAGGAGCATCACAAAGAGCGGGAACATCGCATAGGTCACCGCCTCGACCACGTTTCTAAAAACGGGCAAAGCCTGTTCAGCTACCTTGCCGTAATTGAGCCAGGAAGCGTTCTGCTGGGCCACCGCCTGGGCGCGGCCGACCGCCAGCACCATCGCCGCCGGGTCGTTAACCTTCTGACCGACGATCTTGCTGGTGTCCTCAAGCGCGTTGAGCATGGCGTTCTGCCGGATGAGATCGGCCGCCGTTGCCGCCGCGGTGGCAATGCTGTTCTTGAGATAGGCCTGCTGGATTTGCCCGGCGATGGCCGCTGCAGCGGCCGCACCGGGCAAGGTCGGGTTGAGCTGAAAAGCCAGACGCCCCTGGATGCGGCTGATCTGGGCCGGCAAGCGGCCATTGAGGCTCAGATAGACATTGGGGCAGGTATCGACGCCGACACTGCCGCCGGCGCCGGTCAGCGTACTGAAGCGCGCCGGATTGGGTGAGGCCATCAGCGGCCAGACATCGTCCGATGCAGAAAAGGCTGCCGGATCGAGCGTGCCGTCGATCAGGTCGTAGGTCGTGCAGTTGTGGATGAAGTTGATCAGGTCGGTGCGGAAGGCCGGGTCCTGGAACACCACATTGCCGGTTTCACGGATCAGACGGTTGCCGAACATCAGTCCGTTCTGCTGGTAGCTCAATTCGACCGGGAGGGCGCCGACGCCCGGGATAACCTGGAACGCCGTTTCGAACAGACTGGTCAACGTGTTGCCGATCGTGCTGGTGATGCTGCCCAGCGCGGCCACCCCGAAGGGTACGTTACCGACGATCTTGACGGCCGAACCGCCGGTCTTGTCCACGATGCCCACCGAGACCTTGGGAACGATCAGTACCGAAAAGACCAGTACGACTGTGCCCAGCCACTTCCAGCCCTGCAACTTTTCGGGGGCAAAAGCGTAGGCAATCAGGGCCGCCACAAAACCGCAGAAGGCCACGGCCGCCAGGGCTGCTGCATAGTCGCCCGAGGCGTGAATCGCTGCCGCTGCATTGAAGACGCCGAACAGGCTGTCGGCATTCTGGTAGGCGTAGATTTCCCACATGGTGTTTTCTCCTGTCGCGCTATCGCTTCGTCTTTATTGCGACAGGTAAGCGGCCTGCTGGCCGAGCATGTCCATCACGTGTTGCGGCATGCTGGAACGCAATTGACGTTCGAGTTGCTCCAAGTGGTTCGATACCGCCCGGAAGGAGCCGACCTTTTGGTAAAGCAGATTTTTTTCCTGGGAGAGTTGCATGAGCATGGCCTGCGCCCGCTGGCGGACCTGGTTGGCCTGCTCCCGTTGCGACTGCTGCAGGGTGTAGTTCTTGTCTAGCGCGGCCATGCCCAGACGCAGATTGCGTTCGAGGAAGACGTAGGCGTAGTCGGCGGCAATCACGTCGCGGTACTGGGCGATCAGGCTGTCGGCCAAGCCCGATCCCGGGATGCTCGTACCGATGGACAACATCTTGTAGACCGGTTCAGTGGTTTGGTTCACGAAACCAACCTCGGCCGAGTTATTGGGGATGGCGGTGCGAGTCGTGATCTTCTCGGCAATGGAGCGCATGATCGCCTCGACCTTGGCGGTAAAGGGCGTGTGGGTATACGTGGTGTTCAAGGAGACCACGTCGCAATTGGTGTAGTCGTTGCACTTCAAGACATGCTGCACGACATCCGTACCGGTAGCCGCACCCTGGCCATAGAGCAACTGGCTGATCGAGGTCAGCGTCGGGGCGATCGGCTCGGGGTCGCGGGCCGACTCTTCCGGGTAATAGATGATGGTGCCGACCAGACTCATGATCAATTCGCGCTCCTGGTCATCCAGATAGGCACCGGTGTACTGCAAGGCTTTCCAGGTCAGGTTGCCGACGAATGGCGCCTTGTTTTTTACCTTCGGGTCGGCCGATGAGCGTGCTGAGGACAGAATGCTGGGCCGATCCGTCGCACAGCGCCGACGCGCCGCATCGCGATCGCTTTCCATGCCCATCTCGATAGCCAGATCGGCGCAGGTTTCCTGAGAACTGTAGCCAATCGATTCGGCCGCCGTGCTGACTATGGCCTTGGCAGTTTCACAGGAATTGATCCGGGCATTGTTGATCCAGGTCTCCAGTCCTTTGGCCCATTTGGTCAGCCCGCCGAGCAGCGGCGAGACCGCCTCCAGGGCGAGCTGAAAAGCGATCCCTGGCAGGGCGGCCGTGATGTTCTTCAGCATGTTCTTGAACTCGGTCGCCGAAATGTGCGAAAAGGAACCGCCAAAGACGTCGATGCCGCCGCAGCCGGCTTTGGCGCTCGGGAACTGGATGGCGGCCAGCTGATAAACCTTGTTTGGTGAGCGCATCATCAAGTTGCCGCCGGTGTAGGTATTGAAGGTCTGGCCACGGAAGGCACCCGGTGCCGTGTAGTTACCAATGGCGCCCAGATTGTTGAACATGTTGTTCACCTCGCTGTTGAGATCGCCGGCCTGCAGTTGGAAGGACGGGATCGCCAGCAGCAGCGCCAGGAAGGCGGCAGTGCTACGCCGCAAATGAGGATGGTCGTAATGTTTCATGGCACCTCCGGGGGTAGGGCGAGACCTTGTGTGGTGGTGGGCAGCATGGTTTCGGCTTGCGGAACGGACACCGTGGCGATGCGCTCAAGCAACTGGGATTCAGAGAGCACGCCGAAGCCGATGGGAGAGATTTTTCCGGTGAAGGGTTGAGCCAGAAAGACGGCAGGCACCTGGCTGACCTTCAGGGTGGTGGCAATGCCGTTGTCGGGGCGGGCATTGGGGAAACTCGGCAGCGGACCACCGTCCACGCTGATGGCGACGACCTGAATACCGTGACGGACCTGGAAGGCGGCCAGCGTCGGCGCGAAGGCATGGCAATACGAGCAGTCCGAGCGGTAGAAAAAGAACAGCACGTGATCCTTGCCCAGATCGGTAATGGCGCGCGAGCGATCCACCAGTTCGGCTTGGTCGAAAACCTCCAGGGCCTTGGCATTGACTGGGCGGCCCTGCAGGGTCGGGTCCAGTTGCGGTGTAGCCCAGGCCACGCGCTGCGCGACGTCGGCGAAATAGGAAGCGCGGGCGACGACCTGGGACTCCAGTTCCATATAGCGCCGGACATTGGCTTCGCTCGGTCGCATGATGGCGATATTGCGCGTCTCTTCCAGGGTTTTCTGAAGGCGTTCGAATCCGACCAGTTCCGGTGCCCGCGGCGGTTGGGCTGGCGGCGCAGTCGCGGTGGTCTTGCCTGGTAGCAATGGTTGTTCGTGTTCATCGGGTGCCGGCGCTTCATAGAAATGCCAGCCGCGCCAACTGTCCACCCAGTAGCGGGAAGCAGCATCCTGGGCTGTTGCGCTATCGCTGCCGAGAATTATGGCGAAGGTCAGCAGCAGCAGCGGGAGGGCGGGGCGGTTGCGGCTATTCATGAATGAGCTACTTCAGGGATTGCGGTGGCTGGCCATCGAGGCAGTAATTGATGCCGAAATCCATGGTCTGGCGCCGCGGAGTCGAGGCACCGGGGAGTAAAACCCCGTCCTGCCAGAACCTGACATTCAAGCGGGCACAACCGGCCTGGGCGTAGCGCTTCTCGGTCGTGACATCGATATAGATTGGCGAGGTGGCAGCAAAGCGCTGGGTGAGGGCCTCGGCAATCTCGCCGCTGAGGATGGCGTGGGCCTCGCCATCGACGGATCGGAGGGCGGCCAACATGACCGGTCGCGGATCCGCGACCGGGGCTCTGGGCATTTCGTCGGCGAGGGCGGGCAACGCGAATCCGGCGATCAAGGCAGCGGCGTAGGCGATTTTCATTGGCACTTCCCCTGTCCGTAGTAGCAGGTTGTCAGGCGGGCGGCGTTGCTGCCCTGTAGCGCGCCGGCGTTGGGCAAAGTCGGGACGATAGAGGCGTAAAACTCGGTGAGGTCCATGGCCGCGAAGTCGAGGCTCTGGAGTTGGGCGATGGTGAACCCCGAGCAGTCGGGGCTTTTCCCCGAACCCCAGCCCTTGCCGACCTGCACGCGGCCCTGCTCATTGACGATGCGGGCCAGTTTGCTGTTGAAGCAGCACTTGCCGGTGCTGTGTTCGATACAGGAGACGCACTTGCCGAAAATGCGGATGCAGGAGGAACACCAGGTGCCGACGGTGTGGCACAGGCCGGCCCCTTCCTTCATGGCGAGTTTGCCTTCCTCCTCGTTGCAGGAGGACATCGACATGATGATGTAGATGACGATCGCGATGACCAGCGACCAGGGGTCGAAGGCGACGACCAGGCTTTCACCGGAATAGAGCACGGCCGAACTGGCCGGCAGTGCCGTACCGTTGACCGCGACGGTGATGCCATAGGTGGTGAAACTGCCGCTGAAACCGCCACCCAGCAGCAAGGCCTGCATCCCCTGGTAGAGGAATTCGCGGTTCTGGGAATTCATCAGCACGTCGTAGACCAAACTCGAACCGGTACCGAACAGGCTCTGATTGGTCATGCCGGCGCCAGCCGAGTCGGAACTACAGCAGTTCTTCAGCAGGCGGTCGCGGCAGCGGTTGCCTTCGCCCTTGAAGACCTGCATCTTGCTGGTATCGAGATACACGCCCGCTTCGCGTCCAGCTTCCATCAGGGACATCGAACGGGCAAAGTCGGCATCGTTGGTGTAGCTGGTGTTGAAGCAGTTTGTTCCCAGGCAATAGACGTTGGCCGGGCAGTTCGATGCGGTGGTCGTAGTTTGTGCGGCGACCGGGCAGGTATAGGTGTCCTGGGTGATTTCGCACAGCCCGCTGCCGACATTCATTTGCTTGCAGGTGCTGCTGGCCGGAGTACAGCCGCTGCTGGCCAGCGGTGCACACTCGTCGACCGGGGCGCCCGAGGTGCAGGTCAGTGTGCGCTCATAGGACCAGCAGGCACGGGTCACGGCGCGGCCTTCGATGGCCTTGGTCGCCGGGCCGTCGACGCAGGTGTCGGCAGTAGTGATGGAGCAGCGCCCACCCGCATTGAGCACGGCACTCTTGTCGACCCAGACATCGGTCTCGTGTTGCACCATGGCGGGCTGGACGAACGACAGGGGCAGGTTCCATTTCACGAGTCCGCCAAAGCCGCTGAACTGGAAGGTGTAATTGCACGTCCCGGCTGTGCAGCCTGAACCGGGCATCATGTTGACCGTGAACGGGCTCCAGCAATGGCCTTCCCAATGGGGGGCGAGGTTGGTGACATAGCTGGCCTGGGTGGCCGGTGCGGTCGGCAGGTCGACGGTCTGCCAGCCGATGCAGGCCCCTTGGCCACCGGCCGCATAGAAGCGGAAACGCTGCAGCCCATCGCTGCGCAGTTGGCATTGCGCTTCCGCCACCATGTAGTCAGCGCCGTTGCGGTTGACCTGATCGTGGGCGATCCAGGTGCCTTCGATGCAACTGGGCTGGAGGTCGATCTCGACCGTCAGGTCGCGCCGTGTCGTGTAGTTGCCGACCCCGCTGTAGCGGTTGCAGACCTTGGTCGTGGTGCCTGCCGCAGTGCCGACCTCGGCGGTGGTGCAGCCCGAGTAATAGTCGGCCAGGCTGCCCAGTGTGCTCGACGGATTGCGGGCGATGTCGCGGGCCGCGGAGACCGCCGGATCGTAGGTGGAGATCGCCGGACGGGGCGTGTTGGCCGAGGTCAGCGCGCCGTCCTGGGCCTGACAGACCGGATCATTGGTACTGGCCGCGCAGGTACTGAGGCGGGCATTGGCTGCACCCGACAGGTTGGGCTGACCGTAATACGCCATTTCAGGAGGTGTGGTGGTGTACTCCGGCACGGCGTTCGATGCGCTGGGCATGTTCACTGTGCCGCGAACGACTGGGTTGACCGCCTGCCCGGCGGCTGTGCCCTCTTCAAACGGCCCGGCGATGGCGGCGCTCTGCGTCGTGATGAAGCAGAACAGCGTGATCCAGATGATCAGGCGGCGCATGGGGAATACCTATCCTCCGAGGCGTTTCAGGAATAGTTCGGCGGCTGGGCTGAAGCCTGGTGCCGAGCGCTGCATATGTTCCAGCGCGTAATCCAGGCTGACGTCACCGGTTGCACGCACAAAACTGTCAGCGGGCGCGCAACTGCCGCTGGCACAGGCAACGGGACGCGTGCCGTCGCGCACCAAGACGAAGCTGGGTACTTTGGCTATGGCGAAGCGGTCGAAGGCCAGCGGATCGATCTGGATTGCCACCTGCTGTTTGCCGATCAAGCCCTGGACTTGGCCGACCGTGTCGCGCAGCGAGCCCTTGGCGAAGCCGCGGATGACGATGGCGGCTTTGGCCCGTGCCGCCTGGTCGACGAGACGTTGCAGTGTGGCGCGGGGCATGTTCAGGCTGACGAAGATGAAAAGCCCTGGCCCGGCAGCGAGTCCTTGCGCCTGAGTCGTCGCATCGGATTGCCTGCCATAGCCGCGAGCCAGCGCTTCCAGGTCGACCGGTACGGACGTTGCGGGTAGGGGCAGCGCCTCCAGGTTCGGGCTGTTCTGCGGAGCTGGTCGGTGTCCGGCCTCGCTCGGCAAGGCGTACTTTTGCCGCGCCAACTCGACGTCTTGCTCGGTGACCGTGGGGGTCTCACGCCGGGCTCGTTCGATGTCCGCCTCCGTGACGACCGGCGAAATCTGGGCCTGGGCCGGGCTTCCGGCAGCGAGTGCTGCGCTGAGGCTGAGGATCAAGGGAGCGAGGAAGCGATGGAAGTCAGTAGCCGACACAGCAATTCCTTTTGCGAAACAACATGAAGGCGAAGTCCTCGCCGCGCACCGGGTATTCCTTGCCGGCCCCCCAGAGCACGGTGGTCCGTCCGAAGGGCTGGCAGCAGCGGCCGCCTTCCTTGTCGGTGTTGGGAATGGGATAGGTGAGTTGGGTTTTGTAGGCGGTCTTGTCCATCACCGGTTCGAAGTACGGCCCGCACAGCCCGTCTTTGCCATGCCAACCCCAGGCCACCAACTCGCGGTGCATCTTGGCGCTCAAGCGCTGGGCCATCAGCGCGGCCGTACGGACGCCACCGAGGTGGTAGGGGACGTGCCCATTGAGCGGATACACGCCGCCCTGACAACCGGCGCACCAGAACATCTCGCGTATGCCGAAGCCGACCGAGGCTGCGACGCAATCGGCGGCGCAAGCGGCAATGGCGACCGGATTGGCGAACAGCACGGCATCGGGATTGAGGATCAGGGTGAGTTCGTCATCAGCCCACAAGGGATCGACTTCGGTCATGTAGGCCAGATCGAAGGAACTCTTCTCCAGGCAGGGAAAGTCGGTGACCACTTCCAGCCAGTACATCACCGGATTCAGGTAGTAATGCGCCTGATAGAAACCGCCACCGTCGCCATCGCCTTCCGGCCGAGTAAAGCGGGCCGCCTCGGGAGCCGGGATGCCCGGATCGAGATCGACGCCGCCGAGGGAGACGAGACAAAAAGGCTTGCGCACCACTTCGACATGTCGCGCCGGCTCCCAGAAACCTATGGACAGACCGACGATCGGATTGACCAGGCAACTGCAAACGGGATTGGGCGGATTGTCGGTGTCCTCCTGATCGCCGAAATTGGCGATGCGCGCACTACCAATGCTGATCGGCAGGATGCAGGACCAGCAGATATCGGTGATCGGATTCGGAAACTTGCCGGTGCAGGTGGCTGTACCGGCAGCCAGGGCTGGCAGGGTGGATAGGCCGAGAAGCAGCGCCAGAAGGGTAGGGAGACTGTTCACGAAGGAGCGTTGGCTCATGGCGCGATCTCCAGTTCGTCGATGCGCAGGCGCAATCCTTCCTGCGATACCAGGGCTGGGACCTGAGTGATGCCCAGGCGGCGGGTGAGTAGACCCTGCTGATCGAAATAGACCGGCATGCGCCATGACTTCATCAGGTCGAGGTAGGAACCGCCGACCAGGATCGGTTTGACGCGTCCCTGATAGAAGGCGATCAACTGCCGGGCACGGCCGACCTGGGCTGGATCGCGTCCATCGAAAAACAGCAGATGCCGGGACAGCGACACCACTTCCAGCGGGTTCTTGCGGGTGCCGGCGGCAAATAGCAACTCGCCCCGGGGGCCGAGGATATTGCGGTCGAGCGTGAAGCTCGGGTCGAAGTAGAAGGTCCTGGCCATCTCGGTCAAATGCAGGCCGGCGACCGGTGGCGGGTTTCTCACGGTGGCGATACCGCGTTCCCGGGCTTGATCTTCCAGGCGCTTGAGTTCGCCGCTACGCTCCTTGGCGCGTAGGCGCTGTTCGATCATTTGAAGCAGATGCGGTTCGCTGATCTCATAGCTTGGCCCGATGACGCCCAGATCAAGGGCTTTTGCGCCTGGCGTGACCAGCAGCAGTGCGAAGAGCAGGGACGGGATGGCGATCAGGTGTTTCATCGCACCACCTTGCCCGGGCAGCGAATTTGTCCGGCAAGTTGTTCGCGCCCGGCGGTGTCGCCCAGATGGTTCGCCCGGATCAGTGCCATCAGCACCGGATCGCCGTCACCATCTGCCATGGCCCGGCGCAATTCGGCCGGCGTCAGGGCTCGGTCGCAGCGCCGTGCGAAAGCGGCGAGGTAATCTCGGGCCCCGGTCTCGGCGGCGGGAGCAATCTGCCGCAGCAGGCCGAGATAGTCGGCCAGTGGCATGTTGTTGTCGGAGATCTGCGTTCCTTGCGTAGCTGGCGGGCTACCTGGGGGGGTCGGTAATGCGGCACCGACCAGAGGCGGCTGGGCCCATGCGCTGGAAAATCTCAGAAGACCGAGGAGCGCAAGCGTGAAGAGGGGACGGGGCATGGCTGGCGTCTCAGAACAGCGGGACCACGACACCGATAACCTGCTCCGCCCGGACCAGGCCACTTTCCTGGTAGCGCGAGTCGAAGGAGTCGGGGCTGGTGCCCTGCACGTAGTAGTAGCGGGGCGGGATGACGGTCGGCGCAATCGGCGCGAGTGGCCTGTGGTCGAAGGTTTGTGTCTTGGCCACGCCGACGTCCTGGCCATTGATGGTCACCTGCCGACCGCTGACGGTTACGGTATCGCCCGGCAACCCGCGCACGATTTTGAAGAAAGGCTGACCGAGCAGCCCCGGATAACGCCGCTGCGCCTCGCCGGCAAACAAGAAAACGATGAAGTCGCCCCGCTGTAGCCGATGCGGGCCGTGCTGCAGCCAGGCAACGCGATAGGGCAGGCTCGGTGTCCAGTTGAAAAGGACCGGTACTCGCGGTGTCGCATCGACGAAGAGGCGGACATAGGCCAGGCTCCAGATGACGATGATCGGCAGGTAGAGGTACCAGCGCTGGCGGGCATGGCGCAGGAAGTCGGCAACCCAACCGAAGATGCGTTGCCCGTGGCCGGGGCGTGCTGCAGGTATGGCGACTGCCTGTTGAAGAGGATCGCTGTTCATGGTGCAGTCACCTTTCTGCGCAGTGTGGCCGTCAGATCAACGGTGTTCGGGGTCGGTCCGGCCACGGCCGTTTTGAGGACGACCAGGCAGCCGCATTCGCGCGGCAGTTCCTCAAGGGCGACCGGCAGGCGCTGAGCGAAGGTACGTGCCATGAACAGGGCTTTTTGCCGGTCTTCCTCGGAGCTGGCCTTCGTCAGGATCTGGGTAAATTCAGCTTCCTTGGCGCGGTACACGTCGGCCACGTCGACCACGCCGATGACCAGCGCGGGGCGCAGGACGAGGCGGTCGTAGGCGGTCAGGGCGGCACACACCACGAGGAGGGTCAGCAAGCCCTGGCGCAATAACTGGGAGGCGCTCGGTTTCATACCGTATGCCCCCGATGGCGCAGCAGTTCGCTGATCGCCTCGTCGATGGACAGGCCCTGGGCGCGCAATTCGTCGATCGGGGCGTTGTCTTCCAACTTGTTGGAGAACAGCAGATGGGTTGCCGGATCGAGGATATTGCGGGCGACACCTTCGCCGACTGGTGACGAGATGTACAACTCGGAGAAGACGCCGGCCTCGGTGCGCAGAGAATTGAGAAGTCGCTTCTTCGGTTCGTCCATGGTCAGCCGGCCCTTACGGTCAAGCATTTCGATGGATTCGGGCTTCTGACGCAGCAGGAAGACCCAGTCCGAGCAGTTGAAGGCCGCTTCCATCTGGGTCGAGCCGTAGAAGTCGTCGGCGCTCTGGGTCGCCGTGCCAAGTGCACCGCCGTACTTGCGGGCACGGCGGGCGGCCTCCTCGATGACGGCAGCCTTGACCGGATCGTCGGCACCGATATCGCCCAGTTGCTGTTTCAGCTCGTCGACGAACAGCACCTTGCGCCGGTTGCGGGTGAGGTACATCTCGCCGGTGATCCGATGGAGCAGCAGAATGTTCACCACCGCATGCAGGTCTGGCCGGCGTTTCAGCTCCTCGTTCTCGATGACGATGAAGTCGTTGGAAAAGTCGATGTTGTTGCGGCCTTCGAAGAAGCGCTCGTATTGCCCGCCGCGGGAATAGGGATTGAGCATGATGGCGAGATCCTTGATGCGCTGGTCGCCGACCACGCCCAATTCATCGATGGTGCCGCTCTTGAAGGCGTCGCGCAGGCCGGTAATGCGTAGTTCATTGCCGTAGTCGCGCCAGAGTTTGAGGATCATGGCCGAGATGGCCTTGTACTGGACCTCTTCCAGGGTGTGCTGCATCGAGCACATCTTGGCGATGCCGGGTACCAGCATGTCAATGTCTTCGTTGATGTCGACGATGTGGGTGAACGGGTCCAGGCAGATATTCACGTCGGGGCGGAACTCGATATAGGTGCCGTTGGCCTTGCGGCACAGTTTCTCGAAACTGCGGCCGAGATCGAGCATCCAGACCTTGGCGCCGATGGCGCGGTAGGACCAGGCCATTTCATTCATCAGCACCGACTTGCCCGAGCCGGGGGCACCGATGATGGCGAAGTTGTAGTTGCCGAGATCGTTGTCGAAGATATCGAGGGTCATCAACTGGCCGCGCCGCCCGCCGAAGACCAGGGCCGGCGTGCGCGTGCCGCGCCACTCGGCAATCAGCGGGGCCATATGGATGGCATTGGCCATGGTCTTGCGGGTGACGCGGCGCATCTTGACCAAGTCCTTGTGGAATTTCTCGGTCAGCGTCATCGGCAGGCTGGCGAGCAAGGCCTGGCGGTGCATGTAGGCGTCGGCATTGAGCTGGAAGCCGCGGCCGCGCCAGATCGCATTGGCGGCTTCATGGGCGGCGACCGCCTTGTTCGGGGCAGTGAATAGCGCCAACTGGTGGTAGAGGCTGACCAGGTTGCCGCCGGTGTCGATGGCATCGGCCGCCGCCGTCCAGTCCTGCAGTTTCTTGTTCACGTCCGGCATGACGTCGGCCATCTTCGATTTAGCGTTTTGCGTCGCCCGTACATGGTTGGCGGTGACCACCGACTTGGTGAGGTTGGGGTCGAGGACCTGGACGCCGAGGGTCAGCAGAAAGGGCGCGCTGTACTGCAAGGCTGGCTGCATCAGGTCGCCGATCAGCGACCCCATCTGCCATAGGGCGAAGCGTTCCGGAAAACTCTTGATCGAGTAGAAGCGCGCCTCCAGTACGTCGGGACTGGCTTCCTTCCACAAGGTCAGGCCGCTCGGATGCGGGTCCTGGATGGTGTCGAAGTCGACGATCTGATCGCGCAGTTCGCGCCCATCGTCATAATTGAGATCCGGTGCATCGGTCTGCGAGATGCGGTCGGGATTGGTGAACAGGGCACACCAGTTGATCAGGTCGGCGGCATTGCAGACGCGATTGGGTAGTGAGGCCGAGCGCAGGCTTGACGACATCGAGTCGCGCAGGGCGAGCAGTTCATCACGCTTGTTGAGGTCTTCCGGATCGCCCGGAAAGGCAACACTCAGCATTAGCCGAAAATCCCTGATCGTGTAGTGGAAGCCGGCGGTCAGGGACTTCTGAGCGCCCTGCAGCAGGTGGTCGACGCGCTGGCGGGCCAGTTTGCGGAACAGGTTCTCGTTACGGGCCGGGCGGCCCCATTGTTTGGCCTGCTCGGCCTGATCCTCATCCTCGACCCGCAGATTGGCGTACTGGCGCAACTGGCTACGCACCTGCGGCGAGGCGAAGAGATGGAACTGGATGCCGGTGCCAGGCGGGCAATTGGCGTAAAGCGAGATCAGCACTTCGGCCATCCGCTCGTCAGCGCCCGACTGCGGCATCAATTCGAGCATGACCCCCATACTGTCGCGGTTCACGAAAATCTTCTCGGTGGCGAGATAGGCGGAATAGGGCAGCCAGTTGGCGAATTGTTCGGCCGGTGTGTCCGCCGGCTCGCCGAAGGGAAAGCGCGGCGCATGGGCGTGGTCGCGCTGGCGGACAAAATGGGGATCGCTGTGGGCGGTGTTCATATGGACCTCACTGCGCAGGGGCAGCGCCGGGCCCGGACAGCTGCGGGCGTTGCAGCATCGGTAGCGGGGGCGGCGTACTGGCGCCGGGTTCGGCGGCCGCCTCCGTGGCTGGCTTGGGCGGGGGGTTCAGCGGTGCATAGAAATCACGGATCTGGCGTTGTACGTGGTCGATCTGCCATTGGCCGTTGTCCACCTGGACATAGACGTAGCCCTGATCGTAGAGATCGCCGTCGGCGTCTTCCCAGGGTTTGATCCACAGCCGCAGGATGCGGGCCTGGGTACGTAGGGGGCTGGCCATCACGGTCATCTCGGGAGCGTTGGCCGTTGCCGAGGAAATGGCACGTCCTTCCTTGAGGGAAAAGCTTTCTTCGGAGGCTTCTTTCTGCCGGCGTGCGGAGCGTTGGGGCTGCTGGCTGGGCAGGTTGTTCTGGAGCGCATTGGCGTAGGTGCCGGACACCGAGTCGCAGGCGACGCCGTCGGGGGCCTTGCAGGCATACTTAGAGTCGCCGCCCAGGCCGGACATGTTCATGCAGGCGGCCAAAGGGAGGAGCAGGCAGAGGGCACCCATTCGCTGAACGAGTGTCTTCATGGCTGCTTCTCCGGGGCAACTGGTGAAGCGGCCGCGGCGAGTCGTGATTCGATTACGGCTCGCCCGACGAACCCTTCGCTACGGCTGCCATCCGCCCAGATCAGGGTAGGAGTGCCTTGTATGCCGAGTTGGCGGGCCAGCGCCAGGTTGCGATCGATCGGGTGGTCGCAGGCAGTGGAGGCGTTGAGCAGGCTGTCGTTGCCATCGAGCATCAGGCGCCGCCAGGCAGCCGCGCGATCTGTCGCACACCAGACGGCGATCGGCTTCGTCTCTCCCAGGAAAGGCAGCAGGAAGGTGTAGATGGTGATGTTGTCGAGGCTGGCCAGCTCTGCTTCCAACTGCTTGCAGTAAGGGCAGTTGGGGTCGCTGAAAACGGCCACCCGGCGCTGACCGGCACCATGCACGGTCTTGATCGCGTCGCTCAGGGGCAATTGTTCGAAGCGGATCGGTGATGCTGTGGTTGGCTGGTATTTCTGAGGCGCTTCATCGGGGCTTTTTGCCTTACCGGCCTGCGCCAGTTTCGGGCCGGTCAGATCGCTCATGCTCTTGGTGTCGAACAGATGGCCGAAGAGGAAGTAGCGCGGCTGCCTGGCCATCACGTAGGCAACGTTGCCGTTCATCCAGACCTCGTAGAGGCCGGCAACTGGCGTCCGGGCGATGCCGGAGAACTGCGTTCCCGGATGGGCTTTCTGCAAGGCCGACATCAGTTGCATCTCGTCGGGCATAGCCGCATTGACGGGAAAGCAGGTGCCTAAAAGGATCGTGCTCAAGGCAGCGATGAGTGCTCGCCGGCGCATGGGTTTAGTAGTTGCCATCGTCCGAGGTCTCCAGATAACGGGTTTCAGGGGAATTGGCGAAGCGGGCGGAAGATGGGTCGCCGGCCGTCATCGGTACATCGATGCGCACGCCCTTGGTGATCACCACATCGACTTCGCGGCCGGCGTCCACTTCGATGACCGGGAAGGTGTTCTCGGCGAGCTTGATGTAGTACTGGGCCAGCCGGTCGAGGGCCTTGCCGACACCGGAGCCGAGGCCGGCGCGATAGGCTTCGGAACCGGTGGCGCTGGCGACTGTGCCGAGGACCGAGGTGCTGTATTCCGTCGACGAGGTCGCCAGACCTTGACCGATGCCGCTGACCACGCCGGCCAGCAGGGCGTTGGCGAGCATCTGGCCCTGCTTGGTGACCAGCCGCCCGCGCATGCCGACCTTGCCATCCTCGCCGTAGATCGAACCCTGAATCTTGACTTCCAGCGTCGCGCCATCAGTCCGCACACAAGACAGACTCTCGGTCCGCAGGTAAGCCCGCTCGGAACTGATGTCGCCATAGCCGGCTGCCACCACGAAGCACTCCCGGTATTCGGCGCGGAAGCGGTTGGGCAGGAACGAGTTGTCTGAAAGACGGATCAGGACAGGGTGCGGATTCGATTGGGATTGACCGCCGGTCGGTGCATCCAGGCCGCCGAGCAGCGTGCCACGGGTAAAGCTGACAGGCAGGAAGGTGGATACGGTCCGGGCAGATGCTTGCGATCCAGCACCCGTGGCGCGCTTGTCTTTCTCGCCGGTATTGGCGAGCAGGGAGCGCTCGGCCACCGTAATCCGGGCGATCCCTGGACTTGGCGCCTGCATGGAGGTCGGCACCAGCAAGTCGCCTGGCGTGCCACTCGGCATTGCTCCGGTGGGCAAGCCCTTGGATGGCGGCGGAACTGGGGGCAGGCTCGCCGCTGGCGGCATGCTGTTCGGCATGGTCGGGACTGGTGTGGGCGGCTGGGGCGTAGCGGCGGCCTGCTGGGTCGAGGTCAGTCGCTGTTCCAACTCGGCAAAGCGCTGCATCGTTTTCGCTTCGAAGGTCTGGCGATCCTTGTTGAGTCGTCCCTGTTCTTCGCGTTCGTTCTCGTACTGGGCAAGCTTGCGCCCGGCTGTGCCGACCCATTGGTCGACCGGATTGACCTGGGCGCCAGGTGACATGACGCCGATGTTGGTGACCGAATTGGCGGGCCCGGCAGCGGGTTGCGTGCTGTTCGCTGGCGGACTGCTGGCCGTGAATGCGAAAATCGACCAGAGTAGTCCGACGCCGCCGGCTATCAGGGCGCCGAGCATGGCGTACTGGCGCTGCCGAGGGGACAAACGCTGCAGCAATTGATTCGGTAAGCCCCGCAGCGTCTGCATCCACTGACGCGGCGTGGTCATGGCATCTCTCCGCGGCGGATTACATAGACGCTGGTGCTCTCGCCGGGGCGAAGGTTGTGATGCTCGACAGCAATACCGACGACGTTGCCCTGCACGCGGTCGAATTCCGGTTCGGCCAGCACCATGGGGAGATCGCTCATGTTCTGCAGCAGGTATTTCTCGCCGACCAGGCCGCGCCCCTCGTACTGCCGAACTTGGGAAAACCGTGTCTCGTTCCACAACGGGAGCGTGCCGCGGGTATCTTCGACCCGGATGTCCGGTGGCACCCGATCCGAAGCCATCGCCACCAACAGCGCCTTCATGGCCCGTATCTGGTTGGGTGACGGACCGACTGGAGTCTGAGCCGATGTCGCATGCTTCAAGGCCTTCGGTGTCCTGTCACGGATGGCGATCGTGTCGGCCGGGGTGTCCGAGCGGCGCAGCAGCAAGGTGTAGGTGGCGTTGGCCGATGCGACGAAGAGGTTGATCGGCTTGGCGGAATCACCCACCGGCCGGACATAAATCTCGCCCTTGTCACGGTCGCAGGTTAGCGCGATATCTCCGGCCGGATTGATCGGCGATGAACCGGCACCGGCGGGCCCCGTGACCGGGTTGGCGGAAAGGGCTGCCGCTATGCCGCATTGGCTCGAATGGATATTGCCGAAGACGTCAGTGATCGATGCCCCTTCGATGCGGATGCGGGTCGGTTCTCGAATCGACAGGATGGCTTCGACCGACACGCCGTCGCTGGCCTCGACGATCTGCAGCGCTTGGGCGGGCACGGCCGTCAAGGTGGCGATGGCGGCCGTTGCGGCAATTGCGGCACTCATCGCCCATCCGTGCTGAGGCACAGGGACGAACCGATGCGGAGATCGGGCTTGGGTTGGTTCAGTTGCCGGCATGGGTCACCTCCTTGAAACTCTTCAAATGCATGCGCGCACCGGCGTAGCTGAACTCGACCCGGTAGGCCTTGAGGTCGTTGGCGGTCTCGAAGCCGTTGACCAGAGTGCGCAGGCGCCCGCGGATGACGATGCTCTGTCCTTCTTCGCTGGGTACGAGTTGCTGGGGCGCGAACACGGTTGCGGCGTTGATGCGCTTCAAGCGTTCGGCCTCCACTTCCTGCCGCGTCTTGAGCGGGCCGTACTGATCGGGTTCGACGTAGCCGAGCAGCATGTCCTTCTTCCAGTCGATCGAGGCCGGCGTCACGTCGAGCACCAGCCAGGCGATGAAACTGCCCATCTGCTCGAGGTATTCGTTGCTGGCCTGGTCGCGGGTGACCCAGAAGGTCTTGTTGAGCGAGGGTGGCACGACCACGGTGCGCACCGTCCCGAGTAGGTTGAGGATCACCACCAGGGCGAGGATCTGGCCGGCCGCGAGCACGCCGACCGCCAGGCCCAGCCCGCGATTGCGGCGCCGCATCTCCTTGATGTCGCCGTTGAGCCGTTCGAAGTCCATGGTCAGTGCCCGCCCGGCCGCCCGAAGGGCACTGAGCGCCCCCTTGGGGGGCAGCGAACGAAGTGAGCGTGGGGGTTCATGTCTCTCTCCAGGCTCAGCCGACCATGCGGCGGATGTGCGATGGCGGCGTCGCCCGCATCGCGCTCAGCGGACTGGCCGGCAGATGCCAATACAGCCAGTGGATGGCGAAAGCCGGATGCTTGTCCGCCTTGAGGCGCGAAATCCAGCGCGCGACGAAGATGCCGATCGCCATGCAGACGGCAAAGGACAACCTGCTGCCGGACAGGTAGCCGACAAAGAACATGAACAGGATCGGCGCGGCAACATCGATATCCCAGAAGCCAATCTTCCATTGGTCATCGAGACGCCGCGGGATAAAGGTGTCCGCTTGCATGGTGGTCTCCTGGGTTCGCTGCAGGCGTTTCAGACCACTGCGCCCATGATCGCGCCGGCGATCACCAGCCCCACGGCGGCGAATATGGCGAGGCCGACGTAGAACAGGACCGGTCCGAAGTTGCGTAGGGCCGAGAGCGAGATGAGCGCGACCACGAAACCGACGAACCCGACCAGGGCCTTGATGCCCGGGCCGAGTGCGGCGATCTGGGTCAGAGCCGAGGTGAGCGGCCCGGTGATGCCGGTGAAGGCGACCAGGTCCAGGGCGTAGCCGGGTAAAGCGGTGCCGAGGCCGACGACGATCATCGCCAGCAGCAGCGCGACGGTCATCGGTTTGCGGGTGGTGACGCGGGGGGAAGAAAAAGGGACTGCAGTGTTCATGAAAACCTCCGGGCATGGGTGGAACGTTGAAAGTGAGATAGCGGTGGGAAGGCGGGTGGGCGGACGGACGCGCCTGCGGGTGGGAGCACAACACTCGACGGGTGAAGGACTGAGATGTGAGCGGGCGACCGGTGCGGCGTCATGGCAGGTTCTGGCTCATCTGGAAAACCACCTCGGACCGCCGGTTCTGTGTGCGGCCGGCCACGGTGTCGTTCGGGGCGATGAAGCAGCACGCCCCTCGCGCCTGTAGCGTCAGCGTGGCGGCCAGCATCGGATAGGTCTTGCGCAGGTGGTCGCGAACCGCCAGGGCGCGGGCGAAGGCCAGCGATTCATTGAAGGCCAGCGGCCCGGTACTGTCGGTGCGGCCGACGATCTTGATGCGGCGCACGTGGAGCGGGTCGCCCATGGCTCGGTTCAGTTGGGAGCGCGCGGCGAGGCTCAGCTTGGCGCTGCCCAGGCCGAACTGCACGATGACCATGCGCGAGCTTTCCGCCTGCGTCGTAGAGTCTTGCGCCAAAGGAGCGGGGGTGACGGATTCGGCGGGGGGGACTGCGGCTTCGCGCGCGATTGGCTGGCTGGCCGTCTCCGGCGCGAGTGTCTTGGGTGTGCGCGTGGGGCATGCCGGGGGCACGCACTGCGCGAACCTGGCCCGGTGGCCGTAGTCGAGCTGGGCCAACCGAGCAGGCGTTCCGGCATGCATCCCCAATGTAGCCTCGACCGGCACCGATGTGCGGAACAGGCTGCACGACGCGATGACCGCACAACTGGCGACGAGGCCGAGCGCAGCGACGCGGCGCAGGCAGCGGGCCGTCATGGTGAGACCTTCACCGACATCAGGGCGGGAATCGTGGTCGCCGCCGCTACCTGATGTTCGCCCAAGTGCGCGCTGCGTTGCGCGGGTAACTGGCGGTACACCCGCCAGGCGTATCGGGCGCGGGCCTCGACGCAGTCCTTACCCTTGAGTTGCGAGCAGGCGGCGTTGTAGGCGCCGACGGCATCCCACGTCGCCCCCCGCCGAGAAAAGCTGTCGGCCAGCAGCCAGGCGCCGACTTGGATGTTGGTGCACGGATCATAGAGATCGGCTTCCTGCATGCCGTGACGGGACAGGGCCCGCAGGTGGCCGCTGTTGATCTGCATGAGGCCGATGTCGTAGGACCCAGTGCGCTGGCGGTGGGAGCGGTTGACGGCCTGAGGGTTCAGGTTCGACTCGACCCGGGCAACGGCATAGAGCAGGTCGGCCGAAATGCCGTAACGCTGGGCCGCCTCCTCCCAGCAGGCCTGTGCCCAGGTGGACGCGGTCGCCAAGACAGCCAAGGCAGCCAAATCAGCAAAATGCAGCAACAGACGCATGAGCACCTCTCCAACGAAACCGGAACGACCCGCCGGGGCGCGGGCAGCGGAGGTTTGGGCCGTCAGCTGTGCGCGGACGGTCAGGGTCGGCTTCGGGTTGGTCCGGCGTCTAGCCGGGCGAGGTGATAGTGAGCGAGCAGGTTGGGAGCGGGTGGATGCCAGTCAGGGGCACTAGTTAAGGCGTCGTAAGCCTCAGCCAGGCGGCGCATCCCGCCCGGGATGGGAACGTTCGGCCATGTTGCGGCGTGCCTGCCGCAGGATCCCGGCGCCCGAGCCATCCTCCGCACGGCAAAGGGCGACGCAGGCTGTGGTCAATTGGTCGAGTTGGAATTTTGGGTTGGGGTGCCGATTGGCGGGCGAACGCTGCAGGTCCAACAACAACTGGTACTGCTGCCGCCACATCGATTCGCGGCGGCGCGGTGTCTCGGGCGGGCGGAGAACAAGCACGGTCCCGAGAAACCGGAAGATCCGAAACGGGGCATCCTGGTGCCTGAAGACCAGAGAGACGCTGGCGCTGATGAGATCGGGAAAGCGGAAGGTCGGGGAGACATTGTCTTCGCTGTGCAGGAGGCGATAGAGCCAGTCGTGCTCCTCAAGCCAAAGGCGCGTCTCGATAACATGGTGAGCTACGTTCTCCTCCCTGGGAGGTGAGAAGCGATGCTGGGGCATTGCTGAGGTGGCAGTGAACATGCTGATTTCCCCTGTGCTGCAGCGGTCTGATGCTCTATTGAGCACATGACTGGAGGATAGGCAGCGGAAGTTGTGGTGTCTCGCGGGAAAGATAGGCTTGAGAGGGGGATTTCGCTATCAGGAACGATAGCTAAAGATAGCATTCGATTTCCTCTAAACGATGCTTGCGATTATTTGTGCGCTCTCACTATTTGTTTGTGAATGATTCGGCACTGAACGCGAATTTCAAAATGCCTTCCCGGTGATATTCACGCAAGCTACTTGCGGTCACACGTGGTAATTATCAATATAGTATGCAAGAATACGAATCTTGTTGAAGACATGGTGACATTCTCGTTCAGTGCCTGTCTTATTGCAGAAATTTGACACGGATGCCGAAGTAAAAACATCGGCTTGACCCGAGATACCAAAGGAGTAACGGTGTGCAGTCAATTGTTATTGCGGTAGGTAAAGAGCTTTTGTCGGGCGAAAACCGCACGGCACTCGTTCCCGAGACAGCCAAAAAATTCGCTGCCCTCGGCGCCCGCCTGCGCATGGAGCAGAGCGCCGGCATCAACAGTCACTTCCTCGACCCGGATTACAGCGGTGTCGACTTCGTGAACGGCCGGGCCGAAGCCTACGTGGGCGCCGATGTCATCCTGCGGGTGACCCCGCCGTCGGCGGAAGAGATTGCCGCACTGCCCGAGGGGTCGGTGCTGATCGGCCTGCTCAAGCCCTACGACAGCCGCGAGCGCCTGGCGGCGCTGAACGCTAGGAAAATCACCGCCTTCGCCCTCGAACTGCTGCCGCGCATCTCGCGCGCCCAGAGCATGGACGCGCTGTCCTCGCAGGGTTCCTGCGCCGGCTACCAGTGCGGCCTGATCGCTGCCGCCCGCTGCACCAAGTTCTTCCCGATGCTGACTACCGCCGCCGGCACCATCCGCCCGGCGCGAGTACTGGTCATCGGCGCCGGCGTCGCCGGCCTGCAGGCGATCGCCACCTGCAAGCGCCTCGGCGCCATGGTCGAAGCCTACGACGTGCGCGCCGCGGCCAAGGAACAGATCGAATCGCTCGGCGCCAAGTTCGTCGACACCGGCGTCTCGGCCGACGGTGCCGGCGGCTACGCCCGCGAACTGACCGCCGAAGAGAAGGCGGCGCAGACCGAGAAACTGGCCAAGGCCGTGGCCATGTCCGATGTTGTCATCACCACCGCCGCCATTCCCGGCAAGAAGGCGCCGGTGATCATCACCACCGACATGATCGGCCGCATGAAGTACGGCGCCATCATCGTCGACATGGCCGCCGAATCCGGCGGCAACTGCGCCCTGACCCAGCCCGGCGAACACGTCATCGCCAACGACGTAAATATCCACGGGCCACTAAACCTGCCGTCGCGCATGCCGACCCACGCCTCCGAGTTGTACGCCAAAAACATCTACAACTTCCTCTCGCCGTGGATCAAGGACGGCAATCTCCAGTTCGACTGGAGCGACGAAATCGTCGCCGGCACCCTGCTGTGCAAGGACGGCGCCACGGTGCATAACACCGTCAAACAAGTTCTGGGAGAAGCCTGATGGACGGCCTGCTCGCGTTGTACATCTTCATGCTCGCCGCCTTCACCGGCTACGAGATCATCGCCAAGGTGCCGGTCATCCTGCACACGCCATTGATGTCCGGTTCCAACTTCATCCACGGCGTCGTCGTCGTCGGCGCCATGATCGTCCTCGGCATGGCCGAAACGGTGCTGCAACAGGCCATCGGCTTCTTCGCCGTGGCGCTGGGCGCCGCCAATGCCGCCGGTGGTTACGTCGTCACCGAGCGCATGCTGGCCATGTTCAAGAAGAAGGAGGGCGGACAATGAGCGCCCCCTTCTACGTCCAGGGCGCCTGGTTCGTCGGCGCCGCGCTGTTCATCTTCGGTTTGAAGGGCATGAGTTCGCCGGCCAGCGCCCGCAAGGGCATCGTCATCGCCGGCTACGGCATGCTGCTGGCCATTGCTGCCACCTTCCTCATTCCCGGCCTGCAGAACATCGGCCTGATCGCCCTGGCTCTGGTCATTGGCGGCGGTGGCGCCTGGATCTCGGCACAGAAGGTCAAGATGACCGACATGCCGCAGATGGTCGCCATCTACAACGGCATGGGCGGCGGGGCAGCGGCGGCGATTGCCGCCGTCGAGTTCGCCAAGGGCGAGATGCACGGCCTGGTTGCCGCGACGCTGGCCACGCTCGGGGCGCTGATCGGAGCCGTCTCCTTCACCGGCTCCTGTGTCGCCTGGGCGAAGCTGCAAGGGGTGCTCAAAAAGGCCTACCGGCTGCCGGCGCAGAATGCGGTCAACGTGCTACTCGCTGTCGTCGCCATCGGCCTCGGACTCGCTGTCATCGTCCTGGCGCCGCAGCAGCCGGAACTGGTCATCGCCTTCTTCCTCGTCGCCCTGGTGCTCGGCCTGATCGTCACCCTGCCCATCGGCGGCGCCGACATGCCGGTGGTGATCTCGCTGTTCAACGCCTTCACCGGCCTGGCTGTCGGTTTCGAAGGCTACGTCCTCGGCAACCCGGCGCTGATCATTGCCGGCATCGTCGTCGGCGCCGCCGGCACACTGCTGACGCAACTGATGGCCAAGGCAATGAACCGGCCGATCTCCAACATTCTGTTCACGCCCATGGCGGCCAGCGGCCCCGGCGAGGCGATCAGTGGCACGATGAAGGAAGTCGGCCCCATAGATGCGGCGGCGATGATGCGCTACGCCTCTAAGGTCATCATCGTTCCCGGTTACGGTATGGCCGTCGCCCACGCCCAGCACAAGGTATGGGAAATGACCTCGATCCTGGAAGAAGCCGGCGTCGAGGTGAAGTTCGCCATCCACCCGGTAGCCGGGCGCATGCCGGGACACATGAACGTGCTGCTGGCCGAGGCTGGCGTACCCTACGACAAGATCTTCGACCTGGAAGAGATCAACGGCGAGTTCGCTCAGGCAGATGTGGCGCTGATCATTGGCGCCAACGACGTGGTCAATCCCAGCGCACGCACCGACAAGACCAGCCCGATCTACGGCATGCCGATCCTCAACGCCGACATGGCGCAGAACGTCATCGTCATCAAGCGCGGCAAGGGTACCGGCTATTCCGGGGTGGAGAATGCCCTGTTCTACACCGACAACTGCCGCATGCTCTACGGCGACGCCCAGCCGATGGCCGGTGAGATCATTCAGCAACTGAAAGCGATGGGCTGACGTTTTAAGCGGAAGCGATTTAAACATATCGTGTGTTAAAAACTGGTATGCACAAATACAATATTGTGAAATAATATGTGGGCTTGATTGGCTCTTTTTTACTCCTGTGAGTAGGAGCTTGTGAAGCTGCTTTGACTCTCTCCTCTGCTGGCATGTTGTTACTCTTGCGCACTTGCTGGTGGCTTAGCCGATTCGGGTTGAGGAGTTCCCGGATCGGCCATTTTTTCTTTGATTGGCCTTCTTTCGCCAGGTATCGGTGGCTATCGTCAATGCATCAGTGAAGGGGAGATTGCCTCGATAGTCTTGGTAAAATCGCGGCATTGCCCATATTGATGCAGGTGCGACAAATGCTGTCAGCTAAGCCCAAGCGCAGAACTCAAGCCGAGAGGAGTTCCGAAACTCAGGAGCGCGTCATCAGCGCCGCTGTTGAGATACTCCGGAGCAAGGGGTACGCGGGTTTTCGTGTAGCGGACGTTACGGAAGAGGCTGGCGTGTCGCGTGGGGCTCAGACCCACCACTTCCCGACCAAGGTCGATCTGGTCCTGTGTGCTGTCGCCCGTGTTTTTGATCAGGCGACCGAAGCCAGCCGTCTGCGGATTGCGGCAGTCAAGCCGGAAAATGACGTAATTGCCGAAATGATTGCCGATGCCTCGGACTTCTTTCTCGGGCAGAACTTTTCCATCGGTCTGGACATTCTGGGTGCGGCCGGACGTGATCCGGAATTGCGTGATGCGGTGCAGAAAGTTGCCCGCTCGAATCGCCATCTCGTCGAAGACATGTGGATTGGCCTGCTGCTGACTCGTGGTTTGTCCAGAGAGGATGCTGAAGATGTGCTGTGGCTGGTCTTCAGTTCGATTCGCGGCCTTTCCGTGCGCCTGCTGTGGCAGTTTGACAAGGAGCGCTTCGAGCGGGTCAAGCTGATTACCTATCAAGCCGCGTTCGAGTTGTTCGACCGCAAAAAGAAAGTTTTGCCCAAGCGCTGATAACGCCTGCCACCGGGCTTTGATGATTCGGCCTGGTCGCACTGTTGATAAAAGACAAGCCGTATGTTCGGTTTATATGTTGTGCCGAGGAGTGTCGAATGAACGAAACTGACTCGCCGGAGCCGGATGGCTTTGTCTGGAATGATCGCTATCTGCTCGGTTATGCGCCGATGGATGCAACCCATCGCGAATTCGTCAGACTGGTCGATGCCCTGCTGACGGTCGACGATATGGAACTGATGGATGCGCTTCAGGCCTTCGCTGTGCACGCCGTGACGCATTTTGCCGAAGAGAGCTGCTGGATGGCAGAGAATGACTTTCCCGCCAAGGATTGCCATGTTGCCGAGCACGACAAGGTGCTGGCTTCTGTTCATGAGGTCAGGGAGATGCTGGCCAGAGGCAATGTCGAGGTCGTCAGGCAGCTGGCTGTCGCCCTCATGGAGTGGTTTCCCGCCCACGCCGATTACATGGATTCGGCGTTGGCGACATGGATGACCAAGCGCAGCCACGCGGGTGTACCGTTGGTGTTCAAACGCCAGAAACCGCTGGAGTGAGCGGTTCTCGCCGGCCAAGAGTTTGGCCGGCGATCTCAATACGGTTCAGTCAAGCCCGAACCCACGATGTTTAAACATCGATACTTACGGTGCCGTCTTCGACACGGGTCTTGTAGGTCTTCTGGGGCTCAACGGCCGGAAAGGTCAGTGCCTTGCCGGTCTTGATACAGAACTTGGCGTTATGCCAAGGGCACTCAACTTCGCCATCCTCGATTTCGCCATCGCAGAGCGAAGCATCGCCGTGGCTGCAGGTGTCGTTGATGACGAAGAACTCGCCGGCGACGTTGAAGACAGCGAGAGGCGGGCAGTCGTCCAGTTCGACGAGCAGCGATTCGCCGGGAGCAACGTCCTCGGCCTTGCAAAGATTCAAAATTGCCAATTGATTTTCCTCCTCGGGGTCAGTCTTAAAAGAATCGATCGAAGTGAATCTGCGTCGTCGGCACCTTGTGCTCGGCGACCAGCAGGCGCACGGCCGCTTCGATCATTGGTGGCGGGCCGGCCAGGTAATATTCGTAATCGGGTAGCGGCGCAGCCAGTTTCTTCGTGATGAATTCGTGGACGAAGCCGACGTCGCCATGCCATTCACGGCTCGCTCCGTTTACCGGCGCCGAGATAACCGGATGGAAGTCGACTTCAATGCCGGCCTCGGTGGCCATTCGCCGAACATCGGGAATGTCGGCCGGCGTTCTCCCACCGTAGAGCATGGCCGGGCGGGTGCCATTGGTACATCGGTTGCGCGCGGCCCCCTGCAGCACCGAGAGGACGGGCGCCAGGCCGGAGCCACCGGCAATGCCGACAATCGGGCGGCTGACGTCGGTACGCAGGTAGGCGATGCCGTAAGGACCGTCGAGATCGAGTTGCTCGTCAAGCTGCAGGCGGTCGAACAGATAAGCCGTGACCTTGCCCTCGGGAACGCGGCGAATGATGAATTGCCAGATCCCTTCTTCGTTGGCGATGTTCGACATCGAGTAGGCACGGGCCTGGCTGAGCGCGGGAATACCGATCATGGCGTACTGGCCGGCGAGGAATTCGGCCGGCCCGTCGCTGGCGAAGGTGAAGAGCGAAATGTCGGGGGTCAGTGCTCTCCTGTCGAGTAAGCGGGCTTTGAAGCGGGCCGGGGGAATGGCGCTGAGGTATTCATCGCCGCTGCGTATCTTGATCGTGCAATCGCTGCGCGGTACGCACTGGCAGGCCAGGCGCTTGCCTTTCTCGCGCTCCTTGGGACGCAAGCCGCTGGCTTCCGGGAACAGGTCGTCGACCTCGCCGGCGATCAGGTCGAACTTGCAGGAGCCGCAAGCGCCGACATTGCATTCGTAAGCCAACCCCAGACCCTGGCGCAGGCCGGCGCGCAACAGCGTATCGCCCGTGTTGGCCATGTAAGTCGTCTCGCTGCCGCTCAGGCTGATCCGAAAACTTTCAGTCATTTCTTGCTCCAGTCGTTGTTTGCCGTTGGCTGACCAAGCCAGCGCAGGGCATTGCCACGGCACAGCAAATCCTGTGTTTCGGCATCGAAACCCAGTTCGAGAATGCGTTGGCGCGGGGCTTTTTCTTCGATTACGAACGGGTAATCGCTGCCGATCATGGTTTGGGTTTTGCCGAACAGCGCGATCTGCTGACGCAGTAGTTCCGGGTGGTAAACCAGGCTGTCGAAGTAGAAGCGCCTGGCCAGTTCCAGCGGCGCCTCACGCATCACTTCTTGCAAGGCCGGGAAGATGCTCCAGGCGTGGTTCAGCCGTGCCGCCAGCGCCGGGAAGGATCCGCCGCCATGGCTGAGTGCGATGCGCAGCGACGGATGCCGGGCCAGCGTGCCGCCGGTCAGCAGCGAGGCGGCGGCCAAGCCGGTTTCGCATGGGAAGGCGAGGACCTGTTCGAGCAGGGCAGGGCCGAGCAGTCGCTCCATGCCGCAGGGACGCAGCGGATGGATGAAGATCGCCGCCCCCAGGCTGGCCGCCGCGGCGAAAAATGGCTCGAACTCCGGCGCACCGATCGGGCAGCCGTTGACGTTGGTGCCGATCTCGATGCCGGCCAGCCCGAGCCGCTGAACTGCATGCTCCAGTTCGTCGATCGCCAGTCCGACATCCTGCAGTGGTACCGCACCGAGGCCGGAAAAGCGCCCGGGATGAGCGTGCACCATGCCGGCGATGGTCTCGTTGAGATGCCGCGTCAGGGTCGCCGCATCACCGGCATCCAGCCAGTAGGATAGCAATTCCGGCATGGGCGACAGAACCTGGCGTTCGATGCCCAGGGCGTCCATGTCGACAATGCGTTTGCCGCTATCCCAGCTCTTGTCCGGGACGGTGCGAAAAACTTTCCCCGAAATCATCACGTGCCGGTGACAGGCTTGGGCCGGCGCCATGCTCGGCCAGGCCACGGTGCTGCCATTGCCCGCGAAGACCGGGAAGTTTTCCGGAACGACGTGGGTGTGGATGTCCACGCCATGGCAGCAGGCTCCGCTCATCGTCACCGCTCCGTCAGGCGCTTTCGGCGCCGCTGACCTTGCCGGTGTGGAAGAACTCGCAGGTCACGGCATCGAATTCTTCCGGGACTTCGTACTGCGGCCAGTGGGCCGCGTCACCCTTCATGATGTAGAGCTGGCTAGCGGGAACGCGGGCCGCCGCGGCACGGGCTGTCTCCAGGTCATGAATCGGGTTGTCCACTGTCCATAGGAAAAGGGTCGGGCAGGTCAGCTGTTCGACCGGAATCAGGAACTCGTCGTGACGGTTGATGATGCGGTTGATCGTCGGTGCCACGGCGCGCGTTTCCGGGCGCAGGTAGATGCCCAGGCGCAGGGCGATCAACTCGTCGTTGACCAGATGTCGGTTGTTCTCGTGCATCAGCCACTCCAGCCGGGCTTTCACGCTCTGCTCGGTTGGCACGTTGTTGACGTTGCGCTCATTGAGGCTGATCAGGTTTTGCAGATCCGCCTTACCCTTGGCCGAAACGACTGGCAGCCCGCCGGCGGTGTTGAGCATCAGGCGCTTGACCCGGTGGGGATACTTGATGGCGAACAGTGCGGAAACCCAGCCGCCGAGCGATTCGCCGGAGAGATGGGCCGCTTCGAGATCGAGTGCGTCCATCAGTTCGCCGAGCTGCTCGGCGAGCAGCGGTGGGGTGTACTCGAGCGGCGGTTTGTCGGAGAGCCCGTGGCCGACATAGTCGAAGGCGATCACATGGAACTCCCGAGAGAGCGCCATCAGGTTCTTGGCGTAGGCCTCGAGATGGCCGTTGATGCCGTGCTGGAAGAGGATGGTTTCGGCCTTGCGGTCACCGGCTTCGGCGATCCGGATGCGTCCAAAATTCCTGGTTTGGACGAAGCGGATCTCCGTACCGAGCATATCGAGCCACAGACTCATTGCAGTATTCCTCGCTTGGGTGCTTGTTCAGCAATCTTCAGGTGAATGCCGGACTGCTTTTTCTCGTAGAGATCGCAGGCGGCACGGTAAGTGATGCGCTTCAGGCGTTCGAAGCGATCGTTGTCGAACTGCCAGAGCATGCGCACCGACAATCCGCGAATGGCACTGAAAATCAGCCATAGAAGGTCTTCCGCATCGGGTCGCGGCAAACCGCGAGCGATCAGCAGATCGACCCACATCTGTTCGACCAGCGAACGCGTCGCGCGCGCCGACTCGCTGACGGCGTCGCGCAACTCGGGGTCGCGTTCAGCGGCGCCCAGCATGTCCAGACCCATCGGGAAATCCGGGCTCAGAAAGAACTCGGCGGCGTCGACCAAAATGGCGTCGATCACGTCGTCGTTCGGCTGGATGCCGGCAATTCGTGCCCGGCTGGCTTCGCTCGCCTGGTTGAAGACGGTGGCGAAAACGGCCAGCACCAGTGCGCGCTTCGACGGAAAATGGTGCGTCTGCGCCCCCCGCGAAACCCCGGCTTCGGTCGCCACGTCGGCCACTCGGAAGCCGGCGAAGCCCTTGCGGCGCAGTACCGTGATGGCGGCTGCCGTGATCCGTTCGCGGGCCTCCTGGCTGCGTTCCGGCTGGGTTTTCTTGTGTGCGTTGCCGGTTATCCGCTCACCTCGACCTGGAGACGGAGGCGTCACGCTTGCCGCGGGGCTGGAGGTGGGCTCGGGAGTTTGCATTGTCATCGTGTCTAGAGCATCGTGCTGCCGCCGTTGACGCTGATCACCTGGCCGGTGACGAAGGAAGCGTCCGGCCCGGCCAGGTACACCGTCATGCTGGCGATCTCGTCGACTTCGCCGGCGCGCCCCAGCGGGATGACACCCAGTACCTGGCTGGCGAATGCCGGATTGACCTTCTCGACATGATCGAGGGCGGCAGTACGTACGGCACAGGGCGCGACGGTGTTGACGGTGATGCCGTTGCCGGCAAATTCCCGGGCCAGGCCGGTGGTCAGTCCGTGCACCCCGCCCTTGGCGGCGTTGTAGGCGGCGTGTTGCCACAGGCCGTTGCGCACCGAATCGGCACCGATATTGACGATGCGGCCATAGGCCATGTCGAGCATGTCGGGGATGAACATCCGGCAGCACCAAAGCGCGGTCCACAGGTTACGGTCAATGGTGGTGCGCAGCGTTTCCGGGGTGTGCTCGAGGAAGGGACGGATGACGCCTCCGCCGGCGTTGTTGATCAGGATGGCGGCCGGTCCGAAGGTGCGGCGCGTCGCCGCGAGCAGTCCGGCCACGTTTTCTTCTTGCGCCAGATCGCCGACCCAGGCGAGCGTCTCCATGCCGCTCGCTGCCTTGACCGCGGCGGCCGAGGCGTTGATCGCCTCTTCGAGAACATCGGCCATGACCACCCGGGCGCCTTCGGCGGCCAATTGGTGGGAGATAGCCAGGCCGATGCCGTGGGCGGCACCGGTGACGACGGCCACCTGACCGTTCAGGCGTTTTTTTGCCTCAGTCATGGTCGGCCTCGATTTCCCCGCCCTTGCCGAAACGCTCCTTCGGCGAACTGCCCCAGATGTCCATCGTGTTGGGATGCATCTCGAGCATGCGCGGCTGGCGGGCGGTGGCTTCCGGCAGTTCTTCCATGCCGAAGCTGAATTCGATGGTCAGGCCGTCAGGGTCGAGGAAATACAGGAAGATCGAGGTCGAGGGCAGGTGGCGACCCGGCCCGAAGACGACCTCGACGCCGGCCTTCTGCATGCGATTCAGCGCCCTGCCGATGTCGTCGATATCGGTGACCATGAAGTTGACATGGTGCAGGTGGTTGCGGTCGCTGTTGCCGATGGCGAAGGTGTGGTGCAGCGGATTCGGGAAGCAGCGCATCCACGAGAACTTACCTTCGACGTAGTCGGAGATGGCGAAGTTGAATATGGTGTTCAGGTTATGAACGGCCCGCTCGTATTGCGCCGAGCCGACGACGACGTGCCCGATGCGGGCAATCTTGGTCAGCGCCGCCTTGAAGGGCAGTGCCATGTGGGTCATCTGCTCGTAACACTCGAACAGAACGCCGGATTGCGGCTCGCGGACGCGGAAGGTCGGGCCTTGCTTCAAGGCATGGCATTCCTCCATGCTGATCCAGGCCGGGTGGAGGCCTTCGGCGAGATAGTGTTCGTAGGCCCTGGTCAGGTCCTCCGGCGATGCCAGCTTATTGGCAACGCGTTTCAGGCCGGCGGTTTCGGCCTTGTAGAGCATCAGATTGTGATGGTCCGACGAGCAACGGAGATAGGCGACGGTGTCGGTTTGCTCGACCAGGTCCAGGCCAACCAGATCTCGATAGAAGGCGACCGAGCGATCGAGATTCGTGACATTGAGCGCGGCGTAGCCGAGCTTTTCGTAGCGGAATGGAAGTTTCACGGGCAAGTTTCCCAGCGAGATGAGGTTTCGGCGAACAAGGGGCTGGCGGTGCCGCCAGCCCCTCATGGCACCAGGACTTACAGCAGGATGCTGACGCGGCCCTGCGGGCGCAGACCGTCGAGATCGAGCGTGCAACGCTTCTTGCGGATCTTCAGGCCATCGGCCTCCCGGCGCAGGATGTAGTCGTAGCTACCCACGTAGAGGTCGGTGTTCTCCCACTTGGTGCGATAAACCGCGAAATTGGCCTTGACTGTTATGTCCTCTCCTTCCATGCCCAGCACGCGGACGTTGGTGACCAGGTGACGGAGCTTGGAGCGTGGATACTCGGACCACATCGTCTTCTTGCCGAGGCGGATCACGCGCTGTTCCAGGCGCATGAAATCGTCAGCGATATAGAACAGGTTGTGCTCCGGATCGGCCCCCTTGGGCAGGTCGGTGGACGGAACCTGATATTCGCTGTCCTGGGTGTACAACTTCAACCAGTCCTTCAGTTGCCAGTTGTCGAGCAGGTCGGCCTCGAAAAACAGAAAATCTTCAACTTCACTACGAGTCGGCAAACTCATGTCGGCTCTCCTTATTTGGCAACAGCATCTTGAACGCGACGATTCCACTCTTTCCAGAACGAACGCATCTGGATTTCATCGTCGTACATGGCATCCATCCCCATTCCCTTCGAGATGTCGTTCCACTCGGCTCCGCTTTCCAGGGAATTGGCATAGCCGGCCTGGCAGGATTCGAGGGCCTCGACATCGTCGGGGGTGGCAAAGCCGCCAGGGCCGAGGAATTCCAGGAAGTTGTTGAGGCGGTACTTGCGTGCCCACTCGGTTTCATTGATCGGCCCAAGCGCCCAGCCGCTGACGTTCATATAGTTCGGTGCCAGTGGGTAGAAGGTGCGGAAGGTCACGGCCATGATGTCGTTGATTACCAGGTTCGGGAAAATCAGCAGATTGCGGTTCTTGAAGCAGATGCGATCGGCCTTGGCCTTGCCGTGCTCCTGCTCCAGGCGGGCGTGGATGCGATCCATTTCCACCTTGCCTTCCTCGCCCCAGACTGGAATCCAGTTGGCGATCGGGCGGCCCCACGGTGCGGTGTATTCGACGACGGCATGGCCGCCCCCGAGTTCGCGGCCAACACCTTCCAGCGCAACCTTGTTGAGGCCCTTGGCGTGCGTGTTGGCCAGGTAGTCGAGGTAGGTGGCGTGGGTCATCGCCGCGTGATAGCCGTCGTTGCTGTTTTCAACCAGCAGCTTCCAGTTGGCACGGATGGCGTAATCCTGTTGGCCGCTGATAATGGTCATGCCTTCAGACGATTGGTCAAGAACCAGATCGAGATATTCCTTGGCATTTCCAAGGTAGTCGATCAGCGAGCAGGCATTCGGGTCGAAATTGACGAAACAAACGCCGCGATAGCTTTCGAAGCGGGGCACCGGCACCAGATTGCCGCGCTTCTGCTCCTTGAAGTCGGCGCTGTAGCGTTCGTTACCCGGCAGGTTCTTCAGTTCGCCATCAGCGCTGAAGATCCAGCCGTGATACATGCAGGTGAAGTGCTTGGAGTTGCCCTTGGCTTCGCGACAGACTTCGGCACCGCGGTGGGGGCAGGTGTTGAAGAATGCATTGACCTTGCCAGTCGAGTCGCGATTGAAAATGAGATTGCGCTTGGCGACGATGCGCCGCACGAAATCGCCTTTTTTGGCGACTTCCGATTCATGGCCAACATACAGCCAGCACTTGTTGAACACCTCGTCGTATTCGGCCTTGATGATCTCCGAATCGGTAAAGGCCTTGCGAGCAACCCTGAAAAGCCCTTGCTTCTCATCATCGCTCACGAGTACGTCGGTATTGGATGCACCCATCTAGTCCTCCTTTGGTTCTGCCAAAAATTGCTCCCAAGTCCGCTGTGACGGTTGTTCGGGAGGTGTTCTCTGTTGTGTGCGCCTGCGATACCCACCGATTGCGTCGTGTCGTCGCTTTCTGCGGATGCTCAGTCTTCTCGCTGTTCGTATAAACAAACAGACAGTACGGTCTGTTGTTGTGAAATTTAATGGCAAAGCGAAACGAGGTCAACGGGGCTGAGCAGTTTTTTTTGCGGCTCGCTGTTTCGAGACCGTGTGTGCGGATGGCGTATCTATTTAACAAACTGAATTAACAGATAAATCGGTGCTTCTGTTAGTGCTGGAATTGTGTTCGCGGCGGCGGGGGCTGAAGGGGGGCGATCATTGTTCTTGGTACATGCGGCTGACTTGCAGTATCGAAAATTGAAAATTGTAGACAGACCGTACGGTTTGTCTCTAGACTTTACTCAGATTTGAACATCGGCTGGCGAACTTTCCTCGCGCTCTTCATGCCACGTCACGGCGGCTGCATCCAAGAAAGGAAACAATATGACTGATCCAGATAACACCAGGAAGCAAAACGCGGTGCTCAGCGCCGAATCTGCTGCCGCCCTGCTCAAGGCGGCCCACGCCGGCCGGCAGCCAATTGCGCCGTTGCGCGACCGCCTGCTGGCGACTTCGGCCGAGGCCGTCTATGCCATCCAGGAGCTCAATACTCGGGCCTGGCTGGCTGAAGGACGCCGCCTGGTCGGTCGCAAGATCGGCCTGACCTCGCTCGCCGTGCAGGCCCAACTCGGCGTCGACCAGCCCGACTTCGGCATGTTGTTCGCCGATATGGCGGTCNNCGAGCCGGTGGCCCTCGACCGGCTGATCCAGCCCAAGGTGGAAGCCGAGGTGGCGCTGGTCATTGGCCGCGACCTGACGCACGAACGGCACACCTACGCCGACCTGATCGCCGCCACGGAATACGCGCTGCCGGCCATCGAGATCGTCGACAGCCGCATCGCCAACTGGAACATCAAGTTCGTCGATACCGTCGCCGACAACGCCTCCAGCGGCCTGTTTGTTCTCGGCGGCCGGCCGGTGCGCCTGGCCGATGTCGATCTGACCGCCTGCGTCATGGAAATGCGCCACGGCGACGAAGTCGTCTCGCGCGGTAACGGCCGGGCATGTCTGGGCAGCCCGCTCAACGCCGCCGTCTGGCTGGCCGATGTCATGGTCCGCTGTGGCCGTCCGCTGCAAGCCGGCGACATCGTCCTCACCGGCGCCCTCGGACCGATGGTCGCGGTCAGCCAGCCTGGCCGCTTTGATGTCGCCATCGACGGCCTGGGCACGGTCAGCGCGCTGTTCGCCTGAACCGGCCACCAATCCCCACGGAGAATGAGATGAAAAAAATCAAATGCGCCCTGATCGGTCCCGGCAACATCGGCA